>JADLBE010000326.1 GCA_020847915.1 Saprospiraceae bacterium | reverse complement strand
TTTGTGACCGACGCTTTGCCCGTTTCGCTCATCGGCATGAACGCCGAACTCATGTGCCAGTACATCGAGTTTGTTGCCGACCGCCTGCTCATGTCGCTCGGCAACGATAAAGTGTACGGCACACCAAACCCATTCCCATGGATGGACATGATTTCAATCCAGGGCAAAACAAACTTTTTTGAAAAACGTGTGGGCGATTACGCCAAAGCAGGCGTCATGACCAAACGTGAAGACCAGGTATTTTCTACGGAAGCCGACTTCTGATCAGGATTTGCAGGATTTAAAGATTTGCAGGATTTTTATTTCAGGATGGGGGATTTTCATACCGAATCCTAAAATTAAAAATTCATCTAATATTTAATTCCTGATTAAGACAATTTTTAAACACGCACACTAATGAAAACTTTCATCCAAATTCTTGGCATGCTTTGCATCGCCGCCGCCGCACAAGCCCAGGTTGCCTGGACTGAACCCGCACAGATCAACTTCAACAATCCGGTGAAACTTTACGTGGACCTGGATGAAACCACTTGTCCCAACCTCGGACTGGGCGATGTGTACCTCTGGACCTGGAAACCCTCCGAAAACCTCGCTTCGGGTGGTAACGGTATGTGGGACAACTCCAACGAAGCCCATAAAATGACTGCCGAAGGCAACAACGTGTTCAGCATCACTTTTACCCCTACCCTCCAAGCCTTTTACAACGTTACACCTCAGGTGGCCATCACCAACGGTTTCGCCTTTCTTATCAAACGCAAAAGTGGAAATACCGGCGGTGTTTGTTCGGGTGAAGCCAAAACGGAAGACATCATATTGCCCATCGTGGCTGTTACGACCAAGGAGGTTCTGCCCGAATCGTCCATCCGATTCTTCCCCAATCCTGTAACCGCCGGCCAGATCAACCTCGAGATCAAAGACAACGAACTGACGGGACAAACGATGGAAGCCATCATCGTAGACCTCAGCGGCCGCACCGTATTGCAACAAAGTTTCACCGGAAACAGCATCGACGTTACCAACATCGCCAACGGACAATACGTGCTCCAGATCAACACCGAAAAAGGTGTTTGGGCGAAGACGTTCGTGAAAAAATAAAAATTCTTGTCGGACTAAAGTCCAACCTCCATAACTGACCACTGATAAACTATGATGCAAGTATTCAAACGCGACGGCCGCACCGAGGAAGTTTCCTTCGATAAAATCACGGCCCGCCTCAAAAAACTCTCGTACGGCCTCGACACCGATTACGTCAACATGATCGACATTGCCAAAAAGGTGATCATGGGCCTGTACGACGGCGTAACCACGCTCGAACTCGACAACCTGGCCGCAGAAACGGCCGCCACCATGGCCACGGTTCACCCCGATTACGCCCTGCTGGCCGCCCGCGTCGCCGTGTCGAACCTGCATAAGGAAACCGAAAAGTCGTTCCACAAAGTGATCGAAGACCTTTATCACTACGTCGACCCAAAAACCGGCGACCGCGCCGGTCTGATCGGTGAAAAGACGTACAACATCGTGATGAAGCACAAAACCCAGCTCGATTCGGCGATCATTTACGACCGTGATTTCGACTTCGATTATTTTGGCTTCAAAACACTCGAACGCTCGTACCTCATGCGTATGAACGGCAAGGTTGTTGAACGTCCGCAACACCTCTTCATGCGTGTATCGGTAGGCATCCACGGCGAAGACATTGAAAAAGCGATCGAGACCTACAACCTGATGTCGGAACGCTGGTTCATCCACGCTACGCCTACCCTTTTCAACGCCGGCACACCGAAGCCGCAACTGTCGAGCTGTTTCCTGCTCACCATGACCGACGACAGCATCGGCGGCATTTTTGAAACCCTCCAGCGCTGCGCCCTCATCAGCCAAAGCGCCGGCGGCATCGGACTCAGCATCCACAACATACGCGCCACAGGCTCTTACATCAAAGGCACCGGCGGCACCTCCAACGGCATCATACCCATGCTGCGCGTGTTCAACGATACGGCACGGTACGTGGACCAGGGCGGCGGCAAACGCAAAGGCGCCTTCGCCATCTACCTCGAACCGTGGCATGCCGATGTGTACGAGTTCCTCGAACTGAAAAAGAACCACGGTAAGGAAGAAATGCGCGCCCGCGACCTCTTCTACGCCCTCTGGATTCCCGATCTGTTTATGGAACGTGTAAAAGCCGACGCCGATTGGTCGCTGTTTGACCCGAACGAAGCTCCGGGCCTCTACGACGTGTACGGCGGCGAGTTCGAAGCCTTGTACCACAAATACGAGCAGGAAAACCGTCAGCGCAAAACCGTAAAAGCCCGCGAACTGTGGAACGCCGTTTTGGAAAGTCAAACCGAAACCGGCACGCCTTACATCCTGTACAAGGACGCCGCAAACAAAAAAAGCAACCAGAAAAACCTGGGCACCATCCGCTCGTCGAACCTTTGTACCGAAATCCTCGAGTACACCTCCGCCGACGAAGTGGCCGTGTGCAACCTTGCTTCACTGGCCTTGCCCAAGTTTGTGGAAGACGGCAAGTTCAACTTCGACAAACTGTACGACATCACCCGGGTGGTCACACGCAACCTCAACAAGGTGATCGATGTGAACTACTACCCGATTCCGGAAGCAGAGAACTCCAACATGCGCCACCGTCCGATCGGTATCGGCGTACAAGGCCTGGCCGATGCGTTCATCCTCATGCGTTTCCCCTTCGATTCGCCCGAAGCACGCCAGCTCAACAAAGATATTTTTGAAACCATCTACTTCGCGGCCCTTACCGAAAGCCACGAACTGGCCAAACAACACGGCGCCTACACAACCTTCCAGGGCTCACCCATCAGCGAAGGTAAGTTCCAGTTCGACCTTTGGGACGTGCAGCCCTCCAAACGTTGGGACTGGGATGGATTGCGCAAAAACGTTATGAAAGACGGCATTCGCAACTCCCTCCTGCTTGCACCCATGCCAACGGCCAGCACCAGCCAGATCCTCGGCAACAACGAGTGCTTCGAGCCTTATACCTCGAACCTGTACACCCGCCGTACACTTGCCGGCGAGCACATTGTGGTGAACAAATACCTCATGCGCGACCTCGTGCGCCTGGGCATGTGGAACGAAGAAATGCGCGAAGCCATCATGGCCGCCAACGGATCCATTCAGGGCATCGAAGACATCCCGCTTGAAGTGCGTAACCTGTACAAAACCGCCTACGAGATCAGCCAAAAAGTGATCATCGACATGTCGGCCGACCGTGGCGCCTTCATCTGCCAAAGCCAAAGCCTCAATGTATTTATGGAAGCGCCAACGTTCGCAAAACTGTCGAGCATGCACTTCTATTCCTGGCAAAAAGGCCTCAAAACAGGCATGTACTACCTGCGGAGCAAAGCTGCCACCGACCCGATCAAATTTACACTGGGACAAAAGCACCAGCAAAAATTTGTAAACAAAGTGACCAGCGACGCCACGGTAAGCGCCAAAGTGGAAGTACCAAAAATGGAGGCGCTCAACCCAGAAGAACTACAAGGCAAGGTTTGCAGCATCGACAATCCCGATTGCGAAGCCTGCTCAGCATAGTCTGTTGGTCTGTTAGTCGGTTGGTCGGTTAGTCCAATGTTGATTTTGACCAACCGACCAACAGACCAACAGACCAACAGACTAAAACTCATCCGCGGCAACCGGAAAAGGAAAACGCAGCCGAGCCGGGGAACTGGAACCCATTCTTTCTTTCAGCTGTTCAGTTTCCTCCTCTATACATCGCTGTTCCCACTACCAGTCCGGCCGGCCCCCGTCCTCTACTGAGTTGTCGCGGCCCTTTGATCATGATTTTCGGGATTATAAGATGAACAGGATTTTTATTTTCAGGATGCAATACCCAGGGTTACCATCCTGAAATAAAAAATCCTGAAAATCTTTAAATCCTGGAAATCCTGATCAGCTCTTAACGCGAGATTTACCATAGACAACAGCAACGCGGCTGTCCCGGAATGTCGGGACGGCCGTTTCTGTCTTAACCCGGATTTTTGGGATTTTTGGGATTGGGATTTTTGGGGATTTGAAGATTGGGATGGATGGGATGGGATATTAATTGGATTGGATTTGTAAAGATTTGAGGATGTCACTGCTTCCAGGCATCCTATTTGTCCTTTTCAAATCCATCCATTCAAAATCCCATCCCATCCATCCCAATCCTTTTTTGTCATCCCAGCGAAGCGTGGGACCTAAAATCCCCATCCCCAAAATCCCCAAAATCCGGGTTAAGACAGTTTTTTTTCAAACTCCTCCATTTTGCCAATAGACACCACGGCTTTTAACCCATGGTGCAGGTGAACCACACCATTACGGCCGGTGCGTTCGAAGCGCAAAATACGGTTCATGTTGACAATGCTACGATGGTGGGTACGGCAAAACGATGGTGCTGGCAATTGGGTCATGAGGCCGTTCAGGGACTTGTACATGGTGTGTTTGTGCACCTTTCCGTCGCGTACGTAATGCAGGGTGGTAACAGAACCCTGGGCTTCAAACAGGAGCATTTCATGGTGGCGCACAACCAATGCACCTTTGCGGCCGTCGTTGAACACCATGCCGCCGGTGTCAGCCATTTCGGTGTGTGGGCCCTTGGGCTGTGCCATTTTTTCTTCCGCGACACTTACAGCTTCTTTCAGTTCACGAACACTGATGGGTTTTACGAGGTACGCCCAGGGTTGCACCCTGTTGATGGCTTCCACGGCATGTTCGGTATAGGCGGTTGTAAAAATGACGCCGAAAGGTATACGCTGGAACTGGCGCAGGAAATCGAATCCCGAACCGTGGGGCATTTCAATATCGAGAAATACCAGGTCTGGCCGGTGTTTCTCAACAGCTTTGAGTGCATCGCTGGCGTTCAGAGCTTCATCGAGTACATGTACCTGCGGACAGTACTCACCCAACATGCCGCGCAGGGTTCTTACTGCCCCCAATTCATCATCTACAATCAGGGTTCGGATGTTTTTTGTACTCATGGTTGGCGTTTTTTGAACAACCAATTCAACAGACGTCTTACCCCTCTGGACCGCATGCTGTAGACTTGTGCAGGTTCGAAGGACAGTACGACCCTTGTGCCATGACTGTTTGCATTGGTCTGGTCACCAAGGTCAATGGTTTGCAAGGTCATGTTGGTGCCGTAAAGTTGATTGATGGTTTCAGCTTTTTTGTGCAGCATTTGGAGCCCTTTAGACACACGACCATGTTCGGTAGGCCTTTGTTGCATGGCATTGATCCCGATGCCATTGTCGGTTAGGGTACAAACCAATTTTTTTCCAAGCATTTCAAAACGCAGGTTCAGCACCGTTTTACCATCGGGTGCGATGCCGTGTAGGGTTGCATTTTCCAGCAAAGGCTGCACCATCATCGTCGGGAAAGGGGTTTGGGCATTGATGGCATCGGCGCCTTCGATGCTGTAGATAAGATGTTCTCCAAAACGCAAATGGTTGAGCTCCAGATAATCGGAATCGTAGGCTACCTCATCGCCAAAGTGAATGAAACTGCGTTCCGAAAACTCAAGTGTACGCCTCAGCATACGGGTTAGTAATGTCACATATTCACTGGCCTTCGCCGGATCGGGCGGGTAAAAAAATTGTTGTACACTGTTGATGGCATTACCGATAAAATGCGGATTAATCTGTGTTTGCAAAGCCTGCAACTGCAACTCTGATATGGAGGCCCGCAAACAGTGAATGGCCGATTGGGTATCAACCATTTTGTAAACAAGAAAACCCAGCATACCCCAGATTAAAAACCAAAACCAAATGGTTTCGTACAAATGTGCCGGCATCATCAATTCAATCCGGACGGGATGGTTGCTTTCTCCACCTCTGCTGTTCACCGCTGTTGCCACAAGTTCGTAGCGCCCGGGCAACATATTGATACCAAAATCAAAACTGCCGGTTGTTATCGATTGTGTTTGTTTTTTGGGCTTAAACCCATTCATCATCCAGCCCAACAGATTGTCAAATGTAAGGTTTGCCAAGGGCAACAACCGCTCGGTAACTGTGCAGACATACCGCAAACCACCAGAACTCCGAAAATCCAAACCTGCCAGATCTACAGACACCAGACTGGCATCCATGGGCAAATGAATCACAGTACCCACCGTATCAAAAGCGTCAATCATCAACTTTGTTACCCCTTCTTTGCCCTGTTGGTAATGCACTGCGGTCACCATCGTTCGGAAATTACCTTCCTTGGTATTGGGCAGCATCTTCAACCGCGTCAGGCCCGACACGGTACCTATCCACAGGGTATCGCCCGTAACCGTAACCGCATTTACATCGTCATTCGCAAGTCCGTCGCGGTGATCGTACCGGACCACATTCAGTGTTTCATCAAGGCCAAAAACACCCTGGTTGGTTGACAGCCAAAGCCGCCCGCCGGGCTCTTTGTACATCGACTGAATGTTGTGGATGGGCGCCACGCCAAGGCTGTCGTTGATGATTTCAAGTCCAACGACCTTACCATCCATAACCTTAAGACGAAGCAAGCCAGACTCCGGATTCGACACCCAGACATACTGTCCACCAGCATTTTGGATCGAATTGATCCGGTTTTTTAATTGCGGGTACTTTGCGCCCCAATTGTGCTTAAAACCATCCTTCAGGGAGTAAAATCCGTCGATGCCTCCAGCCCAAACATTGCCCTCGTTGTCGTCGCCAATACTGGCAAACCTTCTGTAACACAAAATCTCACCTTTTGAATCGGCATTTTTAAGATAGCCAACCCTGGAAAACGTAGCAAACCAAACGTGGTTGTTGTGGTACAAAATACCTTTGATGCCCGTGGTGATGTTGGACAGGGTTCTTAACATTCCCTTATTTTCAACAAATATACCTTCATCGGTACCGTACACAATTACACCGTTGGGCGTACCCAAAATCTGCCTGCACCTGTTGTAACCATCTTTTGTAAAAAATTTGCGCGAAACAATGTTGTTCTTCGGATCGATGTGGTGTATGTTCCCGGCATCATCACCTGCGTAAACATTGCTGCCCGAATCGGCATACAAAGCGGTAATGTTGGGCGGATTGGGTTTCGCCAATTGCGTGAAATGCATCGCGGCATTGGCCGGCAAGGCGTAAATGCCCTGGCCTGAAGTACAAAACCAACGGGTACGCTGACGATCTTCAAACATCGCCGTAATTTTTTTTCCCTTAAGGAATAGCTTGGGGCTTGACAGGTTTTTATTTTTTGTAGAAAAAAACAAAGCACCTTCCGTAAGGGAGCAAACCCAAAAATTGCCGTCGCGATCGGAAAATACCTGCCCACTTGTGCCCTCCAATACATCGAGTTGTTCGAAATGGTCAATTTTCCATTCGAGGAGAATCAACCTGTCGGACCATGAATACAACACAAGGTTTCCGGAAATGCAGAAGTTTATATAGGAGTCGGTGCGCTTCAACTGTTGTTGAAATTGGTAAATAACAGGCATCTCGGTGTCTGAACGGTAGTCCATGATGGCTGCCGTACCAAATGCAAACAACTTATTACCTACGGTGCCAAAACGAGAATTTGTTGCAGGCAGCTTAAGGGTATGCATGCCGGCATTATCCAGGCGGTAGGCATCATTTTCAAGTCCTGAAAACCAAACGGAGTCGTTTTGGCAAAAAAAATCACACATACCGATTTCGAAATCCACTTTTTTAAGAAGGGTGTCGGTTTTGGCATTGTAAATTATTCCTTTCCAACGGTAGC
>JADLBE010000325.1 GCA_020847915.1 Saprospiraceae bacterium | reverse complement strand
GTATCGCTGCCATGGATGATCTGGGCATGGCCGAATTGGGACGAAAAAAGCAGGAGTAAAAGCAGAACAAATCGCATGGTAGTGTTTTGGGTTTTCGAAACCAGGGGTATGCCGAGGTTTCGGTGCACAAAAATACGGATGTTTGCAGGACCGCGTGCAATTCATTATGAACAACCTGAACGAAAAGTCGGTTTCCGACGCACAAACCGCTGCCTTAGCATGGCTGGAACGCAGCATGGAAGTGACGAACTTTGAAGGTTCGGCGCACAGCTATTCCCCAATTTTTGGATGGAAAAATGCATATCCGGAAACCACCGGCTACCTCATCGAAACGATGTGGGATCAAAAAAACGATGTCTGGAACAACCACGCCCGGCGTTGTACACAATGGCTGCTCCAACAGCAACTGCCTTCAGGCGCATTCCCCGGCCGCACCGTTGGATACAACCAACCCAGTGTTTTTAACACGACCCAAATTCTCTTTGGACTTGCGCGTTCGTTCCGGGAAATTTCCCCCGATGAAAACCCTGATGATCCCTGGAATTTGCGCAACTGCTGCGCACACTCGGCGGTCGGAGCGGTGACATGGCTGCTCGACATCCTCGAAACCGACGGCGCCTGGCGTCAGGCGGCGTATGTACCCGGATTTGTACCCACGTATTACACCCGCGCTGTGTGGGGTGTGTTAAAAGCGTCCGACCTGCCCGGCATGCCCAACGTGCAGGAACCCATGCAACGGGCGCTGACTTTTTATACACAACGACTTTTGCCCGACGGAACACTGCTTGACGCCGGCTTCCAATCCGGTAAACCGGCTTTTACCCACACCATCGCTTATGCTCTGGAGGGTTTTTGGGAATGCGCACTTATTTTCAACGATGAAACCCTCTTGAAACGTGTGGAAACAGCGCTGAAACGGATGTCTGATAGCTACAAGAAACACGGCAAAATGGCCGGCCGATACACCCAGGATTGGCAAGGTGATTTCAGCTTTGCCTGCCCAACCGGACAAGTGCAACTTAGTGCCCTGCTTCAACGCATGGGCGAACCCTGGCAGGACTTTGGGCTGCAATTGCTTTCCGATACGCTGCCCCACCAGAACCGGGGAAACAACAAAAATACCCACGGCGCCTTGCCTGGTTCCGTTCCGATTTGGGGTCCATACATGCGTTTCAGGTACCCGAACTGGGGGGTGAAGTTTTTGCTGGACGCGCTTTCGGGTTACACTGCAAATTCGTTTTCGATTATCTAAGAGCATGTGTATTGCGCACAGCCTATTTCACCATTTATATTTTCAATTTTAAAGCTATTACCATAACTTTATTTTTTAATTTAATCTTAATCAAGAATTTTTATCACTTCCTAAAGCCGATAACATGGAACCAAATGAAAACATCCATTACAATCCGAGTCGAAGGTCCTTTCTCATCAATACCTCCCTCGCCTCTTTGTCCTTCCTCTCTGTTCCGCTGTTTACAGGTGGTTGTGAGGACATTTTTAAAAAAATCAAAAACCGTCCTGTCAGACGTTGCATCAGAGATGCAAAGGAGGTAAACGACCAGCTTGAGATTTACAAAGCCGCTGTCACGGCCATGCGTGCATTGCCTTCGAGCGACCCGCGCAACTGGACCAGACAAGCTTCCATTCACGATGATTTTTGTCCACACGGCAACTGGTTTTTCTTTCCCTGGCACCGTATTTACCTGCACAATTTTGAAAACATTTGTCGAAAACTGACCGGTGAACCCACCTTTGGATTGCCGTATTGGGATTGGTGCGTCGAGCCCCGCATCCCTGCCCAATTCTGGGGCGCCGGCAATCCGCTCGACAACGCTACCCGCGTGGCCACATCAACAAGCACCGCATCCGCCGCATCTGTTGGACTGTCCTTGATTGACGGATTTTGCAACGAACCCAATTTTAATGTTTTTGCAGGAGGCAATGCGGCAAGTTTACGTCCTGGTGGTCCGCGGGTTTACGGCAACATAGAAGCTACACCCCACAACTACATCCACGGTACCTTTATCGGTGGAGACATGGCCACTTTTATGTCGCCACTGGATCCCATTTTTTGGTCGCACCACTGTATGGCGGATTTGTGCTGGTTTGAATGGAACATCACGCGGGCACATCCCAATACAAACGACCCTGTTTGGGGCAATTTCGACCATTCAGGCATGTTTGTCGACGGCGATGGCAATCCGGCATCCATGACCAGCGCGGTGAGTCAACTTTTGCCTTTGCTCAGCTACCGCTACGAAACAGGCATCGATTGTGTCGGAAAGTTGGATATCAAATCCATCGTCGAAAGGAACAATGCTGATTTTGAAAAAACGAAAGCCATCATTCAGAAGGGTGCGCCCATCAGGCTGGATGTAAAACAAAGGTTTCGTTTTGCTGAAAAAACAATGCTCACTTCAGAACGCATCGGAGGCGTAACCATCAAAACCGATGCCAACGCATTTGGTCGGGTGATCGCCAACGGTAAAGATGAACGTGTTTTGCTGGCGCTTAAAGGCGTTTCTGAACCCGTGGATTCAGACCTGTTTTTGAGGGTATTCATCAACAAGGAGGATGCCAATGCGCAAACATCAACCGACGATCCGCACTATGCCGGCAGTTTCTACTTTTTCAGACACAGCCGCGATGCCCAAATTGAAACGGCAGATTTTACCGTAGACATCACCTCTACCATGCGCAATTTGCAACAAACCGGTGCGTTGGGAGATTTAAGCAACCTGAACATTCACATCGTCGCTGTTCCTGTAGAAGGCAAAGACGCCTCCAACGCAACCATAGGTATCGAGGCCGCTGAATGTTTCATCGCCTCGGTTACTACAGACAAAATGGACATTCAATAAAACATGCCTAAAGTACTTGTTTTAACGATTTTCGCTGCGATGGCCTGCAATACCTGCTCGCCACCGCAGCGACCGTCGTTGCCCAACCCGGGCGTGCCGGACCGAACAACCTGCCAGACACCAGGCGGCAACCCCAATACCATGGATAAAAACCAGATGTTTATTCGCCGGGATATGGACAAAAGCCAATTAAAATCCACAACGGAATGGTTGGTCATCAGCGTAAAAACCGTCAACAATCCTGGATTGGAACCCATGACCTTTGAGGTCAGCCTGGAATTACCCTCCGAAACCCTAACCGTAGGGACCTTCAGCCTTTTTCCTCCCAATGAACCCGGCGTATTTACATTCAGGGTAAACAACCAAGTGCAAAAAATACAGGATGCTCAAAATGTGTGTTTGATCGTCAAACACATGCCGGAAGCAGACGCCGCGGTCAGCGATAAAGTCAGCGTTACCTTTGATGAAGCCCGGTGGCAATAAATCCGAAAAATGTGGCAATCGGCGGCGGTATTTGCAAAGCAATCTCACGGATCAACATATCTGAAATCACTC
>JADLBE010000324.1 GCA_020847915.1 Saprospiraceae bacterium | reverse complement strand
GAAATGGATTTGCCGTTCAGTTTGTCAAAAACCTTGTCAAAATCGCCGAAAAATACACCTGACTGGTGCGGATTTTCGCCGTAACGCAGGATGTCGGAACGGTGGATGGAGTGTTTAAACGCTACATCGGTATGGCCTTCGTTGAAGTAATTGTAGATGGCGGTATCGTAATTGGACGTCACCTTAAATGCACGACGGGCGAGTTCGCGACGGTCGTTGAAGCTGATGGCGCCGCCGTTGTTGTTGAGCATGTCGAGGAACAAAGCATATTCCTCTTTGGAAGCCACCACGGCCACGTCGGCGTGGTTTTTGGCGGCTGCGCGGATAAGTGAAACACCGCCGATGTCTATTTTTTCAATGATGGCATTTTCATCCGTCGTGGAAGCCACCGTATCTTCAAAAGGATACAGATCGACGATCACACAATCAATTTGCGGGATATCGTATTGCTCAAGTTGTTGAAGGTGGTCGGCTTCACGGCGTGCAAGCAGACCGCCAAACACGGCCGGGTGCAGGGTTTTAACACGACCATCAAGGATGCTGGGGTAACCGGTCAGTGTTTCAACGGCGATGACCGGGATGCCCATTTTTTCAAGGTAACTTTGCGTGCCCCCGGTGCTGTATAGTGTTACGCCGAGTTCATGGAGGCGGAGGATGATGGGATCAAGACCTTCTTTGGAAAATACGGAAACCAGAGCGGAGCGAAGGTTGCGCATCTCTCCGGAAGAACTTTGGGTGGCCATGTGGCGTATGTTTTGTTTGGGCGAAGCCCGTCTTTGAAAGGAAGGCGCAAAAATACGACGGAAAAACGTTAAAAAGCATGTTGGCTTTCGATTTTTGGGCTACCAACCGAAAACGCAACGTGCTTCAAAATGTTTTCAAACGCAATATGTTGCCCATGTGGTAGCATGAACGGCAACGGGGCTCGTATTGTTCTTTTTCTCCCAGCAAAATAACTTCATCGCCCGATGCCAGTCTGTACGAATGGGTGGCCAGATTGCCACAATGCACACAAATGGCGTGTACTTTGGTAACATATTCAGCGATGGCAAGCAGGTTTGGCATGGGGCCGAACGGTTTGCCGCGGTAATCCATGTCCAATCCAGCCACAACCACCCGAATACCACGAAGGGCCAGTTCCTCACAAACTTCGGTAATGCCAGCATCAAAAAATTGCGCTTCATCAATGCCAACCACCCTCGTTTCTTCGTTTAACTTCAGTAAACGTGCCGAATTGTCGACAGGTGTGGCCAAAACACTGGTGGTATCGTGTGATACAATGCTGGCTTCATCGTACCTTGTATCCACAAGTGGTTTAAACACCTGGACGCCCATTTCGGCGATTTTTGCACGCTTTAATCGGCGGATAAGCTCTTCGGTTTTACCCGAAAACATACATCCGCAAATCACTTCTACCCAACCGGAACGCTGTCCGTGAAATTGTGGTTCTAAAAACATGGCCGCAGTCTTTACCGGTTCATTAAATTTGCCGGTGAAAATAGACATACCCGGCCAACCCTTGCAAACATGGATTTACAGAAAGCAAAAATTTACCTCGATAAAATCAATCGCGAGTTCGCCCGCATGACCCAGGACCCCGAAAACATCCTGCGCATAGACATCGACATCATGCAAACCTACGTGCGTGAATTGTACGATGCATGCCTGAGCGAAGAAGTTCCCGTGCAACATGCGCCCGTGGCCCACAGCACGCCGGCTCCTGCCCGCAAACCTGCTCCCCCGGCTCCTCCTGCGCCGGCGCCGGAACCACCCGCCCCTGCACCTGCAGAACCTTCCACGCCCGAAGTGCTCTACACACCATCCCCACAACCTGTATTGCCGCCGCAACCTGTTTTGCCACCACAACCTGTGGTTGTACCGCCGCCGGTGGTTGTCCCTCCGGCGCCTCCCTTGGAAAACAAACCCAGCCCGGCGCCTCCTGCAGCACCCGAGCAGATGTTCACACCCGCGCCACCTCCTGCGCCACCACACAAACACCACCATGCAACCGGCGTAGAGGTGCTTTTTGAACAAAAAGAAGCCCGTGAACTGGTTGAAAAACTTTCTGAGCAGCCCATTCAGGACCTGCGCAGGGCCATTGCGCTTAACGACAGACTTTTGTTTACCCGCGAATTGTTTGCCAACGACAACCAGCATTTCGAAAATACCATCACGTTCCTGAACAACTGTGCACACCTCGAAGATGCCAAAGCGTATTTGGTTGAAAATTGTGTGCACCAGTTCGGCTGGACAGACAAAAAGAAAGTTGAAACAGCCAAAAGTTTCATCAAACTGGCCCGCAGGCGTTTCAAATAATGGCCAAAATTTGGGTGGTTGGGGGCGGTATTGCAGGCATTGGTCTGAGCCATACCCTGCGCAGTCGGGGCGCCGAGGTTTTTTTTACCGACGATCAAAAAGCAGGTGGCTCCTCCAGAGCTGCGGCAGGCATCATCAATCCTGTTACAGGCAAACGGTTTGTAAAATCGTGGCGTTTCGACGAGTTTTTTCCTTTTGCCCGCCTATTTTACCAGGAAATGGAAACCTTTTTGGGTGGCAGCATCTGGCAGGAAAAAGCCATTACCAGGCTGCTTCGAACACCTGAAGAGATCAACGACTGGTCTGTACGTTGTACCCAGCCGGATTACCAGGCGCTTATTGGCGATGTCGAGGAAGTTGGCGAATGGTCGACATTGTTAAATCCGGGATTTAAAGCAGCTGCCATTTTGGGTGCTGCACGTGTCAACTTTCAACACCTGATTGCTGCCTACCACCATCGGGCGCAGCAGGAAGGTTGGTATGAAAAAAAGTCCGTCGACCTGACCCAATTACCCGAAACCATCAAAAAATACGATGCCGTGGTGCTTTGTGAGGGATACCTGGCATCAAACAATGTTTATTTCCCGGATTTGCCCTGGCAACTGGCCAAAGGGGAAGCGTTGATTGTTGCCATCGATGGCGAAAAGGCAGCGAGCATCAACAGCATGTTGAAAAAAACGCACACGCTCGTCCCCCTTGGGAACGGCCGTTTCTGGTCGGGAGGCACTTACCAGTGGCATTACCCCGATGCCGAGCCCAGCGACGGGGAAAAAAGCACCCTTGTACGCCAGCTCGAGGAAGTACTTGCTGTTCCTTACCGTATTGAGGCACAATGGGCCGGTGTTCGACCAAGTGTAAAAGACCGCAGACCTTTCGTGGGTGAAAGTCCTGTTCTAAAACGCCTGTTCATGTTTAACGGTCTTGGCACCAAAGGCGCGCTTTTGGCGCCTTACTGGGCCAATCATCTGGCCGACCATTTGCTTGAAAACAAACCTCTGGATCCGTTGGTAGATGTTCAGCGGGTTTTTTCAAAAAATTTGTAAAAAAACAAGATCTGGTAATCCACCGCACTACTCCAGTATTCGCCGTTGTGTTCCCCCGGGCGTTCGGTGTAATCGTGTGGGATGTTTGCCGCTGACAGGCGCCGGTGCATTTCACGGTTGGGTTCCAGGAAAAAATCGCCCAGGCCGCAATCGATGATGAGTTCAGGTTTCCCGGGAGCTAACATTGGAACCATGTTGACCACCGATGCCTGCTCCCAATTTTTCCAATGCCTGTTCGGGTCGCCCAATACGCCTTCCAGGTCCCAATTGTTACGGCGGTAGGGTTGCAGGTCGAGCCCGCCGGCCATACTTCCCGCTGCACCAAAACGATCGGGATGGCTGATGGCAAGCGACAAAGCGCCATGGCCTCCCATGCTCAGGCCCGTAATAGCTCGTCCGGAAGCATCCTGTCGGGTGTGGTAATAATAATCTACATAATCAACCACTTCCCGGGCAATATGCGTGGCATACCGCACCGATGAGTCAACGGGAGAATCCAGGTACCAGCTGTCAAAACCACCATCGGGACAAACGATGATCAGTTGCAAATCGTCTGCCGTTTTCAGCAATTGCGGCGCATCTCCAAGCCAACCGGTGTAATTGCCGCTGTGGCCGTGCAGGAGGTATACAACAGGGTACCTCTGGCCCATAACCGTGTAATTGTCCGGTTTGAGCACCAGGCATCGGGTTGTTTTGCGCATGGCCGGACTGTAGATGTCGAGGGTATCGACTTGTCCGGCCCGGGCTGAATAGACGTTGAGAACCAATAAGATAAGTACGGTGGTTGTTACCCTTAAGAAAAACTTTCCCAATGTTTAGAATCGTGTTTCCAGGTAATGAGGAAGCATGGCTCGCCAGGTAGGCCAGTCGTGTTTCATATCCCAGCCCCAAACGTCGAGTTCGTGCGGAATCCCTTTGCTGTGCAGGATGTTTGACAAACGGCGTGAAGCTTCCGGATCTTCATAATCGCCCGATCCGGAAAGGATGTGGATATTTTTGGCCTGCCGCAACATCGGAAGATGGTAATCGTCGTTGAGGTTGGGCATGTAATGCGTTGGGGAATTGAAATAAACATCCTCGTCGTAATACCCCTTGGTGTAGGTGGTCAGGTCGTATACACCCGACATGGCAATGGTTCCTGAAAGTAAGTCGGGACGGCGGAAATACAAATTGGCAGCGTGCAGGGCCCCCAGGGAAGCACCGGAAGTGATGATGGGCGTTTCCGGGTTGGTGTGTGTTCTGATGAAAGGGATGACTTCGTTTTCAACATAGCTGTTGAATTGCTGATGCCGAATGGCTTTGTGACGTGGGTGCATGCGGTTGTTCAGCCAGGCTTCCGAATTGATGCTGTTGATGGAAAACACCTTGACTTTACCGGCCTCAATCATGGGCTGGATGCTGGATATCAATTGAAAACGCTCGTATTCCAGAAAATCAGCAGCTGCGGTGGGCAGCAGCAGAAGCGCAAAGCCATAGTGACCGTAAACAGCCACCTCCATGTCTTTGGACAGGCGTGGGCTAAACCATTTGTGGATTTCTCGTTTCATAAAATTTTACTTGTCTGTGTTTTAAACAACAACCCAACGTTGAAGTGCTGTTAAGGCAAATGTAGAAAAAGAATTTTCAAACAAAAACAAACATTTTGTTTTTTATTTTATACTATTTGTTTATTTTTGTAACTTGAAAATTCAATACCATTCACCAAAACTTCCTTACCCTATGGAAATGATGAAAAATGCCATCAGCTGGGTTGAAATCCCGGTGCTCGACTTCGAACGAGCTAAAGCTTTTTACGAAAAAATCTTTGATTATTCCATGAATGCTGAAGACATGGGTCCTGTAAAGATGGGTTTTTTGCCTTCCGAACAGGATGAGAACAGTGTTGGCGGCGCCATTTGCCTTGGCGAAGGGCACCAGCCTTCGGGCGACGCCGGTCCTAAGGTGTATTTGAACGGAGGCAAGGACCTTCAAGTGGTGCTTTCGCGTGTGGAAGGCGCAGGAGGACAAGTGACCATGCCCAAAACACAAATTACCCCTGAATATGGCCACATGGCCTTTTTCAACGATACGGAAGGCAATGCCATCGGCCTCCATTCGATGGGTTAAAACAAAGCTATTTTGAGTGCATTTCGGGTTGCCGGTCCGATTTTGAACCGTTCATCGGGCCGGTAACCCGGAATCCAAATGATGGAGCCATTGCCATTGACCAAAAGCACCAACTGCTCCTTTTCACGTCTGGAGGCTTTTTGGTTGACCAGGAAGTCCTGAATTTTTTGACTTTTCCCCTGCATTCCAATGGGTTGAAACACATCGCCGGGCGACCATTTTCTAACCATTAACGGAAATACAAGCTGCTCAAAATCAACGGTTACCGCTTCTTTACCATCTGGAAACGGCGGCCCGGGTATGGTAGGCGAAAGGATGAGTTTTTTACCACCCGGAAGTGTCACCATCACATCGTCCGCATGGATAAGTGTTTCCCCTTCAGGCACTTGTTTTGCTTCATCAAGATCCAGGCGCAACACATCTTTTTCAACACCCAGGCGGTTTTTTCCGGATTCGCTAACAACCTCAAAGCCACGTTCGTTCAACTTTCTGCTCAGCTGTACGATTTGGTCGTCCGAGAAATGCAAATTGTGCAACAAACGGCGGAGGATGCCTGCCGGCGATGGCAAGGCGGTTAATGTACTTAAACTGATGAAAGCGGGTGATTGAGTTGCATCAAACGTTGGAAATGTTGTAGCAATGAGTGCGTCGAGGTTTTGACTGTCGGCGCTCAAACGTTCCATGGTTCTTTCAGAAGTGTGCAAAAAATTGGGATTAAGCGCTTCAAAGACCGGTAAAATGGTGTGCCTGATGCGGTTTCGGGTGTATTCGGTTTGTGCATTGCTGCTGTCCTCCCGCCAAACAATGCCGTTTTCCAAAGCATAACTTTCAATTTCAGCACGTGTGGCAAAAGCGAGGGGGCGCACTACCCTGCCCTGCCGCTTGGGAATACCGGTCAGGCCTTGAATGCCTGTCCCCCTTTTAAGGTTGATCAACAGGGTTTCCACCTGGTCGTTGAGATTGTGGCCCGTAGCAACACAGGAATAACCGTAAGCGTCGCACAGCGTTTCAAACCAGCCATAACGCAGCTGACGGGCGGCCATTTGTATGGAAATGTGCTTTTCCGCAGCTTCCTTTGCTGTTTCAAACTTGTGCGTAAAAACCTTTAAACCCAACAATTGTCCTGTTTTCCATACGTAGGCCTCATCTCCGTCGGAAGCTTCCCCGCGCAGTCCAAAATTCACATGCGCAACATCGAACAACAATCCACTGGAATGGCATAAATGAACAAGCACCATAGAATCGATGCCGCCACTTACCGCGACGAGAAACCTTGTACCCTCCTGCAATAAGTTTTCGCTACGGTAAAAGGCCTGAAACTGTTGAAGTAAATCCACGATGCGGTTAAAATTGGGTTAAAACACTAATTTTGAGACAATGATGAAACCAGTTGAAGCATTTTTGCATCTTTAGTAGCTATACCGCATTACCTATCCTTTCATGTCGCCAACCACCAAATGAAACAACTTTTTGTTCTGCTGGGCTTTGCCTTTTTGCCCATTTCCCTTTTTGCCCAACTTACGGGCGTTGTTTCGGACGAAAACAACGAACCACTTCCCTTCGCTTCCGTATATGTTAAAAACAGCACCAACGGCACAGCTGCCAACGCCAAAGGGGAATACAAACTTACACTTAAGCCAGGTACGTACGACATTGTTTTCCAATACATCGGCTACCAGCAAAAAACAGAAACGGTTGCCGTCGGCGCCAAAGGTGCCGTCCTGGATGTGCAAATGATACCCGCCGATCTGGAGATCACGGAGGTGACCATCACCACCGAAGATCCTGCCTACGCCATCATGAGAAAGGTAATCGAAAGACGAAAGTATTACAAAAACCTTGTGCGGGACTACAGTTGCGACGTTTATGTCAAAGGTTTTCACAAACTGATGGATGCTCCGGAGAAAATTTTGGGGCAAGAGGTCGGAAACATGGGCGGTATCCTCGACACCAACCGAACCGGCGTTTTGTACCTCTCCGAATCGGTATCCAAACTTTATGTGCAAAGCCAACCCGCCCGCAGCAAGGAAGTTATGATTTCCAGCAAAGTAAGCGGCGGCGACAATGGATTCAGCCTTAACCGTGCAACCCTGACAGAATTCAGTTTGTACGATGAAAAAATAAACATCGACCGTGACATTTTGTCTCCGTTGGCCGACAACGCCTTTACGTATTACCGCTTTCGGCTGGTTGGCAAATACGAAGACAACAACCAAAACAAAATTTATAAAATTGAGGTCTTGCCCAAACGTCCGGCCGACCCAACTTTTTTTGGCCACTTGTATGTGGTGGACAACCTCTACAACCTGGCGGGCGCAGATGTTGCACTTACCGGGGATGCCATCAAACAACCCATCCTTGATACCCTGCGTTTCGTTCAGGAATATGTACCGGTTGCCGAACCCGACAAATGGGCCTTGTTGTCCCAAATTACCACTTTTAAATTTGGTGTTTTGGGTTTTGATATTGAAGGACTTTTTACAACCGTTTCGTCCAATTACGACCTGAATCCTGTTTTTGAAGAACGTTTCTTCAACAAAGAAGTCTTCAAAATTGAAAACGAAGCCGGAAAACGCGACTCAACCTACTGGTCGAGTGTACGTCCTGTTCCACTTACCATGGAAGAATCGGTGGATTATGTGCGCAAAGACAGTTTGCAACTCATTTGGAAATCTGAAGCCTATATGGACAGTATGGACAGGAAAAACAACAAGTTCAAACCCCTGGACGTGTTGATGGGATACACCTGGCAAAACTCGTTCAACCGAACCAGCATCAGTTATCCGTCGGTATTTGAGTGGGTACAATTCAACAGCGTACAAGGGTTGGTTTTTAACGTGGAACCTACTTTTTCCAGGTACAGCGAAGATCGCGACAGATCGTATTGGCAAGGCAAAGGCATTCTGAATTATGGTTTTTCGGAAGACAGGTTTCGTTATGGAATCGAACTCGAGCGGCGTTTTGAAGGCATCCACTACACCACCCTCGAGCTCAGCGGTGGCGTACTTCCCGTTCAATTCAATCCGGTTCCACCCATCAGTCTGGCGCTCAACTCGGCATACACGCTGTTCAATGAGCGCAACTACATGAAATTGTATGAAAAAGCGTTCGGCAGGGTACAATTCAGCCGTCGATACCCAGGTGTATTCCTGCGAGGTTATGTTGAATACGGGGAACGCCGGCCGTTGGTGAACAACACCGACTACACCTGGCAAAAGAAGGCGGAAGACAGGGAATATTCGCCCAACGCGCCGACAACGGATGGTGTGGAGCCGGCATTCGAAACCCACCAGGCACTTGTAGCCCAGGTAGAAATGCGTTTTCGTTTCGGTGAAACCTACTCGACGTATCCCAATTTCCGATCCTACAGCGGCAGTCGCTGGCCCGAGTTGTGGCTTCGTTACCGCAAGGCAATCCCAGGCGTATTTGGGAGTGATGTAAACCTGGACTTTGTTCAGGCCAACATCAAACAGGATGATTTGTCGTGGGGACTTGCGGGATACACCGAGTGGCACGTGAGTGCCGGCGTTTTCCTCAACCGCAATCGGGTGGAATTTATGGATCGCTACATGCCGCTTGGCAACCAAACCAACTTCTCCGATCCAACACACATCGGGCAAGGTTATTTCCTGCTGCCTTATTACGATTATGCTACCGACAAGGCGTTTTTCAAATTGCATGCCCAGCACCATTTGCAGGGATGGTTGTTTGATAAAATACCCGGCGTACGCAGGCTGAACTTTAAGGAAGTTTTTGGTGTGAATGTGTATTACGCCAATGAGACAGCAAAAGAGTCCCTGGATACCACCCGAGATCTTCCGTATTGGGAAGTTAATTTTGGAATCGAAAACCTGGGCTTTGGTGTATTCCGTGGTTTTCGCATCGATGTGGCAAGCGGCTTTTTTGGCAAAGATTACTACCGGACCGCCGTTTTATTGAGTATGGCGCTTTAGCCTTATTTTGAACGCATCACCCCAAGGTTGGCCTGAATGATTTGCTGGTATTCTGCCATGAGTGCCAGCTTCTCCTCAATGTCCTTAGGCTTGGTGAAATCGAAATTAAAACCTTCGAAGGATTCCAGGATGGTCCTTTGGCGGAAAAGACGCTTTTGTCCTTCGGAGTATTCACTTTCCGGAATACCTGCTGCCGGTGCCGGGTAAAGCAAATCAGCTTCGCTCAGCGTCTGACGCATGGTTTGCAGGATACTAACGTAAAACGCCTGCGAACTTTGCATGTCCTGTTTTTCAACCGATTCGCGCAACCGATTCAACTGGACACCGTATTGGCGCACGTTTTTTTCAGCATAAGCAAGCTCAGGATTGGCTGGCGCCGGTTCATCACGGCTCGGTTTTTCAGCAGGCGGAGCTTGTTGGGCAAAAGTGGGCAAAGCCAGAAGAAGCAGAATAAGGGCAGCGAACAGGTGTTTCATAAAATCATTTTTGCAAAGGTGGGAATTTTTGTTTGCAGCCCCAAACCAGGGTGTGTCTGAAAAATGTACGCCGGGCTGAAAACACATCTTTTAGAACCTGGCTGATCAGACACACCCCAGCCGGTTTATGCTGCTTTTTTCAGACAAACAACACTTCCCTCGCGTTTAACCCACCAAACTTCGCCTGCCAGTTCGAACATGGCGGCATCTCCATCGGAATTGCCGTAAGCAACCACCTTCGAATACTTACTCAAATCAAATTTTTCCAAAATACGGCGGCGTTTCTCCTCGTATTTACAGTTTGGCGTTGCAAAACGACCGGTAAACATACCTTCCGCATCGTATTCAGCCTGAGTACAAAGGAATTGGAAACCCAAATGACGGGCAATTGATTTGACCCAAATATCCAGGGACGCCGTTACCAAAACTACCGTGTCGCCATTTGCCAAACCTTGAATCACAGCCGCATGTACCACCGGATTCAACATTGGAATCAGTTTTTGTTGGGTGCATTGCTCCCCGCTTTGTTCCAATATTGTACGACTTTGCCCCAGCATGTAATTTCTAAACAAAGCTATTTTGATTTTTTCAAACTGGAAATTACCTTTCAACAACAACACAATACAACGTATTAAAAACATGGGGAACCCCAAAAGCAGCTTCCACCACCCCACGGCAACAAGGAGGTAATGCGGCAACGAATTCCCGTGCAACAAGGTGCCGTCTAAATCAACCAGCAAAAGGCGTTTGGACTTGTTTTGCATGGGTTATTCGTATTTAAAAACCCAGAAATACCTGCCTTCCTCCAGGCGTGCACCATTTTCAACAATTTCACGTGTAAGCGCCAATTCCGGTTCCAAAGCGATGCGGTCAAGCCAGGACTTTTCGATGAAATAAATATTTCCAGTCTGTAAGGCTTGTTCGCGCACCCATGGTTCCATTGCACCCATTTCGCGCTTTACAACCCAGTCGAGCGGAAAACCTGGTCTTGTATCGGTTATCCAATGGGCTTGCGGAAATGCCGGCAAAGTTTTGAAGCGTGACCATTTTTCAGCCAACACCTTCAATTCGTTGTATCGGTCCCATGTTTCTTCATCGGAGTATATACCGTTCAAGCGTGGAAAAACTTCTCCCATGTGCCGGTCCATGTTGCTGCGCTGTCCATCCCGGTACACAAATTCGTATCCGTAGCGGAACAATCCAAGCAACAACACAAGCATGGCAAAGCTTAATCTTTCTGCTGTTATTTTACGGTACAGCTGCTCTCCCACCCGGAGGGCCGCGTGCACCCACGGTACGGCGAAAAGGATTGGCAGGTTGTATCCCCAACTCACGGCTGAGCACCAGGAAATGCCCAACAAAACCCAAAAAAATCGGGTATCGTTCCATGTACGTTTCCAATCACCAAGCCGTTTGATGTTGACCGTAATCCACAGTCCATACACCACGGCAAGCCAAAACATAAGGCGACTTTGGGAAAACGGCACCGTATAATCCTGCGTTTGGTACAATTGCCAGGCAAACGAACCAACCAGCAAGACCAGCCATGCAGCGTGTGTCCACTGCACCAGCAATGATCCTTTACCTCCAAGCAACCACCGCATCAGTGGGTAAGCCAGCAGCGCCGAGGCAATGGAAAGCCAGGGTTTTACACGTAAAAAGTCGATAATTCCGTGTTGCAATGCCTGTCCGCCTGTTGCCGCCCCGGTGGTTAGTGCCAGGTAATTCCCCAATACGCCTTCAGCAATCAGGTATCCTAAAAAAACGGAAGCAGTTGCAAGCACGCCGATCCATCCTGCAGCGATGCGCCTTTTGCTGGCATCAAAAGAAACCATCAGCAACCACAACACAAAAAAGGGGTAAAACGATTGTTTGCACAGCAATGCCGCTACCATAAACACCCCTGAAAACACGGCTGAAACACTGCCTGTCCTGCGTTGCCAAAACCAAACACTCCCTACCGCCATCAAAATACCATCGGTGGTATGCCAGGCTGCCGGCGGGTAATGGTGCACACCAACCACGAACCCAAGGGCGGCAAGTTTCCAGCGGTTTTTCCCGGGCGCCAGAATGTCGGCGGCCAGCAAAACATACAGGGCTACCTGCAGGTAAAACAACCAGCGTTCGCCAAGCACAGCAAAATTGTCGGGCAACAAAACCATGCTGAATGTCCTAAACCAAACCGATAACGGCGGACGCACATACACCACGTCGGCATACAAGGTTTTGCCGTTGAGCACCTGCCACGCCAGTCCGCTCAAAAAACCGCCGTCCGTTTCATTGATTCCAAATGGCGCGTACATAAACCCGTACAACGGCACCAGGAGCCAAAAGGTGACCTGCCAAAACCGGGCGGTATCTTTAAAAATAAAGTTTAGCATGTATTTAATCCGGGGGCCCGGCAAGCAACCTGCCTTTCAGGGATGAGAAAAATTTGGCTTCGCCAAAATCACGTGGGTTTACCCGGCCCATTCGCGGAGCCGAAAGTGCGTCCTTGGTGAGGTATATTTTACCATCGTGTTGCCAGACTACCTCATCCAGGCGATTAACAAGGCCTTCGACAGTACGGGTTCTTGGGAAATCAAGTGCGAGGGAATAACCTTTTTCCGGAAAGGAATGGATGGCTTCTGCAGGTCTTTCGCCGTGGCGTTTCAACACCGAAAGAAACGGCGTATCCGAACTTTTTTTAATGGTTTCCAAAATGGACTTTAACCCGTCGAAGGCATGGTTTTCAGGCAAACAAAACTGGTATTGAACAAAACCCCGACGTCCGTACAACCTATTCCACTGACCGATTTTATCCAGCGGATAAAAATAGCGGTCCATACCTACCGTACCTTCAACACTGTTTCCTTTGGAAAACAACATGGCATTGTGTGCGCGAATGGAAAGTGGATTTAACAACCAGGATGGTGCATAAAATGGAATGGAATAACCTGTCTGTTCTTCAAATTGCAACACCTCGCCAACTTGTGCTTCTTCATGCTCGGCCAGGTACAATACACCGCGACCAAAGGACGAACCCGAGGCGAGTGCATCAAGCCAGCCTGCACCGTAGGTCCAACCACGGTGTTCCTCAAAGGCGCGCAACAAAGCGTCCAGGGTATCAGCCCGCACAGTGCGCTGGCGCATGGTGGTTGAGCTGATGCGCATGAGTTGGAAACGCGCGCTCAGGATGATGCCCGTCCAGCCCATTCCGCCACAGGTTTGCCAAAAAAGGTCGCTGTTTTCCGCTTTTGAACAGGTAACCACCGAGCCGTCGGCCCGCATCAGTTGGAACGACAAAAGAAAATTGGAAAAACATCCTTTGACAGGATGGTTTTTACCGTGTACGTCGCTGGCCACCGCACCGCCCACCGTTATGTTTTTGATGCCCGGAGTTACGTGAAAAAACCATCCTTTCGGGACGGCAATACGCAAAACATCGGCCAGCAACACGCCTGCTTCACAATCGATGATGCCTTGTGCTGCATCAAAATGCAGGATGTTGTTCAACGAAAGCGTACTCAACAAGTGTGACGATAAGGCCGCATCACCATAACACTTTCCATTGCCACGAGCAATTAACGTGTCGCAGGTTTGTACTACCTGAAGGCATTCATCGGTACTGCCGGGCGTATAAACAAGGGCATCCATCACTGGAAAATTGCCCCAATTGGCGACCTGAATCTTTTCCTGACGCATCTTAGGAAATTTAAGAGCTTGTTCTTAGACCGTGAAGATAAAACCCGGCGCTTAACAATACCTTCAAAAGCAAATATTTCAGAACATGACCTACCTTTGCGCGCTATGCAAAGTAACAAAATTACCATCACCGGCGATTTGGGCAGCGGAAAAAGCGCCGTTTCGCGCATCCTGTGCCGGATAACCGGGTTTGACTATTTGTCCACCGGACAAGTTCAACGCAAACTGGCCGCCGAACTGGGCATCGACACCCTGGAAATGAACCGCCGTGCCGATACCGATCCAACCATCGACCAACGCATCGACAGTGTGTTCATCGACTTAAGTGAAAACACGGACGGTTATATTGTCGACAGCCGTATGGCCTGGTTTTTTATGCCCGGATCTTTCAAAGTGTACCTGCAGGCCGACGTGGCCGTGGCTGCCGAGCGTATCCTCAGCGACCCGCTGCGCAACAGCGAACAATACGAAAGCAAGGAAGAAGCCATGGCCAAAATTCTGGCACGCAAAAAAAGCGAAAACGACCGTTTTTTGGTGAAATACGGCGCCGATGGTGCCAATCTTGATAATTTCGACCTTGTGGTGGACACAACGCAGCGCACACCTGAGGCAGTGGCCGACATTATTTTGGCTTCGTTTGAAGCCCGGAAGGCGGAGTTGTTTTACGAAAGAAGGTGCTGATTGGGTTTCTCGCAGAATAAATGACGCAGAGGGGTTTCACACAGATTTAAAAGCGCAGATTTACACAGATTCTGAATTAACCATAAGTTGAAATCTGCGAAAATCTGCGCCTTTAAATCTGTGTAAATCTGCGTGAAACTTTCTGCGAAAATCCTACTATCGCTGCGCCGCCTTTTTCATTTCCGTCGCCAACTCCTCGCCAAGGTATCGGTCTATCGCACTGTGTACCAGATAAATAACCGGCGTGAGCACTATTGCCATAAGTGCTTTGTAGAGGTAGCTCATGATGGAAATGGCAAGTACATACACAAAGGGGATTTGCTGGCCTATGTACAAAGCAATAAACACGACCACGAAGCTGTCGAGGAATTGCGAAACAAGGGTACTGCCAGTGGCGCGCATCCAAATCCTGTTTTCGCCCGTGAAATTTTTGATGCGGTGAAAAACACCGACATCCACGATTTGTGCCACCAAAAAAGCAACCAGAGAACCTACAATGATCCATTGGCTTTGTCCGAAAACGACGCTGTAGGCAGCATTGTAGTCCGACACCAGGGCACGCATGCCGGCCTGTTCTTCGGCCGACCAATTGGGTTTGATGTGTGCTGTGCGCCAAAACTCGGCCGGTTCCAGCCAAATGGCGATGTTTACCATGATGAAGGCGTAGGTAATGAGTCCGGCAGTCAGGTACGACAACATTTTCACACCCCTGCGTCCATAATATTCGTTGATGATGTCGGTCATGATAAAAACAGCCGGCCACAACATTACGCCTGCAGTGAGTGTAAAAGCCAGGTTTTCCTGTCCCAGCATGGTCCAGTTCACGGGCTGTCCGCCCAGTGTTTTTTCCAGGGAAAACAACTTAACACCGACAAATTCAGCAACGAGTGCATTGGTGATGAAAAAGCCGGACAAAAGCACCCAAAGCTTGTTGGGGCGCGAAGAAAAAAACTGATGCATGGGTAATTTTCTGTTTTTATCCTGCCAAGGTTGCTAAAAACAAACGTTTGACCACACATTCAAACCAAAAAATTTTCAAGGTGTTATAGCTTTGCGCCGCCTAAACAAAAAGGCGATTGGGTTGAAAGCAAGGTGGCAAGAGCATCAACTTTCCGCTTTCAACTTTCAACTTTCAACTCTATCCATGGCTACTTTTTCCATAAACCTGAAAGACGGTACCCTTAACAAAGACAATGAAGTTATCGTTGGTATCGACCTTGGTACCACCAACAGCCTGGTTGCATACATGAAAGATGGTGCGGCTGTTTGTGTTCAGGACGATCTTCAAAAAAACACCCTCGTTCCTTCTGTTGTGCATTTTGCTTCCGACGGATCTATTCTGGTGGGCGACGCAGCACGTGAAAAACTGATCACCGACCCGGCACACACCATTTATTCGGTCAAAAGGCTGATGGGTAAGTCGTACAACGATGTTCAAACACTCGAAGCGTTTTTTGGCTACCGCATACTCGACGAAGACAAAGACGCCCTGGTGAAAGTAAAGGTGTACGACCGTTATTTCACTCCTGTGGAACTCAGTGCCAACATCCTGCGCGAACTGAAATCCCGGGTGGAACGCGAACTGAAAGCCTCGGTCAACCAGGCCGTCATCACCGTTCCCGCTTATTTCAACGACAACCAGCGTCAGGCTACGCGTGATGCCGGTAAACTTGCCGGTCTGGATGTGCTCCGAATTGTGAACGAACCCACTGCGGCTGCATTGGCTTATGGTATCGGTTTGGACAAAAGCAAGGCCGAAACCATCGCCGTTTATGACCTTGGCGGTGGTACATTCGACGTGTCGATCCTCCAAATCCAGGATGGTGTTTTCGAGGTGCTTTCCACCAACGGCGATACGTTTCTGGGTGGCGATGACATTGATAAAACCATCGCAACGTTTTTTGCAGCGCAGATGGGCCTCGATACGCAGGTTTTGTCCGCAAACAAACATTTGCAACAGGAGCTGCGCCTGTTGGCTGAACACGCCAAAAAAACGCTCTCCGATGGCTCTTTTTTCCAGGGGGAAATAGACGGCAAAGCTGTGAGCATCGGCCGTGATACGTTTGAGGAACTGATCATGCCGCTTGTACAACGCACCCTTGATTGTTGCCAAAATGCGCTGCGCGATGCCGGTTTGAAAACAAATCAAATTGATAAGGTGGTGATGGTGGGTGGATCGACCCGTGTTCCACTGGTAAAGCAAAAAGTTTCGGCCTTTTTTGGGAAACCGGTTTTCAACAACCTGAATCCCGATGAAGTTGTAGCCCTTGGCGCCGCCATACAGGCCGACATACTGAGTGGCAACCAAAAAGATCTTTTGCTCATCGATGTAACCCCTTTGTCGTTGGGCATCGAAACCGTCGGTGGCCTGATGGATGTCATCATACCACGCAACACCAAAATACCCTCCAAAGCGGGCAGGCAGTACACTACAAGCGTTGATGGTCAGAAAAACCTGAAAATTGCTGTTTACCAGGGCGAACGTGATTTGGTGGAGAACAACCGCAAATTGGGAGAGTTTGTCCTGCGCGATGTACCCCCCATGCCGGCCGGTTTGCCCAAAATCGACATCCAGTTTATCCTCAATGCCGATGGTATCCTTACGGTACGCGCCCGTGAATTGCGTTCGGGTCTGGAACAACAAATCGACATCCAGCCCGCTTACGGCATCACCGAGGAAGACATGGCCCGTATGCTGCTCGACAGCAT
Organism: Saprospiraceae bacterium; assembly: GCA_020847915.1. Classification (GTDB taxonomy): domain Bacteria; phylum Bacteroidota; class Bacteroidia; order Chitinophagales; family Saprospiraceae; genus M3007. Next base: position 6,418 of record JADLBE010000324.1, on the reverse strand, counting down.
CACGCATGCAGGTGCTGATATGAAAATCCGTGGCGTTTTGGAGGCGCGCAACGAAGCCAACAACCTGCTGCTTGCCGGGGTTAAGTTCCTGCAGCAAAACGACGGTATCCTCACCGATGAAGAAAAGGTAAATACAAACGCATTGTTAAAGGCACTCAGCGAAGCCACTCAAACGGAGGACAAGGACGTTATCCACCAGGCCATAGAAACACTCAACAACTACACCATGCCGCTGGCCCACCGCGCGATGGACACCAACATCCGCGCCGCCATGTCGGGCAAAAAAATTGGTTAAACCCGTATGATGCACCTTCAACGATTGCTTTTTTTTGGAATTGTGACTTCCGTATTGCTGTCCTGCAGCTCAGTTACCAAAGCCCAAACACAACCAGCACAGGCTTTTGTGACGTGGGATAAAAAAATGATCGAGCTGGGAACGGTAAAAAAAGGGGAAAAAAGGGAGATGTTTTTCGACTTTACCAACACCTCCGGAGAAGACATCCAGATCGAAATCGTGGATGCCTGCGAATGCACCACAACAGACTTCCCACGCGGCGTACTCAAGCCCGGCGCCAAAGGCCGCATCGATGCGATTTTCGACAGCACCGAAAAAACAGCGCCTGAAACGATCGATATCCGCGTGATTTTTAAAAATACCGATGCAGCAGGTGTGCCAAAAATTGAGGTGGTGCAGTATAAGTTTGACCTCGGATAAATTGTCTTAACCCGGATTTTTGGGATTTTTTGGATTGGGATTTGATGGGGACAAAAAAAGATTGGGAAGATTGGATTGGATTTTTTGGGATGGATGGAGTTTGGATTTTTAAGGATTTAAGGAGTTAACGCTCCTGGCAATCCAATGAATCCAAACTCCATCCATCCCAAAAAATCCAATCCAATCTTCCCAATCTTTTTTTTGTCCCCATCAAATCCCAATCCCAAAAATCCTAAAAATCCGGGTCAGGCGTCGCGTCTTTTCAACTCATCCCTGATCCGTGCTGCCATTTCATAATCTTCCTGTTCGAGCACTTCCTGCAATTTGCGTTGCAGTTGATCCACAGTAAAGGTTTCGATGGCGTCGCTTTCAACCAGAGGCGCCTGGGACTGGGTGATGCCGCCGCTGCGCGTGGCTTCGTCGTCGTCCTGTTCTTCCAGCACAACACCGGCTGCTTCCAGGATAAAATCGTACGTATAGATGGGACAATCGAAACGTACGGCCATTGCAATGGCGTCGGAGGTACGGGAATCGATTTCGAAGGTTTCTCCGTTTTTTACACAGACGAGGCGGGCATAAAAAATGCCGTCGAGCAGGTTGTTGATCACCACTTCCCGAAGTTGTACACCAAAAGTGTCGAGGGTATTTTTGAACAAATCGTGTGTAAGCGGTCGGTTGGGAACCATACGCTCCATAGCCACAGCGATGGCCTGAGCCTCAAAGCTGCCAATGACGATCGGCAGACGGCGCTGACCGCGGCGTTCTCCCAAAACCACGGCATAATTGTGCGATTGGGTGACGCTGTGTGAAAGGGCGACAATGTCCAGTTCAATGCGTTTCATTACGAGATGTTTTAGCCGTTTGTTTTCGGGGCTGCAAAATTAGCAAAGTAGCGTCATACTTGCCCGCTGTTCAACAAAAAGACTTGCAGGAAGTTTTATTATTTTGATTTGAAGGTGTTTCTAAACACATGAGTCACCCCGAAAAAATTCGGGATGACTCATGTTTCAGTACTACGATTCCGTACAACTTCGGACTTCGGACTACATTAGTGCGCAGCCTTAAATTTTTTAATGGCCTCTGTAAGGCGTGGCACCACCTCAAACAGATCGCCCACGACTCCGTAGTCGGCTGCCTTGAAAAAAGGTGCTTCTGCGTCTTTGTTGATCACAACGATCACCTTGGAGTTGTTCACGCCGGCCAGGTGCTGGATGGCGCCACTGATACCGATGGCGATGTAGAGGTTTGGGCGGATGGCGATGCCCGTTTGTCCTACGTGTTCGTGGTGCGGGCGCCAGCCGCTGTCGGCCACAGGGCGCGAGCAGGCGGTGGTAGCTCCCAGCGTGTTGGCCAGGTCTTCCACAATGCCCCAATTGGTGGGTTCTTTCATGCCGCGACCGGCAGAAACCACGATCTCTGCTTCAGGAAGTGGAACGGTTCCTTCCTGCGTTTTTACCGATTTGACACGGATGCGGCCTGCGGGAACCGAAACACTGATGTTTTCAATACTGACCGGACTTCCGGAGGCATCCGGACGAACTGCGTTGCCCATAAGGGAAACGATTTTAACATCGCTTTTAATCGAGTAATCCACAATTGCTTTGCCGGAAAAAACTGATTTCCGAACGCTGAAAGTGCCTGTTTCGGGCAGGCTGTTTACGCCCGAAACCAATCCGGCGCCCAGGCGTACCGACAAGCGGCCTGCGATGGCCTTGCCTGTGGAGGTGTGGCACAAAACCACAACTTTTGCACCCTGTTGTTTGGCCACGTCGGCCAAAACAGCGGTGTAAGTTTGGCTGTCAAAATCATTCAAAGCGGCATCCGCCACCTGAAGTACTTTGGAAGCGCCGTATTTGCCCAATTCGCCGGCGTTGGCAGCATTGGTGCCGAGCACCACGGCAACGCACGAGGTACCGAGTTGATCCGCCACTTTTTTGCCGTAAGTAACGGCTTCGAAAGCGGTCTTTTTGATTTGTCCACGCGGACTTTCCGCAAAAACGAGAACCATATGTTGGAAGAGATGTGTCGTTAAAAAATTAGATGGCTTTGGCTTCTTCGTGCAGCAGTCGCACAAGTTCGTCCATGTCTTCGGGGTTCACCAGTTTCACGCCTGCTTTTGCCGGCGGCAGGGTAAATTTCAGGGTTTCAACCTGGTCTTCGAACGGCACGGGGGCAACTACGTTGAGCGGCTTGGTGCGGGCCGACATGATGCCGCGCATGTTTGGGATGCGTTGTTCGGCCATACCTTTTGCTGCACTGGCAACAAAGGGCAAATCAACCTCCAGGATTTCCACACCACCTTCAATTTCGCGTTCGATGGTGGCGGTATTGCCGTTGAGATCGAGTTTGCTGGCGTACGATACGTATGGAAGATCCAAATGCTCGGATACCATGGCGCCAACTTCTGAGCCGTTGTAATCGATTGTTTCTTTGCCCAGGAGGATCATATCGAAACCATGGTCTTTGGCAAAGGAAGCAATTTGTTTGGCTACAAAAGCGCTGCTCGGTGGAACGGCGTCGATGCGTACGGCTTCGTCGGCACCGATGGCAAGGGCTTTGCGGATGGTGGTTTCGTTGGCGGCCGGTCCTACGTTCAGGGCGGTTACGCTGCCCCCAAGCGATTCGCGGAGCTCACAGGCGCGCACAAGTGCGTACCATTCGTCGTACGGGTTCATGATGAACTGAACGCCAGCCTCGTTGAACGTACGCCCGTCGGCGCTGAAGGAGATCTTGGACGTGGTGTCGGGAGTTTGACTGATACAAACCAAAATTTTCATAAAAAATGGCAAAATGGTGATAAGGCCTCTTAAAAAGCATCGGTTTGGGCGATTTGCTCCTACCTTTGCAGCTGTTTGCAAACAAGCTGACGCTGAATGCGACGCAAAGTTAGCAATCAACATTTAATAAAGACCAAATGTTTTGGCGAATTTTCGCTAAATTTTACAAACATCCGATGTCTCAACGACTTGAATTGTTGCAACAAATGCTGGCAAGCACCCCCGGCGACCCATTTACCCTTTTTGCACTTGCAAAGGAATATGAAAAAACCGGCGACCATGAACAAGCACTAGGCTATTATTTGCGTTTGTATGCTGAAGCACCCGACTACGTAGGTTTGTACTACCACCTTGGTAAACTGTATGAACAACTCGAACGACTGGATGAAGCCGTGGCTGTTTACAAACAAGGTCGACGTGTAGCCAGAACAGCAGGCGACCAACACAGTTACAACGAGTTGAGCGGCGCATTGATCCAGATCAGCGACGACACAGACGACTAAACTACCGCATGACCTACCCCTTTGTTTCTGCCGGCCGGCTATCCCTGCTTTTGCCCGCAGCGCTTTTTATGCTTATTTTCCTGAGCTCCGCCCAGGAATCCGGATGCAAACGCAAAAGCGGCGGCGTCACCGCAGCCAAACCGGCATCCTCTGTACGTTCACCCGAATATTTACAAAAACAAATGCGCCGCCGCGACATGGGCGACGTGCGGAACATGACCGCTCGCGCCGATATTTTTGCGGAAGGCAACGGAGACAACATTACCGCAAACGCGCAAATCATTTGGGTTCGCGACAGTGTGCTTTTTGTAAATATTAAAAAATTCGGACTGGAAGCCATCCGCGCGATGATTCGCCCCGATTCGGCTTTTATACTCAACCGTTTGGATAAAACGTACATTGCCGAAGACCTTGAATCCCTGCAGCGCAGGTTCAGTTTGCCCGAAGGATTTCCCCTCCTGCAGGAAGTGCTTTTGGCTTCGGCCTACTTTTTGCCGGACCTTAAATTAAAGTCGGACATCCGCGAAGATTTGCACCGGTTGAGCGGTGCCAACGGCCAGTACAGCAGCGAATACCGCATCGAAGAAGGCAGTTATTTTCTGCGTTATGAGACGTTCATCCGACAAAAAGATGCAAGTTTGATCTCCTTAAGCTTCGATTCGTACAAAAAAACAGAAGAGGCCGGCGCCTTTCCTTACCTTCGTCGCATCGAAGCTTTCAGCCCGGAAACAGGTGCCATGCGCCTGCAAATAAAATTCGATAATGTCGCATTCAATGTCCAACCCAAATTCAGGTTTGAAATACCAGACCATTACAAGCGCGTTGAAAATGACTAACCCGTCCAAACTACTTTGGCTGGTGGTGGTGGGCATGTTGTGCCTGCCGTTTGCCGGTTTTGGACAATCGAAAAAAGAGCTTGAAGACAAAAGACGCAAACTGATCAAGGAAATTGAGCTCACCAACAAGATGCTCAAAAAAACCACCCAGACCAAAGAAGCTACCCTGGACCGTTTTGAAACCCTTGAAAAACAAATCAAACAGCGTGAAAACCTGATTGCTACACTCAATCTTGAAATAACCCGCGCAGAATCGGGAATGGAACGCAACGCCATGGTTATCAGCTCTCTGGGTCGGGATGTGGATGACATGAAAGCCGAATACGGTCAAATGCTTCGAAGCGCATACCGCCGCAAAACACTCAGCAACCCACTTTTGTACATTCTTTCCGCCGGAAGTCTCAACCAGGCCTTTCGCCGTTGGATGTTCCTGCGCAAATACGACCGTTACCGTCGCGAACAAGCCGAAGCCATCGCTTTTACCCAATCCATGCTTTCCAAAAGAAGCAACGAACTTGAAACTTACCGCCGCGACAAAGAAAACCTGCTCGTCAGCCTCCAGGGCCAACAATACTCTCTCAGCACCGAATTGGCCGACAAAGACAAATTACTTCAAACCCTGAGCAGCGACGAAACCCGCCTGCGCAACGAACTACAACAAAAACAAGCTTCCCGCGAAAAGCTCAACCGCGCCATCGAATCCGTGATCGAAGAGGAAGTGCGGAAAAAAGTTGAGGAAGCCCGGAAGCCGGTGGCTTCAACACCGGGTAAAAAATCCGACAAACCGGCTGCCGTCTCCTCAAAACCTGAAGGCACGGAAAACCCATCCGATTTCGCACCCGAGGATGCCATGTCGCTCGACTTTAAAAAGAAAATGGGCAAACTACCCTGGCCGGTTAACGACGGTTTTATTTCCAAAGGCTTCGGCAGACAAAAACACCCCACGATAAAAAACATCGATATCAACAACAACGGCATTGATATCCGTACCGATGAAGGCGCTGAAGTGGCCGCTGTTTACGATGGAAAGGTTTCGATGGTTCGTTACATGCCCGGCACGGATTACACCATCCTGCTCCAACACGGTAATTACTACACCGTGTACTCCAACCTTGGCGAAACCACACTCGCGGAAGGTGACATTGTTAAAGCCCGACAACCCATTGGCAGAGTAAGCACCAGCCCCATCACCGGAGCCTCTGAATTGCATTTTGAACTCTGGCACCAAAAGCAAAGGCTGAATCCGGCCACGTGGATTAAAAAATAAATATTCCGCGGGCTATGGCAACTCAATAGCATTCAGCAAATCTCCTGCTGCAGAGTATTTTCTGTCTTCTGGCAATCCCAACCACTGTGCCGTGGCTTTCAGGATCTCTTGGTGTCCATCCCCACCCTCTTTTATGGTATTTACGGCCTCTGATCCGGCAGATTTGGACAACTTTTCGCCTTTTTCATCCAGCAACAATGGGTGGTGGAAAAATTGGATCGGTAAAAACGATGAAGCCCCCAGGCACTCCGCCAGATAGTATTGCGCCGAAGTAGACGCTTCAAGATCGGCGCCACGAACGGCATGTGTCACACCAAAAT
>JADLBE010000323.1 GCA_020847915.1 Saprospiraceae bacterium | reverse complement strand
GGCTCGGTCGGATGTACGTGGCCACCGATGAGGGGTTTGCCCTCGTGTACCCCAAGGGCCCCGAAACGGTACGGGTGCCCGGGGCGCGTTACCCCTGGTCCGTACATCCGGCCGGCGACGGTGGCGTGTACCTGTCGTCGTATTTGGATGGGTTGTTTTACGTCAATCCGGAAACCAATACCATCCGGAAGTATTCACTTCCTTCCAACGATGGCAAACAACACCAGCTTTTTCCAGGCAAAACCACCGGTCCGGTCGGCACACCGGTATTCGGCGTTTTCAGAGGCGTGTATTTCTTTTACAACGACCGGTTGCATTTGGAACCCTACGGCGAATCGATTGAAGCCATGGCGTACGATACACTGTATGAGCGTTTCCTTTTTGCTGGAAAAAACCTGTACGTGTTCGATGGCAGCTACCCGAAAACCATTTACCAGTCAGCCTTGCCCGAAGCCCTTTTACAAGGTGATCCTTGTACGGACATCGATGCGGCGCCCGATGGGTCTTTTTGGATTTCAGGAAAAGGTGGCGTGGCTTTTTTTTCAAACAAATTTGAACTGCAACACCTTTACAAACTCGACGCCGGCGTCGGGTTGCATGCTGAAGTGCACTGTCTGGCGACGGATGCCCAGGGAACCCTTTGGGCGGGTGGCAATGTGGGTGTGTACCGTTTCCAAAAAACATCCAACCGTTGGATCCGGGCGTTTCCCGGCGCTGTGAATGCACCGGTGAACGACCTCGTTTTGCTGCCTGAAAACCGCATGGCGTTGCTCACCGACCGTTCGGTAGTGGTTGTTAAAACGGGCGATCAACCAACAATAACTGCCATTTTCGATCAATCAAACGGTTTTACCTTGCTGGAGCCTTCGGAAAACGGCGCCTGTTTCGACGGGCGTTACCTGTGGGTGCCGGCAGGCAACGGTTTGCAACGCATCAACCTTGAAGTACTTGGCGCCGGTTCAGCATCTCCGGCCGTGCGCATCGACAAAATCAACGGCCGATGGATGCCTTTCAACGTATCGGTGTCGGATGGCGTGTCGGACCGCGCCGTCCTTGAGCTAAGTTTCATCCATTTGCCGCCGGGCAGTTGCGAGGTTTGGTACAGGCTCGGTACGGAGGCCTGGCAGGAAGCAGCGCCCGGTAAAAGACTTGAAGTGGAGGGTTTGAAACACGGCGTCAACACCGTGCAGGTACAACTGCGCGTGCGCGGCAACACCCTGGCCGAAACATCGTGTCGGATCACCACCAACCTGCCGCCGCTGCAACGTCCGGGTTTGCGTTTGTTGCTTGGTTTGGCGTTGCTGGCATTCGTATCGGCGCTTGGCTTCCGGATATGGCAGCAGCGCAGGTTGCAGTCGAACCTATACCAGACCCAACTGCGCACCGTGCAGGCTCAATTGAATCCACACGTTTTGTTCAACTTGTTGAGCTCTTTGCAAAACGCCATTTTCAACCGAACCAAAGAAGAGGCATCGGCCAACCTTTTGCGCATGTCGGGTATGATGCGCGAGATCCTGGAATTTTCCATGCCTGCCGAAATGGAAACCGGCAAGCCGTTTGCGACCATTACGTTGGCGCGGGAAATTCAGTTTCTCGACAATTTTTTAACCCTGGAAGCCATGCAAACCAATCCGCCCTTTCTATTTAGTATTAAAAACAACATCCAACTCCCGGCCGACCAGGTGTTGTTGCCGCCCATGCTTGTACAACCGCTTGTAGAAAACGCGGTGCTGCACGGCATTCGTCCTATGCGCGATAGGCAGGGTATGATTGAGGTGACTTTTGAGCAGCAGGACCGAAGGATGATCGTCAGGGTAGAGGACAATGGCAAAGGGCCGAAACAACATCCTGAACCGGAGGTTTCCTCCCTGCGGTACCGCTCGCGCGGAGGCGCCTTGTTGAAAGAAAGGTTACTTTTGATTGAAAAGTTGGGTTACCGTTCAACGCTGACCATTGAACCGCGCGAAGGCGGCGGCACCACGGCTACCATACAACTTGAAAACATGTTATGATGAATGAAACCTGCCAACAGGCTGCCCGCTGCCTGCTAACTGCTGCCCGCTAAAAATGACCATCCATCTTGTAGAAGACAACCCGCAGGTGCGGGAACTGGTAAAAAGTATGCTGACCGCGCATTACCCGTCTGCCCGGGTCCTCGGCGAAGCGGAAGGCATATCCGACGGCTACGAACTGCTGTCGGGCACACCTGCCGACGTGTGGTTGCTCGACATCGAGTTGCTCGACGGCACCGTGTTCGACCTGCTCGACCGTCTGGACCCTGCACGTGTGGAAAATACAGGCATGATTTTCCTCACGGCTTACAGTTCGTACGATTACGTGGTGCAGGCCTTGCGCAAATCGGCGGTAGAGTACCTGCTCAAACCCGTGGATCCGGTGTTGTTGTGTGCTGCTTTGGACAAAGTGCGTGAGCAGGCGCCCAGGAAGTTTTTGCTTTATCAGCTCGATGAACTCCGAAACCTGGTGCAGCAACCGATAGCGTCTACGCATGCGCTGGAAAAACTGCCGGTGTATTTGTCGAAAGGCGTGGTTCGTTACCTCGATTTAGGCGATGTTGTGTACCTCGTTGCCGACGGCGAGTTGACCCATTTTCACCTTGTGCAGGATAAGGAAAGGCCTTTGACGTCGGTGCGCAACCTGGGGTTTTACAAAACAACGTTGTTGGAGAAAAGCACCTTTAAGCAGGTTTCCAAATCCTGTCTGGTGAATACGAAGTTCATCGCCCGGTTTGATCCTTCGGAGCATCAAATCGTTTTGACCAACGGGGTGCGGATTACGGCTTCGCGGCGTGGCGGACAGGATTTGGGTGCGTTTTTTAAGGGGATGTTGGGGTAGGAAATTTCGAGAATGCAAAGTACATTTGTGAGTTGATTTATTTGGAAAAAATTTAAAATTTCATTTATGAAAAGTAATTTAATATTGGTCTTTTTTTTAGCAATTAGTCAGGTCTGTTTAGGGCAAATTTTGAAGGATAAATGGGTTGAATGCAATAGTCAGGGATGTACGGTACTTGATCCATATTTCAGCGAAGGAGTTACAATGACGTGGGATGGCCCTTGTGTTGACGGGAAAGCTAATGGTTTTGGGAAACTAATGAAATATGTAGATGGTCAATATGAATCAACTTATGTTGGTGACTATAAAAAAGGTATTCGTGAAGGGAAAGGAAAATTTTCACACAAAGACGGCACGGTAAGAGAAGGTAATTTTATTAATGGCCAGCTAATGGGACAGGGGATTATGAATTCTGAAGATGGACAGAGATATGTGGGAAACTATATAAATTATCGTATGCATGGTAAGGTGACAACCTATTTCGCTAATGGTGCTAAATTTGAGGGTTTTTTTGTAAATGATCGCATGTACACAGGAAAGCTTACTGATCATGATGGAAAAATAAAATACATTCAACAATTCTACCAAACTCAAAAAATTAACGAAAAAACCTCAGGCTACAAGCCTCAAATTGGAGTACGATTAACAGAATATTTTGATGCGGATTGGAATCGCTGTAAACAGAGCGAGGCATCATATTATAGATTAATTACATATGAATTAGAAAATAAACCCAAAGGCCTAGTCAAGGACTATTATATATCAGGGGAGCTCCAGTCAGAGTTTTTTTGTGTATACATAGACTATGATGATGAAGGTAAAAATTTCCACGAAGGCCAAGCTACCTGGTATCATAAGAATGGGAAAATTGAGCAGATTCGATATTATTACAATAATAAGGTCAATGGTAAAAATACACATTATTTTGATAACGGGCAAATCGCTTCAGAATTGATGTATAATCATGGCGTATTAAATGGCGAGTTTAAGAGATGGTACAAAACTGGTAAGCTCGCTGTTTTTGCCGTTTATGATAATGGGGAGCTAGTTGATAATAAATACGTCGAGTATGATGAGAATGGATTTGGTGCTCTAGTTTACAATGAAAACTTTTACCGTAATAAATCGAATTGGGAAGTTAAAACCAACGGAAGCGAATCAGTTGTGACTGATGAAAGCTTTTTGAAAATTGTACTTACCAAAGATGCTTCTACTGCCCGATGGAATTACATTACGCTTGATCAGTCTTCTGATTACTCTATCGAAAGCATTATCCATAAAACGACATGCAAAGGTAT
>JADLBE010000322.1 GCA_020847915.1 Saprospiraceae bacterium | reverse complement strand
TGCAACGATGGATTCGCTCGGACAAACCGGTCCGCGACGCGACTCCCTGCTGTTGGGCATACGCGCCATCGACATGGCCGGGCGCGACATGATGGATTGGATGGCAGGTTACAAGGCGCCCGACAAACTGTCGAAAGAGGAAGCCCTTCAATATCTTACCCTGGAGAAGCAAAAGATTGATAAAAACAAATCCGACATCGACGCCGCAACCCTTTTGGGTAAAAATCTGCTGGGTGGCAACTAAGTTGCTCAGGATGTGTTAGTAAGCCAAACATAGTTACAAAATCATGATCAAACATATCTTTTGGATGTTTCTGCTTGTTGCCGGATTGGCAGCCTGCGGCGGTGAAGAAAAGCGCACACTGCCCATATTGGGTGAGCGCGACGTTGTAAACGGCGACACCATTTACCCTACCGTTCCCGATTTTGCTTTCATCAATCAGGACAGTCAGCTGGTGACCAACGCCACATTTGCTGGAAAAATTTACGTGGTGGACTTTTTTTTCATCCATTGTCCCACCATTTGTCCGAAAGTAAAAGCCAACGGTGTGCGTATTTATGAAAAATACAAAAACGACCCGAGGGTGGCCATCCTCTCCCACTCCATCGACGTGCGCAACGATACGGTGGCGGCACTGAAACGGCATGCCGACAAATTAGGCGTGGGTACACCGCAATGGCACATGGTGACGGGTGAGGAGGACGCCATTTACGGCATTGCCGACAACTACTTCAGTGTGGCGACCAAAAATCCGGAAGCGCCCGGCGGTTTCGATCATTCAGGGAGGCTGATCCTTGTGGACAAAAACCGGCATGTGCGTTCGTTTTGCGACGGCACCGACGCAGAGGAAACGAGCCGGTTTATGAAGGACATCGACTTATTAATTGAGGAGCAATTCGGCGCCAAAGCGTCAAAATAAGATCGAAAATTCATGCGCCCTTATCTCTTGTTTGTTTTTGTAGCCATTTTTGCCTTGGCGGGATGTGAACAAAGTCCCTACCGTGATGGCGAAGCTCTGTACAAGGCCCAATGTGCCAATTGCCACATGGACGACGGTCGCGGTCTGGGCGCTTTGATGCCTCCGCTTGCCGGTGCTGATTATTTAAAAAAAGAAAGAGCCCAGCTTCCTTGTATTTTAATGTTCGGTCTCGCCGACACCATTGTTGTAAACGGACAAACTTACGGTGAAAAAATGCCAGGTGTGCCCACCCTCACCGCCGTGGAAATAACCAACATCCTCAACTACGTTAACAATGCCTGGGGAAATCAAAATGGTGTTTTTACCCTGGAAGAGGTGCGTAAATCGCTGGAAACCTGCAAATAAAGCAGGATGTTTCTGCTCTTAACTGCCATCAGCCGACACAAAAGGGCTGTGGTGGTATGTGGTTCGGTTTGAAGTCCCTATTTTTGGCACTCCCTTCACCGATTCGTGCACGAAACCCTAAGAGCATGCTCGCGCCTCAAAACCGAAACCTCAACATGCTTTAAGTTGCGACACTCAGCTACTTCGCGAACACATGAAAAAAATCTTTTTACTTGCTACAGCGCTTTTTATTGCCTTTGCGCTACAGGCCCAGGTACCGTTGAACGACGATTGTGCCGGATTGATCGATCTTGGAAATGCTCCCGCTTGTCCACTCGATACATTCAACAACGTTAACGCGACACCTTCCAACATCGGCAACGACAACAACCCAAGTTGTTTCAACAGCGGTTCTGCCGAACGTGACGTCTGGTTTATGTTTACCTGCCCGGACACCCTGTTTGATTTTCGCATCACGGTTACGGGTGTAGGTATTGATCCACTTCAAAATCCTGAGTTTGCCATTTACCGTGGCGACTGTTCCTTCGACGGACTGGCTGAGCTTTTGTGTGCCAAGGCGGATGTGGGCGAAAACGAGGTGTTTATTGACGTGACCGGATTAACTCCCGGCCTCCAGTATTTCATCCGAATTTCCGACTATTCCACCAGCGCATCGCCCAACTCGGGAAGTTTTGTGCTGTGTGTGGATGAAATTCCGCCGATCATCAACATCGACGGTGGCGGCTCCACACTTTGCAGCGGCACCGTGTACGACACGGGTGGCCCGGACGGTGATTACGGCGCCGATGAAAATTTCACGTTCGTGATTTGTCCGAACCAACAAACGGCGTGCATCACGTTTACCCTCGATTATTTCAACATCGACAACGCATTCGGCGGCGATTTTCTCGCTATTTACGACGGCGATGACACGAATGCCCCCATCATCGCATCCATCAACGGTGGCGGATTCGGTGGCACCGACATTGGTGGCGGTGGCGGTGTTTGTTTCCAGGTACAGGCCTCCAGCGGTTGTTTGACCCTGCAGTTCCAGTCCGATGCATTTACCGAACAGGAAGGTTTTATGGGGCACTGGGAATGCAGTTCGGAGCCTTGTGAAAACCCGTTCGTCATGACGGTAGATACGGATGTAGACTCCGATGATATCGTGGATGCCATTTCCACACCTTTTACCACCGTTACCGTAACCGACATCAATTGTCCGGAAGGTGCTTACGGTACCTTTAGTTTCCCAACCACAGACAACAACAACGATCTGGGGCTCAACAAAGGCCTTATTCTTACGTCCGGCTCAGCCAACCTGACGGTTGGTCCCAACTTTTTACCGAGCTCCGGTCAGAACAACTTCGGAGCCGGCGATCCGGACCTGAACTACCTTTCCCAGCAACAAGGCAACAGTTCACTTTCCTTCGATGCCTGCATCGTGGAACTTGATGTCTTTGTGGCAACCGATGAGTTGACGTTTGAATACGTCTTCGGTTCCGATGAATACCCGGAATTTGTAAACACGAACTTCAACGACATTTTTGCCTTCCTCGTTTCCGGTCCAGGCATCGTTGGTGACCCCAACCTGGGCAACGCCGTCAACATCGCAACCATACCCAACACACCTTTGCCTGTTCAGATCAACAGTGTAAACAACCTGTTGAACTGGCAGTACTACCGCAACAACGAAGTTGGTCAGGTACTGGAATACGACGGTTTGACCAGCGATTCCATCGGTATCAAAAAAAGTTTGACGGCGCGTACCGGCGTTATTCCCTGCAATACTTACCACCTGAAACTTGCGGTGGGCGACCGTTCCGATGGCGTGTACGACTCCGGCGTTTTCCTCTCCGAAATCCGGGGCAGTACGCCCAATCTTGCCGTACAGTTTGCCAGCGGCATCGATTATTTCATTGAAGATTGCTCGGGCACGGAAGACGAACTTGTTGTTTCGCTCAACCAACCGCTGGACGACACTTTGAGCTTTGTGGTAACCGTTGGTGGTACGGCCACCCTTGGTGTGGACTACAACCTCACCATCCCGTCGGTAATAACATTCCTCCCAGGCATCACCTCGCTGAGCTTCCCCATTTTCCCCATAGCGGACAACATGGTTGAAGGCACTGAATTCATCTCCATTGCCCTTTCCAACAACTTCGGATGTGGTGATGTGGTGTACACCACCATCAACATTGAAATTAAGGACAACGTAGAAGTTTTTGTAAACACGGGCGCCGATACCATTTTTGTGTGTGCCGGCGCTACCCTCCAGCTCGAAGCCACGGGTGCGGTTAACTACTTCTGGGCCCCTCCGGGCGCCGTCAGCAATCCGTTCATCGGTAACCCAACCATCACACCCGTTCAGGACCTCTGGCTTGAAGTAACCGGTACCATCGCCACATGTGTAGACTTTGATTCGGTTTTTATCAAAATCATCGACCCGACCATCGACGTGGCCACCAGCGATCCTGTAAACATCTGCCAGGGAACCAGTGTACAACTGCAGGCCAACAACAACGTACTGAACCAGGGACTTGTTTGGACGCCTGCTGCCGGACTGAACAATCCGAACAGCCAGAACCCTGTTGCCACGCCGTCGGTAACCACAACCTACACGGCAAGCGTTACCATCGCCGGATGTACAGTAAGCGATACCATCACCATCAACGTGGATACCCTTTTCTTCCCCCTGGTGATTGAAGATACCATCGTTTGTCAGAACTATCCTGTTCAACTCGGCAACGTCATTTCTGGAACAACCGACTACCAATGGACGCCGCAGGACGGCCTGAGTGACCCAACCAGCTCGGGACCGGTCGCGCTGCCCGACGTGACCACAACGTATACTCTTGTGGCCACCAGCGCCAACAACTATTGCACCCAAACAGTCTCGACAACCGTCAGCGTCATTGCTGCAGACGTCGACATCCAGGGCGCTGAATACATCGAAATTTGTTTGGGCGAAACCGTTCCGCTTACGGCCGCTTCAACACCTGCCGGCGCTATTGTAAACTGGTCGCCAACCTTTTACGTTTCGGACCCCACGGGCCCCAACACCGAATCCAATCCGGATGAATCGGTCACCATTTATGCAACTTATGTGGTGAACAACTGCCTTGTTCGCGACTCGGTGTACATCCGCGTAGATTCCTTACCCAACACGGACATCACCCGTCAGCCCGACAAGTCGGTTTATTGCCCCGGCGATACCATTTACCTGATTTCCAAAACGTATGAGCCGGCAAGTTTCCCGGACATCGACATTGAGTGGTTGCCTGAAGGCATGCAACTGACGCCCGATAGTCTTTGGAACATGGTCATCCTGGCCACCGAAACGCTGACGATGACCCGCATCACCACCAACCACGCCTGTGAAGACACTTCGACGGTGGAAATACCTGTGGGCACCATACCTACCATCACCATCACGGCAACGCCTGCCACCGTTTGTCCGGGCGAACCTGTACAACTCAATGCAACGGTAGATATCAATACACCGCTGGAATGGATGCCCGCACAACCGCCGCTCAGCTGTACGGAATGCCCCAATCCGGTGGCCAACCCGCAGTTTACCACAGTTTACACGGTAGAAGCAGCTGAAGCCGATTGTCCTGCAAGCGCGAGTATAACGATCCCTGTGTTGCCACTTCCGTTGATCAACCTTGTGGTGGATCCTGTGATTTGTCTCGGCGAATCGGTACAACTCAACAGTGCATCCGATCAAATGTCGACCTACAACTGGACGTCCACACCGCCCGGGTTTGTGAGCAGCGATCCGACGCCGACTGTGAGCCCTACCAGCACAACAACCTACAACCTTGTAGCCAGCAACTCGGCCTGCACCATTGAACGTACCGTATTGGTAACGGTGGCCATCGACAACATTGACGCGGGTGCAGACCAGACGATTTGTTTGGGCGAAACGGCAACCCTCACGGCCAACAAAGCACTGCCCGGCGGCAGTGTGGTTTGGAACCCGAGCGGCAAAACCGATTTCACCATCATGGAGCAACCCGGCATCGGCAACACGACGTACACCGTTACCTATACCTACGGCAACAACTGTATCGATTCCGATTCATTGGTCGTAACGGTATTCCCGCCTGTTGACCTTTCGGCCATCACTGCAACGCCCGATCCCACCGACAGCCTGTGCGAAGGCACACCCATCGCGCTGAAAGTAACGGTGAATCCAGCCGATGCTTTGCTGGTGTGGACGGAAAACGGACAGACCCTGAGCCTCACCGGTGATTCCATTACGGTTACCGCAATGGTTGTAGACGGACAGGCCACGTACGCCGTGACCGCTACCGATGAAAACGGCTGTAGCGCCTCCGCTGATCCCGTAACGTTCAATTTCATCCGTTGCTTCGTCATACCCAACGCCTTTACACCCAACGATGGCGACGATGTAAACGATACCTTTGGACCCTACGTGCGTGGCGGCGAAATCAACCTGCTCGAGTTTTTCGTTTACAATCGTTGGGGCAACAAGGTGTTTGAAGCCACACCCGCCAAACAACGTTGGGACGGAACCCAGGACGGCAAGGAAGCGCCAAGTGATACCTACATTTACAAAATGCGTGTACGTTATGCCGACGGAACCGAGGAATCGTTCCATGGAGATGTGACACTTTTCAGATAAATTTACCGGTTTTGAAAATCAGAGTCCCCCTTTGAATTGTTTGCGGCTAGCCGCAAACAATTCAAAGGGGGACTCTGATTTTCAAAACCGGTAAATTTATCTGAAAAGTGTCACATCTCCATGGAACGATTCCTCGGTTCCGTCGGCATAACGTACACGCATTTTGTAAATGTAGGTATCACTTGGCGCTTCCTTGCCGTCCTGGGTTCCGTCCCAACGTTGTTTGGCGGGTGTGGCTTCAAACACCTTGTTGCCCCAACGATTGTAAACGAAAAACTCGAGCAGGTTGATTTCGCCGCCACGCACGTAGGGTCCAAAGGTATCGTTTACATCGTCGCCATCGTTGGGTGTAAAGGCGTTGGGTATGACGAAGCAACGGATGAAATTGAACGTTACGGGATCAGCGGAGGCGCTACAGCCGTTTTCATCGGTAGCGGTCACGGCGTACGTGGCCTGTCCGTCTACAACCATTGCGGTAACCGTAATGGAATCACCGGTGAGGCTCAGGGTCTGTCCGTTTTCCGTCCACACCAGCAAAGCATCGGCTGGATTCACCGTTACTTTCAGCGCGATGGGTGTGCCTTCGCACAGGCTGTCGGTGGGATCGGGCGTTGCAGTGATGGCCGAAAGGTCAACAGGCGGGAATACCGTTACGACCAATGAATCGGAATCGATACAGTTGTTGCCGTAGGTATAGGTAACGGTGTACGTCGTGTTGCCGATGCCGGGTTGCTCCATGATGGTGAAATCGGTTTTGCCGCTCGGGTTCCAAACCACACTGCCGCCGGGCAGTGCTTTGTTGGCCGTGAGGGTTGCCGTTTCGCCCAAACAAATCGTCTGGTCTGCACCCGCGTCAATGTTGTCGATGGCCACCGTTACCAATACGGTACGTTCAATGGTGCAGGCCGAGTTGCTGGCTACAAGGTTGTAGGTTGTTGTGCTGGTAGGGCTCACAGTCGGCGTCGGATCGCTGCTCACAAACCCGGGCGGTGTGGACGTCCAGTTGTAGGTCGACATTTGATCGGATGCACTGTTGAGTTGTACCGATTCGCCGAGACAAATCACAGGATCCACCACAAGGTTGATCAACGGAAGTGGCAACACAGGGATCGTTATACTCGCGCTTGCAGGACAATCGGCTTCAGCTGCTTCTACCGTGTAAACTGTGGTAAACTGCGGGTTGGCCACCGGATTGGGGCATTCCGTACAGCTGAGCGGCGGTTGTGCGGGCATCCATTCCAGCGGTGTATTGATATCTACCGTTGCATTGAGTTGTACAGGTTCGCCCGGACAAACGGTGGCAGGCGTTGCCGTGATGGTGATGGTAGGTATGGTGCCCACAGGTATTTCCACCGTCGAAGTGTCTTCACAGGCGTGGTTGGTGGTGATGCGGGTCATCGTCAGCGTTTCGGTGGCCAGGATGACCATGTTCCAAAGACTATCGGGCGTCAGTTGCATGCCTTCAGGCAACCACTCAATGTCGATGTCCGGGAAACTTGCCGGCTCATACGTTTTGGAAATCAGGTAAATGGTATCGCCGGGGCAATAAACCGACTTGTCGGGCTGACGGGTGATGTCCGTGTTGGGTAAGGAATCTACGCGGATGTACACCGAGTCGCGAACAAGGCAGTTGTTCACCACATAAGTTGCATAAATGGTGACCGATTCATCCGGATTGGATTCGGTGTTGGGGCCCGTGGGGTCCGAAACGTAAAAGGTTGGCGACCAGTTTACAATAGCGCCGGCAGGTGTTGAAGCGGCCGTAAGCGGAACGGTTTCGCCCAAACAAATTTCGATGTATTCAGCGCCCTGGATGTCGACGTCTGCAGCAATGACGCTGACGGTTGTCGAGACTGTTTGGGTGCAATAGTTGTTGGCGCTGGTGGCCACAAGAGTATACGTTGTGGTCACGTCGGGCAGCGCGACCGGTCCCGAGCTGGTTGGGTCACTCAGGCCGTCCTGCGGCGTCCATTGGTAGTCGGTTGTTCCAGAAATGACGTTGCCGAGTTGAACAGGATAGTTCTGACAAACGATGGTATCTTCAATCACCAGGGGGAAGAAAAGGGTATCCACGTTGATGGTGATGGTATCGCTTACTGTACATCCGGCGATGGTAACGCTTGCCGTGTAGGTTGTGGTTACCGACGGCGTGGCAACAGGGTTCTGGCTGTTCGGATTGTTCAGTCCGGCAGCAGGCGTCCAAACAAGTCCCTGGTTCAGTACGTTGTTGTTGGCCTGCAGTTGTACACTGGTTCCCTGGCAGATGTTTACAGGATCGCTGGTGGCCACGTCGATGGTCGGGTCGATGATTTTGATAAAAACCGAATCAAAGTCTACACATGTGGCGATGGTACCGGTTACTTCAAGCCAGAGGTCCTGAACGGGTGTGATGGTTGGGTTACCGATGAACGGATTGCTGACGGCGCCCGGAGGGGCCCAGAAGTAGTTAACCGCACCCGTGGCTTCGAGCTGGAGGGTAGCGCCGGCACACACAAAAATGGTATCGGCGCCCGTGTTTACAAAAACTTCTACGTTGTCCTTAATTTCAATGTTGATGGTGGTGTACACCACATCACCACATCCGAAGTTGTTGGAAAGGGCAATGGAGATGAATTCAGTGCCTTCAACCATGTTGTCCGCTATGGGGAAAATGGGGAAGCTCAGCGAGGTGATGCCTGGGAGGAATGTTATTACCGACGGGATGGTGAGGTTGTAGTCCACACCAAGGGTGGCCGTACCACCAACGGTTACCACAAAGCTCAAAGTGTCGTCCAGCGGTTGGTTGAGCGAAACAACAAGTTCGTCTTCCGTGCCCGAGCAATCTTCAATGAAATAATCGATGCCGCTGGCAAACTGTACGGCAAGATTGGGCGTACTGCCCCGGATTTCGGAGAGGAAAACGCCGGAGTCGTACACGCCATCGGAACGGTCGCCCACCGCAAGTTTCAGGTGGTAAGTATTGCAGGGAATAACGCCGGTACGCGCCGTCAAACTTTTTTTGATACCGATGGAATCGCTGGTCAAACCGTCGTATTCCAGTACCTGACCAACTTCGTTGTTGCGGTAGTACTGCCAGTTCAACAGGTTGTTTACACTGTTGATCTGAACAGGCAAAGGTGTGTTGGGTATGGTTGCGATGTTGACGGCGTTGCCCAGGTTGGGGTCACCAACGATGCCTGGACCGGAAACGAGGAAGGCAAAAATGTCGTTGAAGTTCGTGTTTACAAATTCCGGGTATTCATCGGAACCGAAGACGTATTCAAACGTCAACTCATCGGTTGCCACAAAGACATCAAGTTCCACGATGCAGGCATCGAAGGAAAGTGAACTGTTGCCTTGTTGCTGGGAAAGGTAGTTCAGGTCCGGATCGCCGGCTCCGAAGTTGTTCTGACCGGAGCTCGGTAAAAAGTTGGGACCAACCGTCAGGTTGGCTGAGCCGGACGTAAGAATAAGGCCTTTGTTGAGCCCCAGATCGTTGTTGTTGTCTGTGGTTGGGAAACTAAAGGTACCGTAAGCACCTTCCGGACAATTGATGTCGGTTACGGTAACGGTGGTAAAAGGTGTGGAAATGGCATCCACGATATCATCGGAGTCTACATCCGTATCTACCGTCATGACGAACGGGTTTTCACAAGGCTCCGAACTGCATTCCCAGTGCCCCATAAAACCTTCCTGTTCGGTAAATGCATCGGACTGGAACTGCAGGGTCAAACAACCGCTGGAGGCCTGTACCTGGAAACAAACACCGCCACCGCCACCAATGTCGGTGCCACCGAATCCGCCACCGTTGATGGATGCGATGATGGGGGCATTCGTGTCATCGCCGTCGTAAATAGCGAGAAAATCGCCGCCGAATGCGTTGTCGATGTTGAAATAATCGAGGGTAAACGTGATGCACGCCGTTTGTTGGTTCGGACAAATCACGAACGTGAAATTTTCATCGGCGCCGTAATCACCGTCCGGGCCACCCGTGTCGTACACGGTGCCGCTGCAAAGTGTGGAGCCGCCACCGTCGATGTTGATGATCGGCGGAATTTCATCCACACACAGCACAAAACTTCCCGAGTTGGGCGATGCGCTGGTGGAATAGTCGGAAATTCGGATGAAATACTGGAGGCCGGGAGTTAATCCGGTCACGTCAATAAACACCTCGTTTTCGCCCACATCCGCCTTGGCACACAAAAGCTCAGCCAGTCCGTCGAAGGAACAGTCGCCACGGTAAATGGCAAACTCAGGATTTTGAAGTGGATCAATACCTACACCCGTAACCGTGATGCGAAAATCAAACAGGGTGTCCGGGCAGGTAAACATAAACCAGACGTCACGTTCGGCAGAACCGCTGTTGAAACAACTTGGGTTGTTGTCGTTGCCGATGTTGGAAGGTGTCGCGTTAACGTTGTTGAATGTATCGAGTGGACAAGCGGGAGCATTTCCAAGATCGATCAATCCGGCACAATCGTCGTTCAACGGTACCTGGGCCTGTAGCGCAAAGGCAATAAAAAGCGCTGTAGCAAGTAAAAAGATTTTTTTCATGTGTTCGCGAAGTAGCTGAGTGTCGCAACTTAAAGCATGTTGAGGTTTCGGTTTTGAGGCGCGAGCATGCTCTTAGGGTTTCGTGCACGAATCGGTGAAGGGAGTGCCAAAAATAGGGACTTCAAACCGAACCACATACCACCACAGCCCTTTTGTGTCGGCTGATGGCAGTTAAGAGCAGAAACATCCTGCTTTATTTGCAGGTTTCCAGCGATTTACGCACCTCTTCCAGGGTAAAAACACCATTTTGATTTCCCCAGGCATTGTTAACGTAGTTGAGGATGTTGGTTATTTCCACGGCGGTGAGGGTGGGCACACCTGGCATTTTTTCACCGTAAGTTTGTCCGTTTACAACAATGGTGTCGGCGAGACCGAACATTAAAATACAAGGAAGCTGGGCTCTTTCTTTTTTTAAATAATCAGCACCGGCAAGCGGAGGCATCAAAGCGCCCAGACCGCGACCGTCGTCCATGTGGCAATTGGCACATTGGGCCTTGTACAGAGCTTCGCCATCACGGTAGGGACTTTGTTCACATCCCGCCAAGGCAAAAATGGCTACAAAAACAAACAAGAGATAAGGGCGCATGAATTTTCGATCTTATTTTGACGCTTTGGCGCCGAATTGCTCCTCAATTAATAAGTCGATGTCCTTCATAAACCGGCTCGTTTCCTCTGCGTCGGTGCCGTCGCAAAACGAACGCACATGCCGGTTTTTGTCCACAAGGATCAGCCTCCCTGAATGATCGAAACCGCCGGGCGCTTCCGGATTTTTGGTCGCCACACTGAAGTAGTTGTCGGCAATGCCGTAAATGGCGTCCTCCTCACCCGTCACCATGTGCCATTGCGGTGTACCCACGCCTAATTTGTCGGCATGCCGTTTCAGTGCCGCCACCGTATCGTTGCGCACGTCGATGGAGTGGGAGAGGATGGCCACCCTCGGGTCGTTTTTGTATTTTTCATAAATACGCACACCGTTGGCTTTTACTTTCGGACAAATGGTGGGACAATGGATGAAAAAAAAGTCCACCACGTAAATTTTTCCAGCAAATGTGGCGTTGGTCACCAGCTGACTGTCCTGATTGATGAAAGCAAAATCGGGAACGGTAGGGTAAATGGTGTCGCCGTTTACAACGTCGCGCTCACCCAATATGGGCAGTGTGCGCTTTTCTTCACCGCCGCAGGCTGCCAATCCGGCAACAAGCAGAAACATCCAAAAGATATGTTTGATCATGATTTTGTAACTATGTTTGGCTTACTAACACATCCTGAGCAACTTAGTTGCCACCCAGCAGATTTTTACCCAAAAGGGTTGCGGCGTCGATGTCGGATTTGTTTTTATCAATCTTTTGCTTCTCCAGGGTAAGATATTGAAGGGCTTCCTCTTTCGACAGTTTGTCGGGCGCCTTGTAACCTGCCATCCAATCCATCATGTCGCGCCCGGCCATGTCGATGGCGCGTATGCCCAACAGCAGGGAGTCGCGTCGCGGACCGGTTTGTCCGAGCGAATCCATCGTTGCA
>JADLBE010000321.1 GCA_020847915.1 Saprospiraceae bacterium | reverse complement strand
TGTGGCATGCACTTGTATTGGCGAAAGGCCAGGAAAACATCGCCATCACGGGCAAAGGAACCATCGACGGACAAGGCGCCGCACTTGCGGCCGACGTGGTACGGCTTGTGAAAGACAGCGTCATCATCGATATTTATTGGGGAAACAACCGTCCGCACGAGCGCGAAAGGCCTCAACTCATCGAATTCAATTCGTGTAAAAATGTGCTCATCAAAGGCATTACCCTGCGCAATTCGGCCTGTTGGGTGCAAAGCATCGACCGTTGCAATGGTGTCAGGATCGACAGTATTCGGGTGAACAGCATGGCCTATTGGAACAACGACGGCATCGACATCATCGATTCCAAAAACGTGCACATCAGCAACTGCGACATCAATTCGGCCGACGACGGGATTTGCCTCAAGTCGTCGTTCCCGCCCGATTTTTGCGACAGCATCCTCATCGAAAACTGCCGTGTGCGCTCCAGTGCCAGTGCTTTGAAATTCGGTACGGCGTCGCGCGGTGGTTTCCGCAACGTGACGGTGCGAAACCTCGAAGTGTACGATACCTACCGCTCAGCCGTAGCCCTCGAAATCGTGGACGGTGGCTTTATGGAAAACATCGACGTAGGCCACATCAAAGCCCGAAACACCGGCAATGCCGTGTTTATCCGTCTGGGACACCGCAATACCAAAACGGACCCAGGCACCCTGCGCAACGTACGCATCCACGACATCACGGTGGAAGTACCCATGCACCGTCCGGACGAGGGTTACGATTTCCCCGGACCCGAAGTTACCGAACCGCACAACCTCATGCCGTCCTCCATCACCGGCATTCCCGGCCATCCGGTGCAGGACGTCACCCTGGAAAACATCAACATCGTTTTTGGTGGCGGCGGCAAAAAAAGTTACGTGGAAGTGCCGGTAAACGCACTCGACAAAGTGCCCGAACGCAAAGGTGATTACCCCGAATTTTCGATGTTCGGTGAACTGCCAGCCTGGGGTTTTTACGTGCGCCACGTTGAAGGCATTGTGTTTAAAAACATTACCCTTACCTTGAAAGAATACGATTTCAGACCCGTATTCGTTTTCGATGACGTTAAAAACATTACCCTCTACAACATCACCGCCCCCGAACCCGCCAAAGGCCCGTCCGTGGTTTTTAACAACGTGCACAAAGCAACTTTGAAAAAAATGTTCATCGGCAAAAAAAACGCAACCAACGTACTTTCGCTGGGCGATTGCACCGGCATTAAAATTTCCAAAAATTAATCATGAATCGCTTTCTAATCCTGCTCTTCAGTTTTTTTATCCCCTTTGTAATGCTTGCAGATGTTCGTTTACCTGCTATATTCGGAAACAACATGATGTTGCAACAACAATCCAATGTCAGGTTCTGGGGTTGGGGCGCTCCAGGCGAACCGCTTACCGTGGAATGTTCGTGGCAACCCGGCGTGTTGCTACCTGCCAACCCGGACCCCGAAACATTGCAATGGCAGGTCAGCTTCACAACACCTGCCGCCAGCTACACACGCCACACGATCACAATTCGAGGAGGCTGGTCCGACACCGTGCTCAAAAACATCCTTTTTGGCGAAGTTTGGTTGTGTTCCGGACAATCGAACATGGAATGGCAGCCGTCCTGGGGAAACATCGACGTCACCGAAGCGCAATATGCCTCGGCCAACGATTCCTCCCTGCGCTTTTTCACCGTACCCCGCCTGTCGGTCATCGAACCGCAAAGCGATTGTGATGGCTCCTGGCAGGTATCGACATCCAAAACCATGCGCAGTTTCAGCGCAACGGCCTTTTTTTTTGGTCGCGAACTGCGCGATAAACTCGGCATCCCCATCGCCCTCATCAACGCTTCCTGGGGTGGCACACCCATCGAGTCGTGGACTCCGGAGGAACACGTGGGTCCGCTCGCACCCGACCACACCATCTGGAAATACGGTCGGCCCGGCTCCATGTACAATGGCATGATTGCGCCGCTAACATCCCTGAACATAGCAGGTTTTTTATGGTACCAGGGCGAATCCAACACCTATAATGCCGGGGAATACGCCGATTTGATGCTTCAAATGGCAACCGATTGGCGGCATGATTTTGGGGCCGACAAGCCGTTTTATTATGTACAACTCGCACCCTGGCAATACGAACGTCCGCGCGAAGGCGCCATCTTGCGCGACGAGCAGCGCAAGGCCTTTGCGCGTATCCCCAACAGCGGCATGATC
The DNA here is from genome assembly GCA_020847915.1 of Saprospiraceae bacterium. Classification (GTDB taxonomy): domain Bacteria; phylum Bacteroidota; class Bacteroidia; order Chitinophagales; family Saprospiraceae; genus M3007. Next base: position 1,154 of record JADLBE010000321.1, on the reverse strand, counting down.
GTGATCAGCGACATCGGCAACATCGCCGACATCCATCCATCCAACAAAACCGACGTGGGCAAACGTTTGTCGGAGTGGGCTTTGCAAAAACACTACAAAAAGCCTGGAAAAAAGGCACTTTGCGGACCACTTTTCCGGGATGCCACTTTTGAAAAAGGCGGTGTTCACGTGCGTTTCGATTTTGCCGAAGGCGGTTTAAAAAGCAAAGACGGCAAACCACTTACCGACTTTGTTTTGGCCGGCGCCGACCGCAACTTTTACCCCGCCAAAGCCCGTATTGAAAAAGGTGGTGTGTGGGTGTGGTCGGATAAAGTCCCAACGCCCGTCGCTTTGCGTTTTGCCTTTGAAAACACTTCCGAGCCCAACCTGTGCAATACGGACGGTTTGCCCGCTTCCACGTTCCGCACCGACGATTGGACAGTGCTTGTCCCTACCATCAACATCTCCTTCCAATATGCGGATCCTGCAGGAAACGCCCGTGTCAAACTTAGCGTAAACGATACTTCCTGGATCATACGTTACCGCACCGACGGCCTGGCGCCCGACGCGGCGAGTCCGGTGGCCGAGGGCGTTTTGAAATTGCCGACCGGCCAAAACATGCTTGCACGCCTGTTCCGCAAAAACGGTGAGGCTGCCGACAGGATTGATACCTTCCGCATCCAACCCAGCATCATCCTTGGGCAGCCCGGTATTTTTCAACCCCAACCCAACCGAAAATTCAAACCTGCGAGCGGCGAGTTCAACCTCACCGACGGTTTACTGGGCGACATGAACTACGGCAGCGGCCGCTGGGTTGGGTATGAGGGAGAGGACGCGGTTATTATGTTTGATTTGGGCAAAAGACAACATGTAAAACGTGTATCGTTCCGTTTTTTGTCGAACGCTCCATCCTGGATTTTCCTTCCGCAAAGCACCCGCGTTTGGTTTTCGGAAGACAGCATGAACTTCAACGGTGGCGGCATGGTGCATCTTCCACAAACCCAACCCAACGAAAAGCCACACATCCACCAGGTGGACCATTACATCAACCGGGAAACACGTTTTTTGAGGATAGAAGTAAAAGGCATGGGAACGTTGCCTGAATGGCACAGCGGGTTTGGTGGGAAGGCGTGGTTTTTTGTGGATGAGGTGGAGGTGGAGTAGCGCACGAAAAT
>JADLBE010000320.1 GCA_020847915.1 Saprospiraceae bacterium | reverse complement strand
CCCCCCCCCCCCCGCCCCTCCCTCCCCAACAACCGCGTGTCATGTCGAGCGTCAGCGAGACATCTTTATCCATTCAACGGCAAGCCAAAAATATGGCGCCTCTGTGTTTCCTCTGTGCAACTCCGTGTAACTCTGTGGTTAAATGCAATCCCAGGTTCCAACGCGGGACAAAGACCATGGTTAAATGCAATCCCAGGTTCCAACGCGGGACAAAGACTATGGTTAAATGCCATCCCAAGCCCCCCACAGACCAAAAAAATTCTAAAATCAAATTTCAAATTTCGTATTTCATATTTCGACTTCCCCCAGCCATGCCCGAATCTCTTCTCCCGTTTGCAAATCATCGTGCGTCCAGCGGACCGAGTCGAGGTGCCATTTGTTGGGCAAGGTGATCAGGTTTGCTTCGGCGCGTTGTTTGTACAGTTCGAAAAAGCTTTTGCCGCTTGGGTAGGGCACGATGCGGTCGGCGGTGCCGTGGATGAACAGGGCGGGAGGCAGTTGCCGGTCGTCGGCGATGAGGTTGATGGGATTGGCGGCGTCGAAAGCAGGCGACAGGTGTTTGCCGCCGGTGAAAGCGCGGAGCGGGAAGGTATCGGGCAAGTGGCGCAGGTCGAGTGGGCCGGCGCAGGAAAGGAAACCTTTGAACAGGTCGGAATCGACGCCAAGATCGCGGTGCACGTCGGTATTATACATGAGGTGGGCGGCCAGGTTGGCGCCGGCCGATGCGCCGGCAAGGATCATGTTTTCGCGTCGTCCTGCAACATCCTGCATGATGTCGAAAGTTTTGAGCAGGGCGAGGTTGAGATCTTCGCGCATGTGTCCGAACTGGTAGCGCGGGCTCAGCCGGTAGGCGGGCATTACGATGGGGTAGCCGAGTTGGAGGAAAAAATCGGCGAGACGCGGGAGCATGCCCGGTTGTCCGAAATGCCAGCCGCCACCGTGGTAAAACACGATCCAGGTTGTTTTGCGTTCGATGGATTCGGGCGGCAGGTAATAAAGCAGGTACTGGCGGTTGTGTTTGCCGAAACTTTCGCGTTGCGCTTTGCCGAATTGGGACCGTTGCAAATACATGCCGGCAGCATTCAAAGGCAAGGTTCCGAGCTCCCAAAGCATGGGAACGGAGTAATTTTGTGCGATGTGGTTGAACCTGGTGATCACGGTTTGGAGGTGTTGTACTAATAAGACGTACAACGAAAGTTTAAAGTTTAAAGTTTGGAGTTTAAAGTTTCTGAACGGCAGTAACTTTCTGCCTTCTGCCTTCCACTTTAAACTTTCAGCTTTGAACTTCAAACTCACTTTCGACGGTTCCCCATGGTACGGCACGGCCGTAATGCCCATGTTGGAAAGTATTGGGCCTGAAGTGGCCATCAAACAACTCAAGGGACGCAGCATATTACGTTTGGCGCGTCACATGCTGGCCTGGCGGACCTATGTTTTGTACAAGTTGCAGGGAGACGACGGTTTCGACATCGAAATGGGCAGCGAAGCGGATTGGCCTACCGACGATGCCATGAACTGGTCGGCGGTACTTGAGGCATTAAATACCAACCAAACCCAATTGCTGGAAGTTTTAAAAACATTTCCGGAAACCAAACTCGTAGAGCGTGTGCCGGGCCGGCAATACACTTTCCGCTTTATGCTTGAAGGGATGGTGCAGCACGATGTTTACCACCTGGGACAGATTGCGTTGTTGAAAAATTTGGTGGGCTGAGGCCATAAACTGTTCCGGGCCAACACGCGGAGTCTGTAGGGGCACCCCTTGCGGGTGCCCTGTGATGTGCCTGGCATGGCGAATTGAATGGTGCCCGGCATCGCAAGGGCACCCGCAAGGGGTGCCCCTACAGACTCGGTGCCATACAATGCAACCAACTGTTTTGATCCATCGCAAGGGCACCCGAAAGGGGTGCCCCTACAGACTCCGCGTGTTGCCCTGCCGTTTACTTTCTCCCATGTCCAAAATCACCCCCCTCCCCGGGTAAAAATCATCAAAGGTTAGCTTGACAACCATGAATTTGCATGTAAAATGGAGCGTTAATCCGGCCCCGTTTTTAAATATTTTCAGCCTGTTACGCTACCTTATCATGAATACAATTCAACACATGCCTTCTGACGAGTTGGACCGGCGGTTCGACAATCTTCAACGACGGCTGGTACACCAATTCGAATGGGATTTTCCGGATCCCATGGCGCCCAAAACCGTGGTCATTGTGCCCAGTCTGACGCTTGATCCGGAAATTTTGGACAAACTCACCGGTCAAATACACTACGAAGAACGGCTTCTGTGTTTGTTGTTGCTGCTGCGCATGCCCCGTACCCACATCATTTACCTGAGCAGCATGCCCATCGACGAGGTGATTGTGGATTACTACCTGCACCTGCTTCCGGGCATCACGGGCATGCACGCGCGCAGTAGGTTGCACATGATGAGTCCGTACGACGCATCCAACAAACCGCTGACGCAAAAAATACTGGATCGTCCACGCCTGCTGGACCGTATCCGTCAAAACATCCTGCCCGACAGCGCCGCCCACCTGGCCTGTTTCAACATCACCGAACACGAACAACATTTGGCGCTGGCGCTTGACGTGCCGTTGTACGGCTGTCCGCACAGGCTCAACTGGTGGGGGTCCAAAAGTGGCAGCCGGGAATTGTTTCGCGAAGCAGGTTTGTTGTACCCTGTGGGATACGAAAACCTGACCGACATGCAAGGCGTGGCTGAAGCACTTTCAACACTGCACCGCGATTTTCCGCACATTCGCAAAGCGGTGGTCAAACTCAACGACGGCTTTTCGGGCGACGGCAATGCTTTGTTCCGGTTTCCGGATGCAGACACGGTGACGGAAGATGACCTGCGGACCGGTTTGTGCATGGTGGCGCCCGACATGACGTACGAGGTATATGCCCAAAAAATGCAACTCATGGGCGGCATCGTGGAGGCCTTTGTGGAAGGCGACCTCAAAACATCACCTTCGGTACAATGCCGCATCACACCAACGGGTGCTTTGGAGGTGATCTCAACCCATGATCAGATTTTGGGCGGTGATTGCGGACAGGTTTACCTCGGCGCATGTTTTCCCGCCGATACCGAATACAGTGCCGCCTTGGGCGAAATAGGTTTAAAAATTTCCGAAGTTCTTAGGGCAAAAGGGGTTTTGGGCCGCTTCGGAATCGACTTCGTTTCGGTCAAAAAGCCGCATGGCTGGGAACACTACGCCATCGAAATCAACCTTCGTAAAGGCGGCACCACCCACCCCTACCTGATGCTGCAATTCCTCACCGACGGGCATTACGACCATCCTTCCGGAAAATTCATCATGCCCAACGGTCAAACCCGTTTTTACATCGCCACCGATGGTTTGAAAAACGACGCCTACCGACGCTTGACCCCCGAAGACCTCATCGATGTTTCCATCTGCCGTCAGGTGCATTTCGACCATACCATCCAGGAGGGCGTTGTGTTCCACCTCGTCGGCGCTATTTCAGCCTACGGCAAACTTGGCCTCGTTGCCATCGGAAGTTCACCCGAACGGGCACAGATGTACTACGAAAAAGCAGTAGCGGTGCTGAATGCGGAGTGCGGAATTCGGAATGGGGAATAAGGGGCTTCAAATTTCGTATCTCGTCATTCGAAGCCCCCATTCCCCATTCAAATAACTTCTTCCTCTCCCAGCACCGGAATTTCCACTGAGGCAAATCCTTCTGTATGCAAACGGTCGCGCCAGCGTTCCATACGGTCGAGGGTACCGTGAACGAGCCAGATGCGTTTGACCGAATTTTTTTGGTTGGAGAGGAAATCGGCCATTTCGCTTCGGTCGCCGTGTGCGGAGAAGGAGTCCATGGTTTCGATGTTGGCCAGCACCTGTTTGTTGTGGCCGAAAATGGTCAGGTGTTTATCGCCTGCCCGGAGGCGACCGCCGGGTGTATTTGGTGCGCAGTAACCCACGATGAGAAACGTTGCTTTGTGGTTTTCAATGTTGTGCAGGAGGTGGTGTTTGATGCGGCCGGCGTTCATCATGCCGGAGCCTGCGATGATGATGCACGGGTTGTTGTTTTCGTTGAGTTGCCGACTGCCGTCGCCCGAACGGATGTAGGAAAGGCCTTTAAATCCGAACGGGTCGGGATCTTCAATCATGTATTCGTAGAGGTCTTCGTCGAAACATTCGGGGTGGTTGATGAACACCTCGGTGGCGTTGATGGCGAGTGGACTGTCGATGAACACCGGTATTTTGGGCAGCAGGCCTTCGTTGTGGAGTTGGTCGAGCATAAAAACGATTTCCTGTGTACGTCCGACTGAAAAGGCGGGGATGAACAATTTGCCTCTGTTTTCCACACAGGTTTCGTTCACGATGCGCAGCAGATGGTCGCGTTCGCCCGGCGCCGCTTCGTGGTCGCGGTCGCCATAAGTGCTTTCGCAAATGAGGTAATCGACCTCGGGCATGGGCAAGGGGTCGCCAAGAATGGGACGGTCGGGACGGCCGATATCGCCTGTAAAACCGAAACGAATGGTACGTCCTTCTTCCTTGATTTCGAGGGTAACCGTGGCGCTGCCGAGGATGTGCCCGGCATCGCGGAACAACACCTTTACGTCGGGATGTATGTTGAACCAGTGTTCATAGTTGAAACTTGCAAACTGGGACAAAGCCGCGTGCACGTCGGCAACGGTGTACAGCGGTTGTACTTCTTCTTTTCGGTTAAACTTGGGTTTGTTAAGGTACTTCGCATCACCTTCCTGGATCTTGGCGCTGTCGAGCAACATGATGTTGCACAAGTCACGCGTCGCATGGGTGGCGTAAACGGTACCTTTGAAACCCTGGGCCACGAGCCTCGGCAGTCTTCCGGTGTGGTCGATGTGGGCATGGCTAAGCACAACACAATCGATGTCGCGCGGGTTGAAAAGAAACTTTTCATTAAAACCCACCATCGGATTGTCGCTGCCCGCTTGTCCGTCGTCGTCGCCGCCGCCCTGGTACAAACCACAATCGAGCAGGATTCGGAAACCGTTGTTCAGTGTTATGAGGTGGCAGGAACCGGTTACTTCGCGTGCTGCGCCGCAAAATTTGATTTTCATAGGTGCTGTATTAAGCACGCAAGATAGGAAAAATTGTCATCCCAGCGAAGCGTGGGACCTGTTGCGCCGCTGGGACGAATGGGCTAGGTAAAGCAGCAGATCCCACGCTTCGCTGGGATGACAATTATCTTACGATTTGAACTTGTTTCACACCGACATTGCCATTCACGGTTTTCACCTGCACCCAATAAAGCCCCGATTTCAGGTCGGGGAAACTCAGCCGCTGGGAGGTTTCGCCGGTGAGTTGCATGGCAACTACCTGGCGTCCGTTTTGGTCGGTGATGGTGAGTTGTTGCGGAATGTCTTTCGCATCGCTGCAGGTAATGCTGAACTCGCCTGAACTTGGGTTGGGGCTCACCTGAAAATCGATGGCGACGGCCTGGGTGGTTTGGGCCAGATGTTGTGCCTGTTCGGCATCGAGCATGGCGCCGAGTTCGGAGAGGTTGCCCAACTCGAGGTTGCCGGTAAAACAGATCAGCACAAATTCTTCGGCCGAGCCGACCAAAAGCACCAGGTCGGTTACGGTAGATGCATCGGTTTTTGCCCAGATGCGCACGTTGTCGGCGCCATCGCGTACGGTAAGCAGTTCGTCAAAAACCGTAACCGGTACGGCAGCCAGCGCTTCGTGGTAAACGGCACGGGCATTTGGGATGCTGTCGGCCACCAAAATGCTCAGGCTGCCGATGTTTTTGACCACATTTTGAAGTTTTTGCCAATCTTTTTCAGCCACTTCGGTTTGAGCGACCACTTCCACAAGGTCCTTGCTCATGTACGAATAAGTGAAGGCCTTGTTTTGTTTGTATTTGTCTACAAATCGGTGGAGCGACTCCTGCTGGGCATGTGCAAGTCCGGAAAAAAGGAAAAAGGAAACGAGGGAAAAAAGAATTGTTTTCATAGCTGTAAATTAATGGTTGGTAATGGGCGGGGTTGGTTTCGTCGGTCTGTTCAAATCCCTTTGAGAAGACGGAACCGACTTTACAAATGTTACAACACCTGCCGTACTTTGCAACAAATTCAGACATGTTAACCGATACAGCCCACCAACACCTCGAAACTGTCCTGCAAAGCCGCATGACGCGTTTGCCCGGAGGGCTCGCAGGGCACAGTGCCAGGTTTGAAACGGCAGATGGCCGCCAGGTTTTTGTGAAGTACAGTACGTTGCCTGGCGCTGCCGACCGTTTCCGATGCGAGCATCTCGGACTTGCCCTGGTGGGCGCTTCCGGCGTGGTACAGGTACCCAAAGTGTTCGCACACGGCCAGGCATCGGATCTCACGGCGTTCATTGCCATGGCTTTCATCCGGCAGGGCCGTCCGAACCGACTTTTTTGGGAAAAACTGGGTGCAACCCTGGCTTCGTTGCACGGCACCACGGCTGCGCAGTTCGGTTTTTCGCACAACAACTACATCGGAGCCCTGCCGCAATCGAACCGAAGACACGAGACCTGGTCCGCATTTTTTACCGAAGAACGTTTGCTTCCACAAACCATCATGGCCATGGACTCCGGATTACTCACCGACAACGATGTGCAGCGTGTGGAATTTATTTGCCGGCAACTGCCACGCCTCTGTCCGCAGGAACCACCATCCCTCATCCACGGCGATTTTTGGAACGGCAACGTGCTTTGCGATGTGCTCGGCGAACCGGTGTTTTTCGATCCGGCAGCGTGTTTTGCGCACCGCGAATGTGATCTTGCCATGAGCCGTTTGTTCGGTGGTTTCGATGATGTTTTTTACAACGCCTACGAAGAAGCCTACCCCACCGAACCAGGGCTTGAAAAACGGTTGCCCATTTACCAGTTGTATTATTTGTTGGTGCATCTCAATCTTTTTGGCATCGGGTATTTGGGCCAGGTGCGGAACATTTTGGAGGTTGGCCTTTAGGCCGACCTCCGTTAGATTTACTACCTTGCCATACCATTTCAAACACCTTGCTCCCGCCGTATGAAACCCGTTTTCGCCTTCTGCTTATTGCTCCTTTTCTCCATTAAAAACCTTAACGCCCAAACCCCTGCCCACCTGCGTTGCGAACACCGCGACAACCCCATGGGCCTTGGTACCAACGCACCGAGGCTGAGCTGGGAAATCCCTTTTGCGCAGCAAAGCGCTTACCAGATACGCGCTGCAGCCGACAGCAACGACCTGAACAAGGGACGTAAACTGCGCTGGGATTCGGGAAAAAAAATGGACAATCAGAACGTGCTGGTAACCTACGGCGGCCCTGCCCTTCGTCCGGCCGAACGCACCTACTGGCAGGTACGTGTGTGGAACGCCCAGGGGAAACCATCGGCCTGGAGTCCGGCAGCGTTTTGGGAAACCGGCCGCACCGATTTGGGCGCAGCCCAATGGATTACGGCACCCTGGCGTGAAGACAGCACGCTGACGCCCCCATGTGCCATGTTCCGCAACCCGTTTATCGTAAAAGGCAAGGTGGCCCGTGCCCGGGTGTACGTAACGGCGCACGGACTTTACCAGTTGCACCTCAACGGCGCCGTGGTAGGCAACGACCGCTTCGCGCCGGGCTGGACGAGTTACAACAACCGTTTGCAAGTGCAGGCCTACGACATTACGCCCCAAATCAGGCAGGGTGAAAACGTGGTTGGAGCCGTTCTGGGCGACGGCTGGTACCGGGGCTACATCGGCTGGATCTCGCAACGCAATTTTTACGGCAGTAAACTGGCCTTGCTGCTCGAACTTGAAATTACGTATACCGACGGAAGGGTACAAAAAGTGGTGAGTGACAACAACTGGAAAGGCGCCAAAGGTCCCATGCTTGCCGCCGACATTTACAACGGTATCGTGTACGATGCGCGCCTCGAAAAGTCCGACTGGGCTACGCCCGGTTTTGTTGCCAGCGACTGGCAAATGGTAAAAACACTTCCGGCTACGCCGAAAAACACGCTTGTTCCACAAGAAGGTTTGCCCGTAAGCGCCACCGAAATTGTTGGGGTAAAACAGTTTTTCAAAACGCCCAAAGGTGAATGGGTGTACGATTTCGGACAAAACCTTGTGGGCCATGTACGGTTCCGCGTACAAGGCAAACCCGGCGATACGTTGGTAGTACACCATGCCGAGGTGCTGGATGCTGAAGGCAATTTTTACAAAGCCAACCTGCGCAAGGCCCGGGCTGAAATACGTTACATCCTTCGGGGCGATAAGGACGGCGAAATTTTTGAGCCGTTGTTCACCTTTATGGGCTTCAGGTACATCCGCATCAGCGGCGTTGAAAATCTTCCGGAAGCCGTTGTTGTCGAGGCTTTTGTGGTGCATTCCGACATGGAGCAAACAGGCTCATTCACTTGCTCCGACAGCCTCATCAACCGTCTGCAACAAAACATCCAGTGGGGGCAGCGCGGCAATTTCCTCGATGTACCCACCGATTGTCCGCAACGCGATGAACGTATGGGCTGGACGGGAGATGCACAAGCTTTCGCACCCACCGCAGCGTTCAACTACGATGTGGCGGCGTTTTTTACCAAATGGCTTCGCGACATGCGCGCCGACCAGTTGCCCGACGGCCGTATTCCGTACGTGGTGCCCAATGTTTTGCGTGCCCGCGATGCCGCCAGCGCCGGGTGGGCCGATGCGGTCACCATCATTCCGTGGACGCTTTTTGAGTCGTACGGCGACACGGCCCTGCTGCGGGAAAACTATCCGGCCATGAAAAAATGGGTGGATTTTCAAACGCAGTCTGCCGGTCCCGACACACTTTGGAACACCGGTTTTCACTTCGGCGACTGGGTGTTTTACAGCTTGCAGGACGATACCGACGGTCGCTCGGCGGTGACCGACAAATACCTCATTGCCCAGGCATTTTGGGCCCATTCCGCCGATTTGTTAAGGCGTTCGGCGGAGGTGTTGGGTTACAAGGAAGATGCGTTGCAATATACCCGGCTGTTTGAAAACATCAGTGCGGCATTCCGGCGCGAGTACATGACGCCTTCGGGCAGGATAGCCAGCAATACCCAAACAGCGTATGTTTTGGCCCTGGCTTTTGATGTTTTGCCGGAAAGCGCACGGCCGCAGGCTGCCAAACGTTTGGCCAAAAACATCCTCGATTACGGTCACCTCACCACGGGTTTTTTGGGCACGCCATTGCTTTGTCCGGTGCTGAGTACTTGGGGTTACGACAGTTTGGCCTACGCCCTTTTGGAGCGCAAAAAATACCCATCCTGGCTGTATCCGGTAACACTCGGTGCTACCACCATTTGGGAGCGGTGGGACGGCATCAAACCCGACGGCACTTTTCAAAACGTGGGCATGAACTCCTTCAACCATTACGCCTACGGGGCCATCGGTCATTGGATGTACACACGGGTGGCGGGGTTGGCGCAGGCGCCCGGTTCTGTGGCCTACCAACGTTTGTTGTTGCAACCCACGCCCGGTGGCACACTCACGTGGGCCAGCGCTTCGTTGCGCACGCCGAATGGCATGGCTGAAAGTGGTTGGGAAAAAACGCCGACGGGTTTGCGGATTTTTGCCACGGTACCGATGGGCAGCACCGCGCAACTCCGTTTGCCGGATGCTAAAGGCAAAAAAGTGATGGAAAACGGAAAGCCAGTAGCTTCTGGGAGGCTGGAGAT
>JADLBE010000319.1 GCA_020847915.1 Saprospiraceae bacterium | reverse complement strand
GTTTTACGTCTTCCGGCAAAGCAAAAAAGGCTTTGGAAGCGGCGTAAAAATCGTCGATGAGCTTTTTCGGTACGCCGTGGTTCACCACAGCTACAAAACCAACCTCGTGGAAGGCTTTGCCGAGTTGTTGTACAAAAGCTTTTTTATCGGCTTCAGAGCCGTGGGCATATTGACCGAGGTCGACGGTAGGAATACCTTTTTCCTGCATGGTTTGACAAGTTTAGAGCCGGCAAATATAACCGGGCGTTTTTAATTGGTGTTAGCTTTTAGCCCTGTTGAGAGCGTCCGTGAGGGACTTTTGTTTACACACATTTTCACTTGTTTATTTATTGGCTAATTTTATGGAGAGGCAGCCACAGAGCGGCGAAATATTTGTAGAGAATATGTACAAATGATCCGTGGAGGTGCAGCGCACCGCAACATGTTTCGGTGCGCTGCACCTCCACGGATCATTGAGGTAACTCCTGGCTACAAATATTTCGCCGCTCTGCGGCTGCCCCTCTATAAAATCAGGCCACGGGGGAACGTAAAGATGTGTGTAAACCGTAGCCCAGCCGGGGCAGGAGTTTCAATATCAAACATAACATGCTGTAATTAGTCTTGGTTGCGAAAATTGCGTGTAAGCCATAGCCCCAAGGTAACTTTTACCAGTCTTTTTTCGAACGTGTTCGTCGTGGCTCATCCTTGTTTTCCCTGTATTTCTGCGCGTTTTTCTGGTCCTGAGGGCCTACGGCGTTGTTCAGCAATTGAGAGGCCTGTTGTTTCGACATGCGTTGTTGCCGTTCTTCTTCCTGTTGTTGTTGTTGCTGATCCTGTTGTTGTTGCTGTTGTTCCTGCTCCTGCTCTTGTTCCTGTTGTTGTTGTTGCTGCTGTTGCTGCTGTTGTTGTTTCAGTTTGCGTTTGGCCAGTTGAAGGTTCGCTTTGGTTTCACTTTGGTTGGGGTGGAGGCGCAAACTTTGTTCGTAGGCTTTTACCGCTTCTCCCCATTGTTTTTGTTGCATGTGGGCGTTGCCCAGGTTGTGCAAAACATCCGATTTTTCGATGGGGTCTTTGGCGGCTGCCGCTGCAAGCTGGTAGGCAGAAACGGCTTCGCCGTAACGTCCCTGGCGGTAAACGGCATTGGCTTTGTTGTAGTGGGAGGAGGCGTTTTTGGGGGCTTCTTTCACCGCCTGATCGTATTTTTTTTCGGCTTCGGCGTATTCCTGTTTGTCGTACAATTTATCTCCCTGCCGCAACGCTTTGTGGCCGTCGGGCTGTGCCTGGACGGCGGCAGCCAAAACCATCAAAATCAGCGAAAAAGTTATTTTTTTTAAAAAAAACATGGTCTACAATTTGCTTTTGGGTCTCCAGTAAATCCATTGTTCCACCAGCAACAGGATGATGGCAGGCAACAAAAGGAATTGAAAAAACGATTCAAAATCGGTGGTGGAACGCATTTCGATGTCGCGTTTTTGCAGTTGTTTGATGTCGCTGCTCAGGGCGTCAATGGCTGCTTGTCCCTGGTTTACAAAAAACGATTTTCCGCCGCCGGCCTGGGCCAGGTCGCGTATAAGATCTTCGTTCAGCGCCGTCTTGACCACCTCGTTGTTTTCATCGCGTTTTTTCGTTCCATCGGGCATCGGAATGGTGCCGCCTTCGGTGGTGCCTGCCCCTACGGTGTACAGGATGGTGCCGTCTTTGTTGGCTGCTTCGGCATGCCGAAGGGCATCTTCATCGTGGTTTTCACCATCGGTAATGAGTATTACGGCCCTGCCTGCCCCCGGATTGGCATCGAATGAACGCACCGCCAGATTGATGGCTTCCGGTATGGCTGTGCCTTGTTCGTTTACAAGTTCGGGACTTGCGCTGCGCAAAAACATGTTGGCTGCCTGGTAGTCGGTCGACAAAGGCATTTGCAAAAAAGCTTCTCCTGCAAAAAACACGATGCCGATGCGTTCGCCGGCAAGTGCCTGCACCAGCCTTCGGGCAAAAATGCGCGAAAGCTCAAGACGGCTGGGGGCAACATCCTGCGCAAGCATGCTGGTGGAAACGTCGAAAACAATCACAACGTCGGCGCTTTTTTGTGCAATGGTTTTTTGTCGGACGCCCCTTTGCGGGTTGGCCGCCGCCATGGCCAGCAATCCCAATGCGGTGGCCAACAATCCGTTTTTTAACCAAAACCTGCGTTTCGAAAGCGGGTTGATGACACGTTCCACCGTATCCGGATCGCCCATTCGTTGCAAGTTTTGGCGTCGCCAAAACCAATACCATACCATGGCCAAAAGCACCAGGGGCAGCACTTCGAGCAAAAACAAATAATCGGGATGTTCTAATTTGAACACGTTATGACGGGTTAAATCTGTTTGAAATCCTAAAAATCAATCTTGTAAATCCTAAAATCCTGCAAATCCTGATCAGTTGGGTGTTAATGTGCGCAGCATAAGCCAGCGCAACAATATTTCCAATACCAGCAACACCATGGCCGCACTGATAAAAACGTAGGCCATTTCAGTAAGGTGCCGTTTGGTGGTTATGGTGATGTTGGTTTTTTCCAGTTTGTCGATCTCTGTGTAAATACTCACCAGATCTTCGGCCGATTGCGCCCGGTAAAATTTGCCGTTCGTGAGTCGGGCGATGTGTTCCAGCAAATCGGTGTTAAACGTCAGGCGCCGGGGCGAAAACTCGTAACTGCCGTCGCTTTTGCGGCGCCACGGACTCATCACCACGCCGTCGCTTCCGATACCCACCGTGTACACCCGCACATTGAGCGTGTTGGCGATTTCGGCGGCTTGCATGGGTGCGATGTAGCTGTCCTTCACGGTGTTTTCACCGTCGGTGAGCAGGATGACAACCTTGCTACGTGCTGGACTGTCTTTCAGCCTGTTCACGGCCGTGGCCAAACCCATGCCGATGGAAGTGCCGTCTTCAAGCCGGCCGGTTTGCAGGTTGTCCACAAATTCCTGCAACACGGGGTGGTCGGTGGTGAGCGGACACTGGGTAAAGGCTTCGGCCGAAAAACCCACCAGGCCCAGACGGTCGTACGGGCGTTTGGAAATAAAATCGGTGGCGACCTGTTTGGCCACGGTGAGGCGATCGGGGTAAAAATCGCGGCTCAGCATGCTGGGTGATATGTCCATGGCAAGCATGATGTCCACCGCGTCCGCCTTGATTTTTTGCTCCTGCCATTTTTTTTGAGGCCGGGCCATGGCCACTATCAGCAAGCCTACCGCCAGAAAACGCAGAAAAGGCAACAGTCTTTGGGTAGCGCTGCGCCAGGTATTGCCGCCGCGCATGAGGGCCGCCCGGGGCAGACGGATGCTGATCGCCTGGTTGTGACGTCGTTTTTTCCGCAGCCAGGAAATCAGGGGCAGCAGCAACAAAAGCAAAAACCATAAGGGCTGGGCGAATATCATGTTTGTGCGGCTGGTGCTGGTGCGCTGGGCTGGGTTTGGCGTATGATGTCACGCGCCGACGCAAGGGCGGACGAGTGGAATTCTGCGGGTGGTATACCTTTGGCAAATTTGGCGAGGTCGGCTTGCTGCAACATGCCTGCAAGTACTTCGCGCATGTCGGCGTCCACGTCGGTGTTGGTTTCGAGCAGCCGGAGTGTTTCCTGGGTTGTTGATTCCAAAACAGGGACGTTGTACCGAACATCGAGGTAGCGGCGCACGATGGTACTCAAACCATCGTAGTAAGCTTTGATCTGCCCTTTTTGCCACAATTCCTGTGCTTCGAGTTCGTCGAGCTGGCGCAATGCGGCTTCGTGGGGTGCTAATATGATTTCCCGGATTACGGGCGCAACGCGTTTTTTCTTCCTGCTGGCCTGCCACCACCAGAACAAGAGGGCAGCCAAAATGATGCCCGCAACAGCGAGGATCCAGGGCAGGTAGTCGGTCCAGTGCGAGGGCTCACGGCGGATGTCGCGGATGTCGAGCATGTCCGCTGGGTCTTCCGGACTGGGTGTGGGGATCACGGTTATTTTTACCGAATTGGTATAAACCAGCTTACCGCCTTTGATACGAATGGGCAATGGAGGCAGCTGCACCTCCATCGAATCGAAGGTGATGAACGTGAATTTGTTTTCCCATTTGCGGTTGGCGGTGTTGAAGGTCCACCCGCTTTCCGAAATGCGGTTGTCTTTGGGAAGAACATGCGCCCAGGCTTGCCAGGCCACGCTATCGGGCTCCCCGGCCCGGCCCGAAACGCTGAGTTCAAAGGCAAAATCATCGCCGGTTTCCACCACGGCGCTGTCGAAACTGGCTTTGGCCATGTCGTTTTGTGCCATGGCAACGCCGGGCAACAAAAGGACCAAAAATAGTACAATGGCAAAAAAACGATCCGCCTGCTGCCCGCTGCCTGCTGCCTGCTGCCCGC
>JADLBE010000318.1 GCA_020847915.1 Saprospiraceae bacterium | reverse complement strand
GTTGGTCGGTTGGTCGGTTGGTCGGATTTCTCGCTGCGCTCGAAATTTAGAATTTCAATATCGTCTGGGTCTTAAACAATTGACCTTGATTTAAACAACGCACTTTCAGAATTTCGAGCGCAGCGAGAAATCCGACCAACCGACCAACCGACCAACTGACCAACCGACCCATTTCAGGTATTTCTACCCTTGCACACGGTATGGAGATGGCGCACTTTTGCGACGTGATTGAAACCAAATCAAGTCGCCATGTCACGAATTGCACGATTGCCGATCTACTTTTTGCTTGTTGTTCCATGGACTGTTCAATCGCAATCCAGGAAAATTTCTCCTGCTGACCACTACGATGTTGCGCCACCTGAGATCGTTTGTCCGGCCAACACAACGGTGGTCGCTGACTCGACAGGCACTGCGTATCTGGGCGAGTTTTTACCGGTACGGGTTGTTGATGAAAGTACTTCCAGCCCTTTCATCATGCAAAGCCCTGTGCCTTGTACCCTATTGAAAGTCCAGGACGAGGCCTACCTGGTAACGTTGATTGCCATTGACGACAACCACAACGCTGCAGCGTGTTCGTTCAGGGTAACAATTAAATCAGCAGGCAGCAGGCAGCAGGCAGCGGCTACTCCCACAAAAGCTGAAGATGGTATGTAAACCGAAGGTTTGTGCTTAAATTTTAATGTTCGCCAACTCCTGGCGTCTGGCTATTTCCTCCAAAATTTGGTGTGCCAGTTCAAGCGCCCGGAAGCCATCGTTCAGTGTCACCACCGGATCTGTATCGTTTGTAATGGCGTCGTGGAAGGTTTCCAGTTCACGCTGGATGGCGTTTACCGGTTCCGATTCCGGCATGGAGAGTTGCAGCCATTTTTTCCCCGCCTGTGTTTCAAATTCCATGAGCTGGTCGTCGGGCGGACGGGTGGCATCGTCCTCATCGTACAGGCGTACGATTTGGGCGTTTTTTTCCAAAAAATCGAGACTGAGGTAGTGATCGCGCTGAAAAAGGCGCATTTTCCGCATTTGTTTCAGGGAAATGCGGCTGGCCGTCAGGTTGGCGACACAGCCGTTGGCAAATTCAACGCGGACGTTGGCTATGTCGGGGGTATGGCTGAGCACGGCAACGCCGCTGGCGCTCACGTGGGTTACCGTGGACGGCACCAGGTGCAACACCAGGTCGAGGTCGTGGATCATCAGGTCGAGGATAACCGAAACTTCCGTACCGCGGGGTTGAAATGCCGACAAACGGTGGCTTTCGATAAACATGGGACTAAGTGCCATGCCGCCCAAAGCCGTAAAGGCCGGATTGAACCGTTCGACGTGACCAACCTGTACTTTCAGGCCAGTTTTTTGTGCAAGCTCGAGCAGCCGGCGGCCTTCTTCCACGGTCTGGGTTACCGGTTTTTCGACAAAAACGTGTTTGCCGGCTTCCAGGGCTTTTTGGGCCAGCTCGTAGTGGTAAGTGGTGGGCGTTACAATGTCGACGGCATCCACGGCGGCAAGCAAGTCGTCGAGGTTGTCGAAACGGGTAACGTTGTATTGTTTGATGGCCGACTCGGCATTTTTATCGTCAGGATCGTAAAAACCGACAACATTCCAGCAAGTGGTTGCGAGCAGGCATTTGAGGTGGATCTTGCCGAGGTGTCCGGCGCCGAGCAATCCGATTTTCATATCCGCAGTTTAACGAAAGTACATAAGCACGGCACCGAAGGCCGTAATGAGCGCAATAAGCACCGAGGCCATGTTGATGGTTCGCTTCATGTGCGTGATAAAGGTCTCAATTTCGTTTTTGAACTGAGGATACTTCGGCAAAATTTCTTCTTCGAGTTTTTTGCGGCTGAACACATGCGCGGCGCCAAACTGTACTTTGTTGCGCACAAGAATGCCGTAAACCTTAAGAACTTTGGCCCGGAAGTACACGTTGACGAACAGCATGGCCACAAAAAGGCCGATGATGATGGCGATCAGCAGGTTGTACATAAAACCTTTATTTCCGTTTCTTTTTCTTGTAGTTGTCGAGTACAAACGACCCAAGCCCGTCCAGCGAGGAATAAAACGCTTTGCCGTTGTTGGCCTGGGTGAATGCCTCCACAAAGCGCACAAGGTACGGATCCCGCGCGATCATAAAGGTGGTAATTGGAATGTCGAGTTTCCGGCATTGCAACGCGAGGTTCAAACAGCGGTTCACAATCTTGCGGTCGAGCCCAAAAGCATTTTTGTAATATTTCTTGCCGATTTTTAAACACGTGGGTTTGCCGTCGGTGATCATGAAGATCTGTTTGTTGGCATTGCGGCGGCGTTTGAGCAGGTCGAGCGCCAGTTCGAGTCCGGCCACGGTGTTGGTATGGTATGGACCGACCTGCAGATACGGTACGTCTTTAAGCTCGATGGGCCAGGCGTCGTTGCCAAACACGATGATGTCGAGGGTATCTTTTGGAAAACGGGTTTGGATGAATTCCGCAAGGGCCAGGGCAACCTTTTTGGCCGGTGTAATACGGTCCTCACCGTACAGGATCATGGAGTGCGAGATGTCGATCATAAGCACCGATGACATCTGGCTTTGGTAATACGTTTCGTGCACTTCGAGGTCTTCCTGCGTAAGTTTGAATTCGTCGATGCCGTGGTTGATGTAGGCGTTGTGCAATGAGTTGGTAATGGCGATGTTGTCCAATCCATCCCCAAACTCAAACGGTTTCATGTCGGCGGTGTTTTCGTCGCCCCGCCCGATGAATCCGGTGTTGTGTTTGCCACTTTTGGCTTTTTTCAATTCTCCGAAAACGTCTTCCAAACTTTTTTGCCGCAGGC
>JADLBE010000317.1 GCA_020847915.1 Saprospiraceae bacterium | reverse complement strand
TTTGGATTGGTTTATCGCTTTGGTTCATGATGATGGCCACTTTTGAACCGTCGGGGTTCAGGAAAGCCGTGGTGATCAACTGGCTGCGGCTGGCTGCGGCGCTGATGCGTTTGGCGCCCGGCTTGATGAATTTTGAAAAATGGCCGATGTAGTAGTACGCGTTGGTGTACAGCAACTCGCCCGTACGGGTATCCGCATGTACGGGTGCGAAGCAGAAGTTTTGCACGTGGTTGGGACCGCCGGTTTCGTCGAGCAGAATGTTCCAGTCGGTGAACCCCACCATGCCGTTGTTGAAGTCGTTGATCATCGAACGGCCGTATTCTTCGCCGAGGTCCCAGGCGTTGTAGCGTGTGGCGTCGAAACTTTCGGCACAGCCTTCGGTGAAAAAAATGTGTTTGTCGGGAAATGCTTCGTACACACGGCGCAGGTTGTCGAACATGGGTGTGCCGCCGCTCCAGTCCTCATACCAGTGAAAACCGATGCCCCAGGCGTATTTAGCCGCTTCCGGATCGTTGAAATACGTTTGTGCACGTTGGTAAATGAGGTCGCGGTTGTGGTCCCAAACGATGATTTTTTTACCGTCCATACCCGCTTTGTGCATCGTCGGCCCAAGGTGGTTTTTCAAAAAGTCGCGCTCTTCCTCGGCCGTATAAATGCAGCTTTCCCAGCGTTGGGTGGCCATGGGTTCGTTCTGGATGCTGATGCCCCAAACGGGTATCCCTTCCTGTTCGTAAGCACGGATGAATTTGGTGTAATACAAAGCCCAGGAATCGTAATATTCCGGTTTCAGTTTGCCGCCCTGAAGCATGTTGTTGTTGGTTTTCATCCATGCAGGCGGGCTCCAGGGGCTCCCGAACAACCGCACGCCGCCACCCGCAGCTTTGATGGCCTGTTTGATCATCGGGATTTTGAATTTTTTGTCGTGCCCGATGTTGAACGTGTTCAGTGGTTTATCGTGGTCAGCCACGTAGGTATACATGTCGCTGCTAAAGTCGCAACTGTTGATGTTGGTACGCACCACGGAGTACCCGATACCTTCGACAGGGTCGAAATGAGCTTTGAGGAATTCCTGTTGTTTTGCGGCAGGCAACTTGGCAAATGTTTCAGCCGAAGCATCGGTGATGGCCGCGCCGATGCCGAAATACTCCTGAAACGTTTTACCGGGATCCACAAAAACACAAATTTGCGTTTCCAGGGGTTGGCCCATGGGTTTAAAATCAACAGCGCCCGTGTTGTTGAGGCGTAGTGCTGTGTTGAACGCCGTGGTATAAACAGTGGCTTGTTTGGTTCCCTGGGCGGCTAAAGTGCCTGTGAGAATTGCAAACAGTAGCAATGCAACAAAGTGTTTTTTCATGGTTGTTTTGATTTTTACCAAACATAAGTAGCCACCGCTCCGGCGGTAAGCGTGGTTGCGATCCAACGGTTTCCGTCGTTGATGTTGAACGACTGCGATTGGTTGCTGTCGTTCAGCACGATCAATACTTTTTTATCGTCGGGCGTCCGGAAAGCAACATTGGGCAAGGCTGTTTTGATTGTACTGCCCAACCGAACCGAACCCGCAGGAACAAACTTCGAAGCATGCGCCACGGTGTAGTAACTCACATTCCGGGTTACGGAGTTTCCATCGAGGGTGAGCGCGCCTTTGCATTGCGTACATCCTCCGGGCGTGTGCGGCCCAAACGTCGGGTCGTTCGCAAGGTTCCACTCCAGGGCGACCCGGCTCCAGTTGCGCATTGAACCGATGATGACGTTTTTAACGTGCCATTGCAAATCGCCATCAAAGGTGCCCGTTGAACCTGTCCACTGTTCCGTAAAATAAAGGTTTTTATCCGGGTGGGCATCGTGTACCGTGGACAAAGCGCTGATGTCACCGTTGTACAAATGAAAAGCAGAACCGTCGACAAAAACCTTCGCAGCGGGGTCGTTCAGGATGGTGATCGGGAAATCCGGGTTGTCGCAGTTATGGTCCCAAACAATGATTTTGGTGTTCAAACCAGCCGATTGAAATGCAGGTCCAAGGTGGTTTTTGATAAAATCAGCTTGTTGCACGGCAGACATCACCATGCTCGGATTGTTGCCACCGTGCTGGGGTTCATTTTGAGGTGTCACGGCATCGATGGTAATGCCCTGCGCTTTCATAGCCTCGATGTATTTTACAAAATACTGCGCGTACACGCTGTAAAACTCCGGTTTTAGCTCGCCACCAACCGAATTTCCGTTGGTTTTCATCCACAGCGGCGCACTCCAGGGCGAGCCCATGATTTTGATGTTTGGATGGATGGACAAAATCTCCTTCAGCACTGGAATAAGATCCACCGTGTCTTTCGACAAGTTGAATTGTAA
Source organism: Saprospiraceae bacterium (assembly GCA_020847915.1). GTDB lineage: Bacteria > Bacteroidota > Bacteroidia > Chitinophagales > Saprospiraceae > M3007. The sequence continues at coordinate 8,189 of JADLBE010000317.1, read as the reverse complement.
AAGGTTGGTATCTGTTTGTCCGGCAGGCAGATCGTTGTAGCTGAACACTTCCGCGCTGAGGTCGGAGGCGCCGATGCTTACACGCACGTAACTTATACCGATGCCGTTTCGACCGAAAAGTTCGTTCAGCAGGGCGTTGCGCTCGGTTGCACCCATTTGATGGATAAGTGTTGCGCTGCCCCCGGTGAGGGTGAATCCAAAACCATCGATGGATTGGAAAGTTTGAGAAGTATCCACCAGAAGTGTAGGAAAGGTGTCTTTTTTACCGTCTGCCCAAATCAAAGTATCGGCAAAAAGCAGTTTTTTTTGGTCGGGCTGGGTTGTCCAAACCTGAACCATGTTCAAATTTTGAGCTACCGGGGTTGTCGTGCATGCAGCAATTAGCGGCAACAAAAAAATAAGTAGGTGGTTACTTTTCATATTTGTTCACATTGCCCGACAAACATGATCTAAAAATACCACTATGAAAAAAATTTTTGCGATTTCCATTTTTACCCTTTTTGCATCATACACTTTTTGCCAAACGGCCCTTTGGCAAAAACTCAATACCGAAGCATATCCGGGAAAACAAGATGATATATTTTTCATCGATCCAAACACAGGGTGGTACGTGAACGGGTTTGGAAAAATTTTCAAAACCACCGATGGCGGGGTTTCATGGACCAAACAAATCGAACAAAAGGGCACCTTTTTTCGCTGCATCGCCTTCATCGATGGTTTGCGTGGCTTTGCCGGTACCGTGGGTACCGATTATTTTCCCAATGTGACCGACACGATGCCGCTGTACCAAACCTTCGACGGCGGTAAAACCTGGTCGCCGGCGCCCTACACAGGGCCTTACGTAAAAGGTCTTTGCGCCATCGACATCGTGAAAGAACAATACATCAACCACGGACAAATCGATTTCAAATACCATGTTTACGCCGTGGGCCGCGTAGGTTCGCCGGCAATGGCCATCACCTCCCACGACGGTGGAAAAACCTTTGTTTCAAAATCGCTCGACGAAGCGGCAAAGATGTTGTTCGACATCCGTATGCTGGATAAAAAAGAAGGCTTCGCCTGCGCTGCAACCAGCGACGACATCACCCAATCCAATGCCCTCATCCTGCATACCACAGACGGTGGGGAAACCTGGCACAATGTGTACCAATCCAGCCGCCCTTTCGAAACGACCTGGAAAATAGCATTCCCTTCGCGCCAGGTAGGTTATGCGACCATACAATCTTACAACCCCGACCCGGAAGTAGCTCAACAACGCATCGTTAAAACCACCGATGGCGGCAAAACATGGCAGGAACTTCCTTTGTGCACCGACGCCCAGGCCCGTGAATTCGGTGTTGGCTTCATCGACGAATTGCACGGCTTTGTAGGCACCATGAACATCGGTTACGAAACCACCGATGGAGGAAAATCATGGCTACCAATTGATCTTGGAAGAGCCTGCAACAAGATCAGAATTTACCACACAGACGGTAAAACCTGGGGTTATGCCATCGGTGTTGGTGTTTATAAAATGTAATTGCCACACCATAGAGGCGTGAAAACTGGTGCGAAGTCAAAAAAGCCTATACTTGCATGGCATTATCCTCATACTTATGAATCGTTTTCTTCTGCTTTTTGCCTGGCTCATATGCCTTTACGCAACCTCCCACGCCCAACCCAGCTACCAACCCGACGACCTCGGCGACGGCTTCGAAAAAGCCACCCTTCAAATGCCCGATGATTACGAAGGCAAGGTGACGTGCACCCTCGTGCGCAAACCAATAGGCAGCCTCGAAGGCGGTAAAGCCGTGTTGTACGTACACGGTTTCAACGACTACTTTTTCCAAAAAGAAATGGCCGCACAGTTCATCTCCCACGGTTACCGGTTTTATGCCATCGACCTGCGCAAATACGGACGCTCCATCCTGCCCAACCAAAAAATGAACAATTTGCGCGACCTGGCCGAGTATTTCGCCGACCTCGACACAGCGCTCAGCATCATGCGCAGCGAAGGTTGTACCGATATCCTGTTGAGCGGACATTCCACAGGCGGACTCACCGTTTCACTTTACGCACAAAGCCGTTTGGGTAAAGAAAAATTCGACGCCGTTTTTTTGAACAGCCCGTTTTTTGACTTCAACCTGAAAGGTTTGCAAAAAAAAGCCATCCCGGCTGTTTCCAAAAAAGGCCGCAAAAAACCGGATAAAATTTTGAAAGGTGGTGTTTCAGACATCTACGGCAAAAGTTTGTACTACAAAGACAAAGGTGAATGGGACTACAACCTCACCTGGAAACCCCACGTTTCACCGCCCGTAAATTACGGTTTCATCAATGCCATACACCAGGGCCACGAAACCGTACACAAAGGGCTAACCATCGGCAAACCTGTGCTGGTACTAAGGTCCGACAATTCCGTGTACAACAAAAAATGGAACGACAACATGCTCACCGGCGATGCCATTCTCAATGTGGAACACATCGAAGAACAATCGCGGAAAATCAAAAACAACTGCACCATCAAGGTGGTGAAAAATGGCATGCACGACCTTATTCTTTCGCCCAAACCCGTGCGCGATGAAGCTTACCGTATGCTTTTTGAATGGCTCGGCAACCGATGAAACAACAACTCGTACACATCGCCCTCGTGGTGGCCGATTACGATGAAGCCATCAGGTTCTACACCCTAAAACTGCATTTTACCGTGGTGCAGGACATTTCGCTGTCGTCCGAAAAACGCTGGGTACTGCTTGCGCCTCCAGGCTCCGACGGTTGCCAGCTTCTGCTCGCCAAAGCCGCCAACGGCGATCAAAGCAGCAGAATAGGCAACCAAACCGGCGGACGGGTTTTCCTGTTTTTACATACCGACAACTTTCAGCGCGATTACCAAAACCTGCTCGACCAGGACGTGACCATTGTACGCGAACCCTCCGTAGAACCCTATGGCACCGTTGCAGTTTTTGCCGATTTGTACGGAAATTTGTGGGATTTGATTGAACCTGTTTAAACCATAGCCTTTGAAAACCTTAGCCTTTTTTGTCCTCTTTTTGGCTACAAGCCTGTCGTGTACCGCCCAGCCGGAAACACGCACCATCGTCGACGACCGCTACGAACTGATCCTGCCCAACCAACCTAAAGCTGTGCTGGTGTTGTTCCCAGGGTATTTCGAAACGCGGGACAACATTAAAATTGAAGCAAAAAAAATCGTGGATCACGCTGTGGGCGCTGATGTGGCCGTTTTGCTTATGGCTTTTAACCAGCATTTGTATTTGACAAAAACGGAAAAACAGGACCTGAGCGACTGGATCACCGAAGCCCTTGGCGGCATCGGCGATGTTCCTTTTTACCTCGGCGGTTTTTCGAGCGGCGGCAACGTGGCTCTGCTCTTGTCCAATCACATGGCGGAAACGAAGGACGGCAAACAACCCTCCGGCGTGTTTGTCGTCGATTCACCCGTCGATATCGAAAGGTTGTACCTCGCGGCCCAAAACGACATCCGGCGCAATGTAAACGGCGGCGCCGTGAGTGAAGGCCGTATGATCATTTCAACGATGGACGCTGCACTGGGTACACCGACCGACAGTTTGCACAACTACGAAGCCCAATCGCCTTACCTTTTTTCGAAACACAACACCCACAACGTCGCGGCTTTGAAAAACATCAAAGTGCGTTTGTACACCGAACCTGCACTCGACTGGCAACAAACCAACCGCCAGCGCACCTACGAGGATTTGAATGCTTTTATGTTGGAAAACTTATCCAAGGACCTTAAAAAAGCCGGTTTCAAACATGTGGATTTCATTACCACGGAAAATAAGGGTTACCGTGTGAATGGCGGCCACAGGCATCCGCATTCCTGGTCGATTGTGGATGCTAAGGATTTGCTTGAATGGATGCTAAAGGAAAAATAAAGACCTTGAACAACGCCGGGCATTGTTCAAGGTCGATTTTGTAGACAAATATGAAGAAGGTGCGAGTTGCCTGGCGGTAAGCTACTAGCCCAAAAATCCATCTTTCATGGCCTTCAAAATGGCCTCCGTTTTCGAATTCACCTGCAATTTTTCGTACACGTTGCGGATGTGGGTGCGCACGGTATCGATGCTGATGTGCAACTCGTCGGCGATGAGTTTGTAGCTGTATCCTTTCATCAGGCCTTTGAGGATGTCCTGTTCGCGGGCCGAAAGCAGTTGTTCGGAGGAAGATACTTTGGCGGGTTGCTGGAAATGCTGTAGCACTTTGCGGGCCACGCTGGAGGTCATGGGTGATCCGCCGCGGAACACGTCGAACACTGCCTGGATGATTTCGGCGGGTGGTGTGTTTTTTAATAAATAACCGCTTGCGCCGCCCCGAATGGCTTGAAAAATGCGCTCATCATCGTCGAAAACCGTGAGCATCAACACCTGGATGTTCGGATTGGTGGCTTTGATGATGGGCAATGCTTCAAGGCCGGTCATGCCGGGCATACCGATGTCGGTAAGCACCACATCGGGGGTATACGCGGCGAGATCGGCTTTGAGGTTGTTCACATGCGGACAAGCGGCAGCGAGTACGATGCCGGGGGTGGCCTGAAGCAGGAAAGATATGCCTTCGCGCAAGTCGCGGTTGTCTTCGTAGAGCAGTACGGTGATGGGTTTGTCCATTGCTTTGTAAATTATGGTGCAAAGGTACGACCAACTTCATGTGGCCTACAATCGCATGAAAATGCGGTTTGGTGCTAAGTAATGGGTGCCTTTAGTACGATTTGGGTGCCTTTACCCGCATGACTGGTTATTTCCAGACTTCCACCGATGTCGGTGGCGCGTTGGCGCATGTTGATGATGCCGTTGCCCATGGCTGTGCTTGTTTGGTCGAAACCTTTGCCGTTGTCGTTGATTTCGAGCAGCAATTGTTTGCCTTGTATGTTGAGTTTTACTTGTATTTCGCTGGCGCCGGCGTATTTGGCGGCATTGTTCATGGCTTCCTTATATACAAGGTAAATGTTGCGTTTTTGGTCGGGCCGAAGTTGTCTGGCCGGCCATTGTGTTGGCATGTCGGTCACATATTTGATATCCTTTGCTTCGCAAATTTTGATGCCGAATTCGCGCATACGCGCTGCGAGGTCGTCGATTTTATCGAAACGCACGTTGATGGCCCACACGATGTCCTGCATGGCTTCCGACAAATCGGCGGCGCTTTGGGCGATGCGTTGCAGGAGCGACGAGGTTTCCGGGTTGCTGTCGCCCAGCCGGTTTTGGGCGACTTCGCTGAAAAAACGGATGCTGGACAGGGTGCTTCCCATGTCGTCGTGCAGGTCGCGCGCAATACGGCGGCGTATGGAATCGAGGCGGCGTTTTTCCAATTGTCGGTACCAGGCCACAAAGGCGGCAATGCCGGCTACAAAAATCAGGATCAGCAGTCGGAACCACCAGGTTTGGTGGAATGGCGGTATCACCCTGAGTTTAAGGCTGTAGGAGTGGGTGCTCCAAACCCCGTCGCGGTTGCGTGCGCGTACCTGAAGGGTATAATTGCCGCCGTCGAGGTTGGTATACGTAATGGTATTTTGCTGGGTTTCGATCCAGGTTTCGTCGAACCCTTCGAGTTTGTAAGCCAAAACCGTTTGTCCGGGCTGGGTATAACTAAGCACGGCAAAATCAAACGAGACCACATTTTCACCGGGCAGGAGGGTAAGTTTGCCCTTGGTGGGCAGGGGCCTTGCCTGGTTGAGCACCTTGATGCCGTCGAGCACCACTTTGGGTGGCGTCAAACTGATGGGTAGTGCATTGGGCTGCGTAAGATTGAAGGAATAGGCAAAACCGACAAACAATTGTCCGTCGTTTAAGGAATGGAAAGCCCCCTCGATGGAGTTGCCGAAAAGACCATCTTTGATGGAGTAGCGGTTCATTTGACTGTTTCTCGGATCGTAACGGTACAAACCGTTCGAGGTTCCCATCCACAACCTGCCTTCGGCGTCCATTTCAAGTCCGGTTACACTTTGGTTTTCAAGGCCATCCTTCCAGTTGATGACGCGTCGGACACGGTCGTTGTTGTCGAGTTGCAACACGCCTTCGTTGGTAGCAACCCAAAGCCGGTTTTGTTTGTCGAGCAAAAAATCACGGACGTGACGTTGTTTGTCTTCGAGCTTGAGCAGGTTTTGGGTTTTTCCGGTTGTGGGATCGTAACGAAAAAAACCGTTGTAGTGGGAGATCAGGATTCTCCCCTGGGCGTCTTCCGAAACATCGTTGATGCCCAGTCGTGGACCAACAACCTTGCCGTCGACTTCCAGATTGATGTGCCGCATGGGACTGGTAGGTGAATCCATGCAGTACAAACCCTCGTAATTGGTACCGATCCACAGTTTGCCGTCGTCCGAAAAATGCAAATCCAGCACCTTGTGGTTGATGTTGGGTGTGAGGGGTTGGGGCAGGGGAATGGTTTTTGCGCGCCGGGTATTGGGGTCGTACACGTCAATACCTTTGAATCCGGCGAGCCAAAGTTTGCCCGCCTGGTCTTGTTCGAGGTCGAACAGTTCGTCGTTCGACAAAACCGTTTTGCCCCACTCCCTTCGAAACGTATTGTTTTTTCGATCCCATTCGAACAAACCTTTTCCCCAAACCGAAATCCAGTAGCGGTTGGGATTGTTGCGGTCCTGCACCACACCGGAAATGGCTGTAAACTGGTTGTCGGACGCCAGTTCGGCAACCACGATGCGTTCGAACTTCAAATCGGCGGGATCGTATTTTTCCACGCCGTCCTCGGTGCCAATCCACACGATACCGTTCTGTTGGTCGATGTACACCACCCGGGCCATGGTGTTGTTGTGTGCAAACGGCTCAAACGGATTGGGTGCAAAATTGTAACTGACGCCTGTTGTCGGGTAATACAAATACAATCCTGTCGCATTACCGCCGCACCAAAACACCACCGAACCGTCGGGTTGGCGTTGCGGCGCCAGGCCTGTCATGATTTGTGGCCCGTCGGGGAAGTCCTCAAAATTTCCGGTTACTTCGTCGTATTTGAATAAACCTTTTCCCCAGGAACCCACCCACAGCTGGCCATTGTGGTCTTCCACCACCTGGCCGGGACTGCAGCGTTTTTTTTCTTCCGGATGGTTTTTGCTGAGCTTGAGATGGTATTTGCCGGTTTGTTCATCGAATTGATACAAACCGCCGTTGGCATTCACCCATGTACGTCCACGTGAATCACGCATAAGCCCGGAGGCGCCCCTCAAACTGTCGGGCACGGCATGGAAGGTCAAACCCAGGGTATTCAGGTTCATTTTCGCCAGGTTTTGATCGATCAAAAACCAACCGTTGCCCTGGGTATCGAATGTCAACCCCGAAACAAAACCCGTGTAGGTTTTGGTGGCTCCGGGTTGTTTGATCTGTAGGGTATGAAAAGTACGGGATGCTGCATTGTAATAACAAAGGCCGTTATCGGTAGATACCCACATACGCCCGTTGGGATCAACAGCGGTACAAAATACATTGTTGGAAGGCAGCGACAAACTGTCGTCCTCCCGATGGCGGAACACCACGCACTGCCTGCCGTCGTACCGGGTAAGTCCGTCAATGGTGGAAAACCACATAAACCCCGCTGTATCCTTGGCGATGTTGTTCACCATTTCGTGCGACAACCCATCTGCCACACGCAGGTGCGACAAAGCCATCGTGGCATTTTGAGCTTTCAGAAAAAAAATGGGCATCATACCCAACCCCAAAAGCAGAGCTACCCGTCTATGATTTTGTATTCGAAACACAGCGATCACATCAATATGCGGTAGAGTGGCAAGTAATGGGGTTCGTATTCCTGTGGTATCACCCCTTCATGCGATTTTCCGGTAAACATTCTCATCGGATCTTTGCATCAACAAAAACAACAACCAAAAGAGCTTATGAAAACGCAAAACACCTTTCCAAAGATTTCGGCCGCAACAATGGGCCGACGCAAATTTACAAATTATGCCCGAATGGGGGCCAACAACAACAGCCCCCCGGCATGACAAGAGTATAACAGGAGGAAATTCATTGGTTCCTGCCGCGATAGCGGTAAACGTTGTCGCGGCAGATTTTTCACCAACGCCTCCTTTCCCCGAAGATTAAAGCTCTAAGCCTCGAAAACAAAATATTGCTGTCAAACCCCACGAAGCCAAATTACCCAAATGTCAAGGACGCCGGCAAAAGAGCCGGAGCCAAATGAAAACAATTCCTTTTGTCGCCGTGCCGGGAGTGTCG
>JADLBE010000316.1 GCA_020847915.1 Saprospiraceae bacterium | reverse complement strand
CTACATTTAAACGCTTTATCCAAATCCTTACCCAACCACAAATCCCAAGCCCAACGCCACTTTAAACTTTAAACTTTAAACTTTAAACTTTAAACTTTAAACTTTAAACTAACACGCAATCTTATCCACCCTGGCGGCATGCCGGCCGCCTTCAAAATCGGTGCTGAGGAAAATGCGCACCATGGCCTGGGCCAGAATTTCGGGCACAAAACGGACGGGCAAAGCAATGACGTTGGCGTTGTTGTGCTGGCGTGCGAGGGCAGCCAGCTCTTCCGTCCAGGTAATGGCGGCACGAATGCCCTGGTGTTTGTTGGCGGTGATGGCCACCCCATTTCCGCTGCCGCAAAGCACGATGCCGAAATCTGCCTGTCCACTTTCCACGGCGGAAGCCACGGGGTGAACGAAATCGGGGTAATCAACGGAATCTTTGCTGTGGGTGCCGAAATCGAGCACCATGTGCCCTTCCGATTGCAACATGGCGACGATGCCGTCTTTGTAATCAAATCCAGCGTGGTCGCAGCCTATGGCGATTTTCATAATCTTTCTGTTTTTGTTGGTCCAAAGATAGGGTTTTGCACATTTTGGCGGGCTGTTTTGCGTATGCAGATGTACCTTTGGCAGGTAAAAAAATCTCCGCATGCACAAGAACTGTTTGTTTGTACTCCTTTTTGCCCTCTGTGGCTTATCCCTGACCGCCCAATCCACCTGGCGTGAAAAACTCGCTCCGGAAGTCCGCGCCGCTTTGCAACAGGGTTCCCAACCCGATGTGGTGGTGATGTTTGCCGAACAGGCCGACGTAAGCGCTGCCGCTTACCTGCCCACCAAAGACGCACGCGCCCATTTTACGTTTCAACAATTACGTGCCACCGCTGCCCGCACCCAGGCCGGCGCTTTGCGCATTTTGTCCCAAAAACAGGCTTACGCCAACAGCTTTTACATCGTAAACGCCATCGCCATAGAAAAAGCCGACGCCGATCTGCTCCGCCAACTGGCCGAGCTTAAGGAGGTGTCGCGCATCGCCCTCGATCCCTGGACCTTTTTTGAAGGTCCGGTAGCCCAGGAAACTGCTCCCGTGGCCGACCGCGGCGCCGTGGAATGGGGTGTGGCCAAAATCAATGCCCCCAGTGTGTGGGCGCTTGGTTACACCGGACAAGGCATCACCATCGGCGGCGCCGATACGGGTTACGACTGGCAACACCCCGCCATACAACCCCACTACCGCGGCTGGAACAACGTGGCCGGCTCGGCAAATCATACCTACAACTGGCACGACGCCATCCACGAACCATCACCCCTCAACGGCGATTCGCTCAACCCTTGTGGGTTCAACAGCGTCCAACCCTGCGACGACGGTTCGCACGGCACCCACACCATGGGTACCATGACGGGCGACGACTTTCAGGGCAACCAGATCGGCGTAGCGCCCGGCGCACAATGGGTGGGCTGCCGCAACATGGAACGCGGCTGGGGCAAACCTTCCAGCTACATCGAATGTTTCGAGTGGTTCCTGGCCCCTACCGACCTCAACAACCTCAACCCCGACCCGACCAAAGCGCCCCACGTGATCAACAACTCGTGGTACTGCTCCGATTCAGAAGGTTGCAACGACGTGGCCATTGAAAACCTCATGCGCACCGCCGTGATCAACCTGCGCGCTTCAGGCGTAGTGGTGGTGGTGAGCAACGGCAACTTCGGCAGCGGCTGCAGTTCGGGCAACGAACCACCCGCCTATTTTGAAGAAAGTTTCAGCATCGGCGCCACCCGCTCCGACGATACCATCGCAGGTTTCAGCAGCCGCGGTCCGGTAACCATCGACGGCAGCAACCGCGCCAAACCCAACGTGTCGGCGCCCGGCGTGAGCGTACGTTCCAGCACACCGTTCGGCAACTACGCCAACTTCAGCGGCACCAGCATGGCCGGTCCGCACGTGGCAGGACTTGTGGCCCTGGTCATCAGCGCGCGCCCCGACCTGGCCGGCGACGTAGAGACCATCGAAACCATCATTGAAGAAACGGCGGTGTTCCTCGCCGACGGCGACCAATGCGGCATACCCGGCAATTCGCTGCCCAATTACGCCTACGGATTTGGTCGTGTAGACGCCCTTGCAGCCGTTGAAAAAGCATTGTTATACGTGAGCAGCCAGGAGCCCAAAACTGGTCTAGATGTTGCACTTACACCCAACCCGGTTTCGAACGAAGCTTTGTTTACCCTGAAAAATGCCGTCGGCGCTTTGCAGCTCGACGTGTATGATGTGCAGGGCAAACTTGTTTTCAACCGCAGCTGGACAAACAGCGACGTGTTGAGCATCGTGCGTGTGCCGATGGCAGGTGTTGATGCCGGTTTGTATGTTTGGGTACTGCGTTCAGAGCAGGGTGTGATGAGTGGAAAAATGGTGAAAAAATAAACAATGCGAGATTAACCATGATGTCTCCCTACGGTACTAATGAGTCAGGGTAAATGAGGTGTCTCGCTAACGCTCGACATGACACTTTTCAAGACATATTGGAGGAGGGAGAGCGCGGGCGCTCTCCCTCCTCCTCCCCAAAACACAGTGTCATGTTGATAGGCGCTTCGGCCCTTTTGAGCAATTTCAAACCGAGAATGAACCGTGTGTGCCAACCGCGAAGCGGTTGAACATGAATAGCTCCGGGTGAAACCCGGGGACCGTACGCCCCACGGCCCGCAACCGCGAAGCGGTTGAATATGAACTCAGCCAGGAAAAGGCTATGATCATACTTTAATTCAAAAAGACTGATTTGATGAATAGAAATGTATTGTGCAATAGCTTTAATGAGTTCATATTCAACCGCTTCGCGGTTGCGGGACTGTGGGTATCCTTACCCCGGGTTTCACCCGGAGCTATTCATATTCAACCACTTCGTGGTTGGCGCGATAGCCAATCAGCCGAGTGGTTCATTAGAAACGCCAGCGAGACACCTCATTTAGCCAAGCCTCCCCATGCATAAGATCGACATGCACACCCACATCCTGCCCGAAAAGCTGCCCAATTTTGCAGACAAGTTCGGGTACGGAGACTTTATACACCTCGAACACCACCGCAAGGGTTTTGCCCGCATGATGAAGGGTGACACTTTTTTCCGCGAAATCGCTGAAAATTGCTGGGACCCGCAGGTACGTATCCCCGAATATGCACAGCACAAAACAGCCGTACAGGTGGTTTGCACGATTCCTGTCATGTTCAGCTATTGGGCCAAACCTGCTGATACGCTCGATCTTTCCATGTTCCTCAACGACCACCTGGCAGGCGTGGTGGACGATTACGCAGAGCACTACATCGCCCTGGGTACCCTGCCCATGCAGGACACCGAGTTGGCGCTCAAAGAGCTGCACCGTATCCATGCCTTGGGTTTCCCGGGTATCCAAATCGGTTCGAACGTGAACCAGCTCAACCTGAACGAAAAGCAATTTTTCCCCATTTTTGAAGCTTGTCAGGAACTCAACATGGCCGTGTTTGTACACCCCTGGGGCATGATGGGTGAAGAGCACATGCGCCGCTACTGGCTGCCGTGGCTGGTGGGTATGCCTGCCGAAACAGCCCGTTCGGTGTGCTCCTTCATATTCGGCGGTATTTTCGAAAAATTGCCCTCGTTGCGCGTGTGTTTTGCGCATGCGGGAGGTTCTTTTTTGCCCACGCTGGGACGTATACAGCACGGTTACAATTGTCGGCCCGACCTCGTAGCCATCGACAACCCTGTTTCACCCGATGCTTACCTGGGCAAGTTCTGGGTGGATTCGGCCACGCACGATCCAAGACTTTTTAAATACATTTTGGAAATGGTGGGCGACGAAAAAATTTGTTTGGGCTCCGATTACCCATTTCCGTTGGGCGATTTGGAAATCGGCGCCTTTTTGGAAAAAATGGATTTGGGAGCAGATGTGTTGGAGAAGGTGTTTTATAAAAATACGCTGAAGTGGTTGTATGGAGAATGATTTGATGGTCGATTTGCCACGTTTCAATGGCGGTTTGGGTGCGTTTGCAGGAATATTTTAGAAACCGTGCTCATCGGCATGCTACTTTCGGGATCAAAATCCTGAACATCCATGACTTTTCTCGGAAACACCCTGCTCATAATTGCCGCCTTCCTTTATGTAATGCTTCTGAATGCCATGTACACGCGTGTGCCCCGCGGGGGAGACGCTGTAATGGGTTATGCCTGGGGCATCATCATCCTGAACGGTGCTTTGTCGGTGGTGCTCATCCTGGCGGCTGTAATTGCGGGAACGAAAAACGGGTTCGACTGGGTATCACCCAACGGCGCCAACCGCTTCCTGATCACGTCGGGCGTTTTGTTGGGCGCCCTTGTACTCACAGCCCTGAGTGCTTTGTTTAAAAACGAAGGTGGCCCGGTTCCTGTCGTGTTGCGGTTGTATGGCGCTTTTGCACCCGTCTTGTTTCCGTTTATCCTTATTGCAGTCGGGTTCATTCTGATCAATCCCGAATTGCGCGCCACGTTGCATCCGGCTGTTTACCGGGGACCGCTGGTGGTACTCACCACCCTCACTGCAGTAGGCATTGGTGGCTCCCTGATGGGTTGGATGCAACTGAGTCAAATCAGGGCTTCAGAGGCCGTGGAATACAACAAACAGCGGGAAGATAAAATTCATCAAAGCCACCTCGACGACATCGACAATTGCGACGTGTCGAAAAACATGGTGTTCATCCTTGTGTTTACAGATGCCAACCACGACCAGGACGTGCGTGAAAAGGCATTGGCCAAAATCAAGTCACGCACAGATTGGCAGCAGGAAATGCTGCGTTTGCTGGGATGCGACTGGGCGCCGCAGGCTTTTACTTTTTTGGCCTCCAACGACGTTGACGACAAACAACTTTTCGCCGAACCCGTGCGCGAAGGCGTTTTGATCCAGGCCCGGCTGATCCGCGAAAGCATCCGCAAAAGTTACCACGAATCGCATTTTTACCCCGACCTTTTCTTTTGGGAGGTGGAACGTGTGTTGCGCAGTGTCGACAGGTTTCAGGAAACAGGCGTGGATTACAAACCGGCAGTG
>JADLBE010000315.1 GCA_020847915.1 Saprospiraceae bacterium | reverse complement strand
GGCTAGCCGGCATACACAAACCCAACACCCTGAATTGTTACTGTTGCCAAAGATCGTGCTCTCGGTTGAACAGCTCGAGTTCGATATTTTCGGAAGCGAACAACAGGTCCGGTCCGGAGAGGTAATCCTCCAGCCTTCGGTCGTACAGGTTGTTTTCTTTGGTCACGTAAGAGGCGAAGTAACGCATCTCCATCATGTCCTCCCAGGTGGTTGTGGCCGACCAGTTGTTGCCGTGGGTGCGCGCCTGCCACTGCGCCATGAGGGGACGGGCGGAAGGGTAATGCACCCAAAACAGCGGAATTTCGAAGCGGAAATTGCCATTGTCGTCGACAGACTGGTACAAAGGAGCGATGCCAAGGATACGTACCCGGAGTTGCGAAGTGCGGGCATCGAAATACCACGATTCCAATACGCGGTACCGTTTGACATCTTCCCAATTGAATTGGTTCCTGACGATCGCTATTTCTTCCACAAAGGTTTCGGGGTTAACACGTATGATGGTGTCGGTTTTGGAAATCGTTGCCAGAATTTCGTCAGAATCAAGCCTTTCTGTAAAGTTTTCGGAGGTATACAGGGGCAGGTTGCCGTTTTGTGCGGCCTCGCTGAGCAGACTCACCAACGGCGCTTCGGGATTGGCAAAGGGAAGATTCATCTTTTCCCGAACATCGATGACGCGCCAAAGTCGTTTTTCCCACAAGATGTCGGATTCGCGCAGGGGAGGATAATCCAGGGTGCGTTTTTCGTGGATCACCCTTCGCTCCACGATGTCGTTGAGCGGCAAGGGCGGACCTGTTTCCGAATCGAGGGGTTTGGCTAGGGGTTGGGCCGTGGCAATGTTGGCGGCAAGCAATAGTCCGCCCGGGAAAGCCCATAGCAGGACCTTCCGCATGTGATGCAGTGTGTACATGTGTTAACCGTGTTTAGTAATGTGAAAATAGGAGTAAAGGGCCCGTGTGGAACCACAACAAGCCAAAGAAGAGCCCTGAAAGGACCGTATTTTGCCGGAAATCGGGAACGGGGAGAAAACGCCTTGCGGCGTCAGGAACCATTTCAACAATGAAGTGATTTTGAAACGCAGTTGTTTAAACGGCTATTTCAGCTCCAGAAAACTTTAACAAATTGGGCAAAAGCAGCCAGATTTTCGAAGGTGTGTTCCGGTGTTTTCGATTTGATTTTTTCCGAATCTTCTTCTTTCCCATGTATAAAAACAGGGTGCATGCCTGCGTTATGCGCAAAATCCATGTCGGAAACCGAATCGCCTACCATCCAGGCATTTTGAAAATCAATTTGTGGAAAATCCGCTTTGGCCTGCAGGGCCATACCAATACCTGGTTTGCGGCAATTGCAGCCGGCATCGCTTCGGTGCGGACAATGGTAAAACCCATCAATGCGGCCACCTAGGCGTGTAGCTTCGGCGTTTAAGGCTTCATGTACCCGTTTAAGATCGGCCTCCGTCATCAGCCCTTTGCCGATGCCTTGCTGGTTGGTCACCACCACAATGGGGGAAAAAAACTGCGACAACAAAGCCATGGTTTCGGCCAGATGTAGTACCGGGACAAGCTCAGAAGGCGATTTAACGTAATCGCCCACAAGGCGTTCGTTGAGTACGCCGTCGCGGTCGAGGAAAAGTGCGGAGTTCAAAGTTTAAAGTTTAAAGTTTAAAGGTTGTGGGTCGTTAGGAGCATGCAGGGCGCCCTTACAGTTGCCCTTCGCAACCAAGGAAAGGAATGAGGGCGTCGCTTGCTGCGCATGAGCCACCAACTGTTCGTCGCAAACAAAGTAAACTTTTTCAAAGAGCAAACGTTTTAAGTCCTTCAAAAACAAACACGTTTTTTCAAAATAACACCATGCACATCACCATACTTTCGGGCAGCACCCGTATAAACCGTCTTTCGCATCGCGTGGCGGTTGGCCTTGCAAATTACATCAATATTCAGGGGCAGCATACAGCAGAAGTCGTCGATTTGGCGGAGTACCGTTTTCCCCTCATGGAAGAAGTTTTGCACAGGCTACCGCATCCACCTGCGGGACTGGAGGAGTTTGCGCAAAAAATCAAACAATCGGATGCACACATTATGGTGTCGCCTGAATACAACGGAAGTTACACGGCAGCTTTGAAAAATGCCGTGGACTACCTCAAGGAAGGTGAATTTCAGCGCAAAGCTGTTGGTGTGGTATCGGTAACCTCCGGCATGATGGGCGGCATGCGCGCTGCGCTTGCCATGCAGCAACTTGTGCTGGGCATCGGCGGTTACGCGTTGCCTCAGATGCTTACGGTTGGACAGGTAGCCCAGCGTTTTGATGAAAACGGCGATCTGCTTGATCCTGTTTTTGAAAAAAACGTACAAACTTTTTTAAACAACTTTTTCTGGTTGGGCGAAGCCGTAACGGAGAAAAAGATGGCCATAGCTTAAAAAAATGCATAGATTTCAGTTGCCGATTGTAGCCCGGCAACTGAAATCTATGCAGCTTTAAAAATCAGTTCCCAAAGCAAAGTGGAAAATGGGGTCCTGCACCACGCGGGTTTCGATACCCCAACCATAATCGAATCGCAGGTACATACCGAAAATAAGTGCACGTGCGCCGAATCCGTAACCCACCACCAGAGGATCGCGGAAGTAGTTCACTTTTACGATCACGTTGGGATTGTTGATGGGACCCCCGTAAAGAAACACGGTGTTGAGCGGATTGTCGCCACTGTACGGACTGGTGCCCTGCCAGGCGGTGCCGGCATCAAGAAAACCAACAAGCTGAAAGTTGCGCCAGAAATTTCCCAAAACAGGTTTGTTGGAAAAATATTTGAAGATGGGCACCCGAAGTTCGGTGTTTATCAAGCCGTAGGAGCTGCCATTGCGGATGTTTTGCTTGAAACCGCGCATGTTGGCGGCAAGGGTTTGGTAAGCAAAATTGCCCTCCTGCGGAACGGGTATGTTGTCGTTGAACTGTGGAAAAAGCCAGTTGTCGACACCGCCGAGGTAGTACAAAATGCGCTCGGATCCAAAAGTAGTTTGGGCAGCAAAACGGACAGCAAGGATGGACCGCCGGTCGAGTCGCTGGTAGTGACGAGCATCGATACCAACCACCGTCATAAACCCGCTGTTCAATTTGAGGCTCCATTCAGGCTGGGTATTGAATTCAAAACGTTTCACTGCTTCCACAAAAACACGGGCACGGGTGCCTGTTTTCAGGTTGAGATCCACGTCCACGATGTTGTCGTACACCGCAGTCAGGCGAACGCTTGCGCGTTGTTCTTTGTAGTCGGGCGCTTCCAGGGTAGGACGGTTGGCAGACAGGACGATGCTCCGGTCCTGACGCAGGGTACCCATGGCGCGCACGCTGAAAAATGGGTTGAACGGATAACGCAGTTCATATTGTCCGAGCACCGTATTGGTGCGTACCTGTATGGGTTGTGGCGGATTTCCCGCAAAATCACGGTCGGAAGAGTTTACGGTCGTTTTGCGATACAGCGCATACCGTTTGTCGATACGGTGTTTCTTATCGGTTAGCCAGAGGTAATATTCCGTACCGTTGAAGGTGGTGGGCAGACGGAACCCGGCTTCGATAACGTAATCTTCCAGCAGGTCTTTAAAATTGGCGCGCACCAAAATGCCCGGAGGAGGTGTGGTAAATTCGCTTACGGTACCGGCATAACTTTCGAGGCCCTCAAACAACAGGTTGTTGTCGAGGGTAGTGGAGAAAAAATCGGAGCGGAATTTCAACCGGTAAGGGATGATGCGGCCCGGGTTGAAACGCAACACGCCTTCCTGCTTGCCAACTTCAACTTGTGGTTTGGTTGGTTTTACTTCGCGTTTGGAGGGCTGTTCAACCACCGTTGGCGCACCTATTTCCACTACCGCCGGTGGATTTACGGTATCAACGGCTGCAGGTGGCTGGTTATTTAAAACATCGGGCGCTGTTTGGGCAATTTCGGACACCGGAGCCGGTTCTTCCAGATAAGGAGGAACCTGGAACAGCCACTCGGGTTTGATCACTACCGCGGTATCTTTTGTTTTCACGTCATCAACCTGGCCATGAAGGATTATGTCTTTTTTAACCGATACCGAGTCGATAAGGTTGTGCAGGGTATGTCCGAAATCAGGAGCAGGTTTTCGAACGAGGGTATCGTGTTGAATCAGTCCCGGCGGTGGTATAAGGCCAAGTGCGCGCCAGGTAAGTTCTCGGTAGCGCGTGATGCGTGCGGAAACGCTGGTGTCGGGATCCAGGCGCCGTTGGTAAAACTGTATTTTACCGTCGCGTTCGATGGCTTCAACCAACTTACCCGATCGTGGTGAAACATCCTGCTGAAGTATGTTGCGGTCGTAATTGGTTTGATTGAAGCTGGTTGGGCGCTTTTTATACACCGGGTAGGACCGGATGCTGTCGATCTGGGTCGAGTCGATGTTTTTAAGAACGGTATCAAGCGGGGCAAGTATGTCGAGTACTTTGAGCAGGGGCCATTCGCCCCTTTTGCTCATGTCGAAAGCTTTCACCTCGGCGCCGTCATTGAGGTACACCACATGCTGGTGGTAAGCCGTATAGGTTTCCATAAATGCGCCCTGTCGGTTGTTCACGCCAAACTGATCGCTTAGGTAGCTGAAATACAAGCTGTCGATGCCCACAGGATGGCGTTCGTTGGCCAGGGGGGTATTGGTAACACGCACCAGTTCCTTGCCGCGGGTCTCCAGATCGTAGTAATAAATATCGAAACGGTTGATGGGCAGGATGGTGTCGAGGCGCATGGGCGCCAGGGTATCGGCATCTCGGTTGCTCGCAAAAAGCACACCTTTACGGCCGTCCACCTCCACAACCGTCGCGTCCAGGTCGTCCCAAAAATCCTGTGTTATGCGGTCGCTTTGTTTGGAGATGGGCCGGTAGATGTACAAATCGGAAATGCCGCGTACGGCTGCGGAAAGCAGCAAGTCGTTGGGATTGTAAAAATCGATGCTGTACACCCGTTGGTATTCTGGAGATAGTTCATCGGTTGTTTTTTTGCCGCTTTCAGGATCAATAAGCGTTAGGTAAACCACATCGCGTTTTTCGTATACCACGCCGAGGCGCTCGTTGTCGGGGTTCCAGTCGAGCAGCGGGTAATTGTAGTCCGTCGCCTGAAGTGCATTGCGTACCCCGCCGCGCATGATGCTTTTGCGCTTGCCGGTTTTAAGGTCCTGTACCCACACACGCCACTTGCCGATGTCGTTGCTTACCCAGGCAATACGTTTGCCGTCGGGACTGATCTTCAACTGGGAAAAGGGCAGGTTTTTTTTGTTTTTAATGCTGATGTTGCCTTTTTTGGAAACAACCTGCATGTCGCGCACTTCTTCCTCGTACCTGTTTTTGTAATATTCAAACAGGGCATCGGTGGTACGCCGGTAGCCGCCGCCGAGCACATAGAGAAAACCGGCGTCGATGCTGCGGTTGATGCGTGTAAGGTACAGCAGGTTGGAAACGGTGCCTCGTCCGAAATGCAGGCTGATGTAGTACCAGAAAGCATGTCCGGCCAGTCGGGGATGTTGCCTTGCAAGGTGGTCGAAAGTTTCATATTTGCCGCTCAGCATGAGGTCGCGGAGCTGGTTGTCGTATTCGGTGCTCCATTCTTCGCTGCAAAATGCCGTCAAACCGTTGGTATACCAGCCGGGGAGGTTGAGCAGAACGGCATTTTGAACAATTTCCTGAAGATTGGTACCGAACAACATGCTGTTGAGCAAAACGCCTGCGGTGCCTTCCCGAATTTGGGCGCGCAGGTGGTTGTGGTCGCCATCGAAAGCTACAAAGATTTTGTTGCCGATAACTTTGGTTTCACCAGCTTTGATCTGAAATATTTCTTCTTCGCCGATGTTGCTTTGTTTCAGATCGGTGACATCACTGAAAACCAGCATTTCCACTTTTTCGGTCAATTGGTGCTCCAGCAATTGCTGAATTTGCGGGTAGTCGTATTCTGCCGTTTGCAGGGCCACCTGGGCAATGTTGCGAGCATCGCCATACCAGTAGGTTATAAAATGGTCGGTTTCGTACACAAGCCACTCGTCGAATTGCCGGTGGTATTGCACGCGGTTTTTTCCAAACGAAGTTTGCGAAGTGGTTTGTGCCTGAAGGGTATGGGTGGCACCAACAAGCAGAACAAGGATAAATACGTTTAAAAACCGCATGTTTGTATGGTCGTTTATTTTCATGCCTTAATGCCTAATTGTAGTACGTTTGACGAATACGCCGAACCGCAGGGTTGCCTCAAAGCTGTTGGAGCTCTAAATTTGAGGGAATTCCCCGAGAAAATCCCGCCCGTATTATCAAAACGTAAACTTGAACAATTGATTTTGCAAAATGGCTACTGAATATCGTCCGAAAATAGAACTTTCGTTGTCGTATGTCGACAAAGTGCAGGAAATGCTTGCTGTTGCACTGCTGGTAGCACATGTTATCCTTGTGGCTCTAAACTTTGCCGGTCTGCCCGAGTCCGTCCCCATACACATCAACTATCGGGATGAAATTGACGGCTGGGGAAAAAAAGGGACCATTTGGCTGTTGCCGCTGATCGCTATGTTCATTTATGGACTGATGACCGTATTGAACCGCCGCCCCGACAAATTCAACTACCCTTACAGGATTAAGCCTGAAAATGCCGAATGGGAATACCTTCGCGCCACCAGGGTCATTCGTTGGATGAAATTGAGCATCATGGGCCTTCTTTTGATGCTTACCTGGCGCCTCATCGCCGAAGTCCGGCCGGAAATAGGTTACGCAGGGCCATGGTTGACGTGGGTAGCACTGGCAGGTGTTTTGTTTGCGCCGCTTTGGTACCTGGTAAAAAGTGGCAAGTGACAAGTGGCAAGTGGCAAGTGACAAGTAGCAAGTGACAAGTGTCAGTAACAAAATCATCTATGGCTAAATTTAATCCATAGAAACCAGGAACTGACGCCACTTGCTACTTGCCACTTGCCACTTGCCACTTATTTCACCCCGTAACCGTTGGGCCATCCTTCCGACGGGGCTACAAACGAAAGTTTGCCGGCGGCATCTTCCGCCATCAGGATCATACCTGCCGATTCGACGCCCATCATAACGCGTGGAGCGAGGTTGGCAAGCACGATGACTTGCCGGCCCAGCACGTCTTCAGGGCTGAAATGTTCGGCGATGCCCGAAAGGATCGTGCGTTGCTCGAAACCCAGATCAACCTTCAGGCGCAGCAGTTTTTTGGATTTTTCCATTTTTTCAGCTTCCACGATGGTACCTGTACGGATGTCTAGTTTGGCGAAATCATCGAAGGTGATGGTTTCTGCCAGGGCCTTGTAAACGGCGGGTTGGTTTACAGCGGGTTCGTTAGAGCCGGGCTGATTTTGCTGGTCGCTGGATTGCAATTTGTCTATTTGTTGTTGGATGACCTCATCGGGTATCCGGGTGAAAAGGTATTCGGCCTCGTTGATGGCATGGTGTGGTGGCAGGGTAGGGTTGCCTTCTGCCAGTTCGTTGAGCAGGTGAAGCAGCTCACCGTTATCTTCCAGCGGCGGCAGGTGCAACATGTGCCTGATGCGTGCTGCAGTGAACGGCAGGAAGGGACGGCTTGCCACGCCAATGGCGGCCACAAACTGCATGGCAAGGTTGAGGACGACACGTACTTGTGCGGGATTGTCCTTAAAAGCTTTCCACGGTTCGTTGAATTGCAGCAATGCATTGCCGGCGCCGGAGATTTCCATCAGCATCCGCAGGGCTTCACGGAAATTGAACCGTTCAATTTCCCGGCCCATCTCAACCAGCCGTTTGTGCAGTATGCCCAGCTCTTCGTTGTACTGACCCTGGGTATCGGGTTGCCAGCCGCTCAGAAATGCCTGCTCGGGATCGGGTTCGGGTATGAGTCCGTTGTAGTATTTGTGGGTGAGCACCATCACACGGTTTACAAAATTGGCAAGGTTGTTCACCAATTCGGTATTGGTAGACTCCTGGAAACCTTTCCAGGTAAACTCCGAGTCTTTCTGCTCGGGCATGTTTTTGGCCATGTTGTAACGCAGGGCGTCCTCCTGACCTTTAAACGTGTCTACAAATTCGTGTACCCAAACCGCCCAATTTTTGGAAGTCGACAGTTTGCGTCCTTCAAGGTTCATAAACTGGTTGGCCGGCACATTGCGCGGTAAAATGTATTCGCCGTGCGCATGCAGGATGGCCGGGAAAATGAGGCAGTGGAAAACGATGTTATCCTTGCCAATAAAGTGGATAAGCGCCGTTTCGGGGTCTTTCCAGTATTTTTCCCAGTCTTTGCCGTTGTCGGCAGCCCACTGCCGGGTGGCAGAAATGTATCCGATGGGCGCATCGAGCCAAACGTAGAGTTTTTTGCCAGCCGAGTCGGGTATCTCCTGAGGTACGTCCACACCCCAGTCGAGATCTCGGGTCATGGCGCGTGGTTGCAGCCCCTGATCAAGCCACGAATTGCATTGACCAACCACGTGGTTTTTCCAGTCGTTGGGGTTGTGCAGGGCTACACCGTCTACTTTTCCGGTGTTGATCCATTCACGCAACCAGTTTTCGTGTTTGTCGAGGCGCAAAAACCAGTGTTTGGTGGGGCGTTTTACCGGGGTGGTACCGCTGAGCATCGACCGCGGGTTGATGAGGTCGGTAGGGTTGAGGCTGGTGCCGCATTTTTCACACTGGTCACCGTAAGCATCGGGATTGGCACAAACGGGGCAAGTACCGGAAATGTAACGGTCGGCCAGGAACTGTTGGGCGACTTCATCAAAGTACTGTTCCGTGGTTTCTTCGATAAACTCACCGTTTTCGTTGAGGCGCCTGAAAAAATCCTGGGAAGTCTGGTGGTGCAGCGGTTCGCTGGTGCGGTGGTAAATGTTGAACGAAATACCTATTTTTTGAAAAGTATCGCGCAGGCTGGCGTGGTAAGTATCCACGATTTCTCGGGGAGTAACACCTTCTTTGCGTGCTTTCACGGTAATGGCGGCGCCATGCTCATCGGAACCGCAAACAAAGACAACGTCGCGTCCCATGAGGCGGAGGTAGCGAACGTATATGTCGGCAGGAAGGTAAGCTCCGGCCAGGTGGCCGATGTGCAGGGGGCCGTTGGCATAGGGCAGTGCGGCGGTAACAAGGTAGCGTTTGGGCAGGGATGCTGGCACGTAAGTATGGTTTTAGCGTGCAAAGTTAAGCCATTCGTTTTTGCCGACGCCAAAACATGGCAACAACGCTGAAAATTTTTCATTTTTTCATCTCCAATGGTTTACCTTTGCGTTTGCTTTTTTGAAAAAACCCGCAATTGGTATTTAAAAATCTGATTTTCAATCAATTACAGTAAAAAATGGCTTTAATCGGTACGATTCGGAAAAACGGCTGGATTCTCATCGCTATGATGACACTGGCCCTTGGCGGATTCATTTTGATGGAGATCATCGAAAATGCCCAGCGCACCAGCGCCGGCGACGTGAACACGCTTGGTAAAGTGAACGGACAAGAAATCAAAAGGAATGAATTTGAAAGCTTCCAGGAATTGGTATACGCCAACTCCCAGGGCAACACCTTTCAAATCCGCAACCAGATCTGGAATTATTTCGTTGAAAACGCACTTGTTGCACAAATTTCCGAAGAACTCGGTCTGGGTGTAGGCAAAGAAGAACTCAACGAGCTTCAGTTCGGCAACAACATCAGCCCCATCATCGCAGAACGTTTCCGCGGCAACGACGGACAAGTCAACCGCGCCACCCTGCAAAGCATCAAAGCTGCCATCGAAGGCGGTCAGTTCACCGATCCGGTCAACCGCGCCTACTGGGCAACCCAGGAAAAAGAGGTCATCAAAGACCGTCTGCAATCCAAAATCATCAACCTGGTTTCCAAAGGTATGTATACGCCTCAATGGCAGGCCGAGGCAACCTACCGCGAAAACAACGAGCGCGTTGATTTCGTATATGTGCGCATTCCGTTCGAAAAAGTAACCGATGCCGATGCACCCGTTACCGACGCCGACTACAGCGCATACATGAAAGAAAATCCAAAACTGTACGATCAGACGGACGAAACCCGCGATATCAGCTATGCATTTATTGATGTGTTGCCGAGTTCGGCCGACAGCGTTGCAGCCCGCACCGCCGTTGAAAAACTCGTTGACGGTCTGCGTACCACCACCAACGACTCGTCTTATGTCGTTGCCAATGAAGGTGTATACGATGGAAGCTACAAACAAAAATCGGCCCTTCCCCCGACCATCGCCGACACCCTGATGCGCCAGCCCCTGGGCTCCATCATCGGGCCATTCCTCGACGGTGGCGTTTGGAATGTAGCCAAAATCATCGACCGTAAAGTTATTGCCGACTCCGTACGTGCCCGCCACATCCTTTCGCGCGGAACCACACCAGCGTCGGAACGTAAAATAGACAGCCTGCTTAGCCTGCTCAACAGCGGAAACTTCCGCTTCGATTCGCTGGCGGTTAAAAACAGCGAAGACGGATCGGCGCCCAAAGGCGGCGACCTTGGTTACTTCGGTCCCGGCGCCATGGTGCCCGAATTCAACAACGTTTGCTTCTACACAGGCGTTCAGGGTAAATTCTACAAGATTTCCACCCAGTTCGGCTGGCACATTGTTGAAATCACCGACAAGAAATTCATCAAAAACGAAGCCGGCGTTAAAGCCGTTTACCTCAGCCAGCGCATTCAGCCCGGTAAAGGTACCCAGCAGGCTTTTAAGGAAAAAGCCATCCAGCTTGTGCAGGACAGCAAAAACCTCTCGGAAATGCTGACCCTTGCAGGTCAACGCGGCTTCCAGATTCAAAACGTGCCCGGCCTCAAAGAAAACGACTTTACCGTAGGTACACTCGGAGTCGGCGAAGACAGCCGTGAAATCGTTCGTTGGGCATTCAACGAAGATACCGATGTTGATGAAATCAGCAAAGACGTCTTCTCGTTCCGCGATGCCAACGGAGGCTATTTCGACAGCAAATACGTGATCGCAGGCCTTAAAAACATAGGTCCTGCCGGTTCGTCCAGCGTGGCTACGCTCAAAGTCAACACACGCGCCGAAATGGAGGTTAAAAACCGCAAAAAGGCCGAGGTTATCCTGAGTAAACTGCAAAATGCAGGCGATCTGAACGCTCTTGCCTCACAATGGGAAGTGAAAATTGATACCTCCAAAGGCTCTAACCTTCTGCAGACATACCTCCCCAACGGCGGTACCGAACCCCGTGTGGTCGGCACAGCTTTCTTTGTGGCCAAAGGTTCCGTAAGCAAACCTGTTGTAGGCAATACCGGAGTTTATGTGCTTATGCCCATCACCGATAAGCCAAAACTTCCAGCGCCACCCGATCTTACGCTCTTCCGCCGCCAGGCCAACTCCTCGGCTACCTCCAATGTGCGTATGAATTTGTTGCTTGAACTTAAAAAACAAGCTGAAATCAAAGACAACAGAAGTAAGTTCTTCTAGCAGTCAGTGGTCAGAAATAAAAAAGACGCCAGGAATCGATTCCTGGCGTCTTTTTTTATGCTTTATCTTTTTTGCTTTTAAATTATGGTTGTGAACGGTTAAACTAAATTTTCTGACCACTGACCACTGACCACTAATCCACTTCTTCAACTTCCTGCACTGCCGAGGTGTCATGAGCTACGTGGGCAGGCCTTTCAGAGGTGCGTTTAACGGTACCGTTTTTTTGTTTGTGGCGAACGAGTTGACGTTTGAGGGTTTCTACGGCTGAGGTGATGGTGGATTCGAAAGTCATACCCGATTTTTTGTCTACCAGACTGCTGCCAGGAATACGCAAACGGATTTCGGCAACTTTTTCCTTCACTTTGGCGCCGGTGTCCTGTACTTTGAGGTAAATCTCTGCTTCAACAACTTTGTCGAAAAGACGTTCCAGGCGGCTTACTTTTTTCTCAACAAATTCCAGCAATTTGGAGTCGGCGTGGAAATTAACGGATTGCACACTAATCTTCATCTTACACAATTTAGGGTGAGTAATATGGCGTCTTACGCTCGTGTGGTGTATGCTGCCCGAAAGCAGCGCTTTGTAACTGTAACGCAACGATACCGCAAAAGGATTGTCCTGAAGTTGTTAAAACACCTTTTTGGTAATCAGCGGACAATTTTGCCTTTTTCTTGTTGCCATGCAAATATTCAGATAACTTTATGTTGTACGGCCGAATATTGCCAATAATGTATTGTTTTGGCTGCAAAAGGGAGAACAAAAAATTTACTTTGGGGTTAGGATTGAAGTGGTTAAGTTGTGGCCCTTTTAAAACCAATCCGTCTTAATGTTATTGTCCTTGATACCAACCGCCATGTCCGACACCAGTACAAATCCATTGGCTGATGCTACCTTGCAATCCGCCATAGACAGGGTTTTTGATGCTCAAAAACAAAACCAGTTTGTGGTAGCCCGTATGGGCGCCCGTGAACGTATTGCCAAACTCAGGCGCCTGCACGATGCTTTGCTGGAGCAAAGGCAGGACATCTACGATGCCTTGTGGGCCGATTTGAGGAAAAGTCCTACCGAGGTTGATATCTCTGAAATCGGTGTTATCAATTCGGAAATTCGGCATGCCATCCGCCATTTGCGGTCCTGGATGTCACCCAAAAGTGTGGCAACACCCATGCCTTTGTTTGGTACCCGCTCTGAAATAAGGTACGAACCTAAAGGGGTTTGTCTCATTCTTTCGCCCTGGAACTACCCGTTCAATCTTACCCTGGCGCCTTTGGTATCCGCCATTGCAGCCGGGAATACAGCCATTTTAAAACCTTCGGAATTTACACCAAACAGCAATGTGGTACTACGCCGCATCCTCGCAAGCCTGTTTGCACCCGAAGAAGTGGCCATCTTTGAAGGTGAAGCGAATGTCGCGCAGGCATTGCTGAACAAACCTTTCAACCACGTCTTTTTTACGGGTTCTCCCGCAGTGGGAAAAATGGTGATGCGTGCAGCAGCCCAACACCTAAGTTCGGTTACGCTGGAGCTGGGAGGTAAAAGTCCGGTCATCGTGGACGAAAATGCCAACCTCGAATATGCAGCAGGCAGCATCGCCTGGCTGAAAGCCATGAATGCCGGCCAGATTTGTATTGCACCCGACTACCTGCTCGTGCACGAAAATGTTCGCGATGCCCTTTTGGAAAAATTGGCGGCATCGTTCAAACGTTTTTACGGGGAAACTCCGGAAGCTCGCAAAACTTCGCCCGATTTGTGCCGAATGATAAGTGATAAACAGTTCAACCGCATGAAAGGCCTGCTTGCCGATGCTTTGGAACACGGCGGCAGGGTTGTTTTCGGCGGTGGTACTGACGACAAGGAACGCTATGTTGAGCCCACACTGCTGGTTGATGTGCCCGATACCGCAAACATCTGGGACGAGGAAGTTTTTGGCCCAATCCTGCCCATCCGAACCTTCAAAACACCGGAAGAAGCAGTAGCTTATGTGAATGCCAAACCACAACCCCTTGCCTTGTACATTTTCAGCACGTCCAAACGCAACACCAACTTTTACCAAAACGAAACACGCACCGGCAATACGGTGGTGAATGACACCGGCGTGCACTTTTACAACAGCGAACTGCCCTTCGGCGGCGTGAACAACAGTGGAATCGGCAAGTCGCACGGATTGTTTGGGTTTCTTGAGTTCAGCAACCCCCGCGGCGTGGTGTATCAAAACCGACTTTTCCCTCTGACCCGACTTTTTCAACCTCCCTACGGCAACCGGATCAGTAAAATCATCCTTTTGGGTCTTCGAAAATACTTTTGATGGTAGGGCTGTTCGTAGCATTTGACAAAAAAAAATGCGATCCTTGTAACAAAGCTTATTTTCGCATGTTCTAATAACAACTTGATTCTTCGCATCCGACATTGGTCAGCTACCATTGCCTTCATGGCTTTGCTGCTTTTTACCGGTTCCTGGTTTACAGGTACGGTACACGTGCTGCTTATGCACCACGACCATGTGCACGAATTGCCGGATTGTGATCCCCATTGCGACAATGCTACACCACACCTGCACAACACGCAGGTGAAACACGACGACCATTGTCAGTTGTGTACCATTTGGCACGCCTCTCCGGTGTTGCTTCCCGACCAGCAGATTTCCGCTCCAGCATTGGAACATCTGCTTAAAGCTTCCTTGCTTTACCACGCACCCGGCACTCGGTTGGCCGGCGGCACCATTGCCTCCCGTGGTCCGCCTACGGTTTGAGCAACATTTTTTACTGAAATTTCCCCTTTTTGTTTCTGAATGCGGCTTTTCGTTTGTCCTGACGCTTTAGTCTGACAATCGTTTGCGTGTTCACAATGCTTCGACATCATGTCCGAACGCTTCTGGCTGCTCTCTGTTGCCGCCGTGTTGGGTTTGGCGGTCGCCCTGCCAGCGCAGGATTGTCACGTTGCCTTGCGCGGTCACGTGTACGACGCCGAAACCCGCGAACCCCTCGCTTACGCCACTGTGCGTGTGGCCGAAACCAGCCGTGGTACCATGGCCGACGAAAATGGCTATTACGTTTTGCCCGACCACTGTGAAGGCGCAACGTATACCGTGAGTGTCGCGCACGTGGCCTGCGAACATTTTACCCAGGTGGTTAAACTGGTGGAAAACCAGGCTTTTGATTTTTGGTTGAGCCACGTGGCCCATTTGCAGGAGATTACGGTACTGGAACGCGCCGTGGCGCCCACCCCCGTGCAGGCATCCCAGGAGGTGTCATCGTCCGACCTGGCTGCCGGCCAGGGTGTCAACATCACCGAAACGATGAAAAAGCTGCCGGGTGTGACCAGCATCAATACCGGCGCCACCATTGCCAAACCCGTCATTCAGGGATTGCATTCCAACCGCATTGCGCTTATCAACAACCAGGTGGCCCTCGAAAGCCAGCAATGGGGGAGCGAACATGCTCCCGAAATCGACCCCTTTACAGCCGGTAAAATTACCGTGCTCAAAGGTGCGGCAGGTGTACGTTACGGCGTTGGTGCCATGGGCGGCGCCATTCTTATTGAACCTCAACCACTTCGCGAAGAAGCCGGATGGGGTGGATGGGTGCATGGCGGTGTGTTTTCGAATGGACTATCCGGTGTTGCAGCGGGCGCCGTGGATTGGAAAAAGGACGAAGGCTCTTTAGCGCTCCGCCTCCAGGGCACCGTTAAACGCAGTGGCAACCTTCGTGCACCCGATTACTGGCTGGGCAATACAGGCGCAAGCGAAGCCAACCTTTCGGTGATGACCGGATGGCAAAACGGACCGTGGCGGCACGACCTCAGCGCCACGACCTTCAACCAGAAAATTGGTATTCTCAGGGCATCCCACCAGGGCAACCTGACCGACCTCATGCTGGCCATTGAAGCCGATACGCCGCGCAACAACCCAAATTGGTTCACGTACGACATTGAAAGGCCTTACCAAACGGTAAACCACCAAACCTTTCAGTACCGCACCGCCTTGCGCCTGAACGAAAAATGGAAATTCAACGGGCAATACAGCCTACAATACAACGAACGAAAGGAATTTGATGTGGTGCGCAAAACAAGCGCCGGGGCCGATAAACCGCAGCTTTTGTTCGACCTTTGGACCAACCAGGTGAACCTGGCACTCGAACACTTTCCCATACGGCACTGGCAGGGTGGTGTGGGCGTACAGGCGCTTCAACAAAAAAACACCGTAGGCAAAGGCGGGCTTATTCCCAACTACGACACCTACGGCGGCTCGATCTGGGCCATGGAAAGATGGCGCAAGTACCCAAACCCGTGGGAGTTCGAAGTTGGCGCCAGATACGATTACCGTTATACAAATGTGTTCACAACAGGTAATCTGGTGGACGTGGATACCACGCTTCAATTTGGCAATGTGTCGGGAACAGTGGGCGCTGTTTACCATTTCAACAAAGCGTGGAGCCTGAGTTTGCACAGCGGTTATGCCTGGCGTCCGCCACACGTGAACGAGCTTTTCGCTCAGGGCATCCATTTTGGATCGGGCATTTACGAGCAAGGGCGTTCGGACCTAAGGCCTGAAAAAGCCCTGAACACCAACCTGACCCTGCAATGGCAAACCAGGCGGGTGTACGCCAGTTTGAGTGTGTATCGCAACAACATTCAGGATTTCATTTACCTGGAGCCTCAGGACGAACTTGTACTCACCGTACGCGGCGCTTTTCCTGCTTATTTCTTCGACCAGGACGATGCGGTATTGCAAGGGGTCGACGGAAGCATAAGCTTTCCGGTTGTTGGCCGGTTGAGTGTTGAAGGCCGCGTATCGTTGCTGCGTGCCTACCGCATGTCGCGCGATTCGGGTGAAAACACCGACCAAAAAAACTGGCTGCCCCTGATGCCATCGGACCGTTACCAGTACGGTTTGAAATGGCGGTTCGGCAGGGACGAACAAACGGTAAACTCATCCGAGAGTTTTGTGAGGTTGCTTGCTTCAACCACCCTGGAACAAACACGGTTGCCGCAGGAAGGTCTGCTCAAACCGGCGCCTGAAACTTTTACGGTTTTGGCGCTTGAGGTCGTTCATACGTTTGCCGTAGGCAAAAAATCGCTCGAAGTAGGCCTGAACGTGCAAAATCTTACCAACCTGCGCTACCGCGAATACCTCAATTTTTTCCGCTTTTATGCCGATGAACCAGGCGTTAATGCCGGTTTAAGGGCTAAACTCACTTTCTAAACCTAAACAATTTTATACCATGTCCAACAAACACTTTAAACTGCCCCTTTTTGTCCTGCTTGCAACGGCAGGTATTTTTTTCACCGCCTGCAACAACGACGACGACGACGGCACGGCACAGGAAAACATAACCACCATTCAGGTACACCTGACCGGCGCAGGCATCGATCAGGAATTTGAATGGAACGACCTGGACGGCATTGGAGGCAACAACCCGGTGATTGATACCATCGTTGTTCCAGCCAATACCGGCGACATCTTCTCCCACATCCATGTATACGACCGCAGCAAAACGCCGGAAGTAGACATAACAGACGAAATTGAAGCAGAAAGTCTCGAACACCTGATTACTTATGCCGTTGCCGGCGCCAATGTGAACATCGCTTACGACGATACCGATTCCAACGGCAAACCACTGGGTATCAAATCCATTTGGACAAGCACCGGCGCCTCCAACGGAACGCTGCGCATCATCCTTTACCACGAACCGTCAAACAAGGACAATCTTTCCGACCCGGGGGGCGAAGTGGATTTTGATGTGACGTTCCCGGTACGGATTCAGTAGATTTTTTTCGCTTGACAAAGTATTTGTTTATACTTACCTTTGTGTAAAATTTAGTTTAGTCTAAAAATATTTTATGCTTGGTAAAATACTTGTCAGCTTTTTAAGCCTGTTGTTTTCGTCAACACTTCTGGCCCAAAACCTCCCGGGCGTTCATTTGCGCGATGCACGTTCGCGGGAGGTTTTGGGCTTTGCCACCTTGCGCCCCCATGAAGGAACAGGCGGCGTTTTGAGCGATTCGACAGGTTTTGCTGCAATGCCTCATGCGGTACATGGTAGTTTGTGGACGGTTACCCTGACGGGTTACCAAAACCAAACCTTCGTGTGGAAGGGATCTGCCGACATTTTGCTTGAACCCCTCGACGAGTTGTTGAACGAGGTAGTGGTGAGCGGCACCCTGCGCGCCATGAGCAGATCGGAGAGTCCGGTGCCCGTGGAAGTTTACACACCAAAATTTTTCAAACAAACCGGCGCTACGGGGTTACTCGACGGGTTGCGCATGGCCAACGGTGTCCAGGCCCAAACCACCTGCAACGTATGTGGCACGGCCGATATACGGATCAACGGCCTCGACGGTCCGTACACCATGATCCTCATCGACGGTATGCCCATCGTGAGCGCCCTGAGCACTGTGTATGGCCTGCAGGGTATTCCGACCAGCCTGATAGAACGTATGGAAGTGGTGAAAGGTCCGTCGTCCACACTGTACGGTTCGGAAGCCGTGGCAGGTGTAATCAACATCATCACACGCGACGTTTTGTGCGCGCCGCGTTTTACGGCCGATGTACAGGGGACAACCCAGGGAGAGTGGAGCGCCGATTTGGGTGGTCGGTTTCGGTTGGGCAAAAAAGCCGATGGTTTGCTGAGCGGCAACATGTACCAATTCAGCAACCGTTTGGATGTGAATGGGGACAATTTTACCGACATGCCCCTGCAGCAGCGTTATGCCGCCTTCGGCAAAATAAGGTTTGACCGGCCTAAACAACGTCTTGCCGGAGTTACGGCGCGTTACGTGTGGGAAGATCGTTTTGGTGGGGAAATGCAATGGAAGCCGGAATTTTACGGTTCAGACAGTGTTTATGGGGAAAAAATACGGACGGACAGGCTTGAGGTTCTTGGGCAATGGCAGGCGCCCCTGCGCGATACAGTGGTGTTTTCCTTTTCGTTCAACGATCATGCGCAAAATTCAGCCTACGGCAAAACACTGTTCAATGCCCGGCAACGGGTGTCGTTTGTACAGGCATTGTGGGAAAAAGCACTTGGTCGCCGCCACCAAACCGCAGCCGGCGCATCTGTGCGGCATACCTGGTACGATGATAATACACCCATAACAGCAGGGCCCGACGGCGGCGACAACGCACCCTCATCCGTGGTTTTACCGGGTCTGTTTGTTCAGGATGACATCAAAATTACGGCCAAACATCGCCTTTTGCTGGGCCTGCGTTTCGACCACCATCCGGCACACGGTGCGGTCTGGAGCCCCCGGGCCAACTGGAAATGGTCGCTCTCCGATGCACAAACCCTGCGTGTTTCGGCCGGTAACGGATTCCGGGTGGCCAATGTGTTCAGTGAAGACCACGCGGCACTCACCGGCGCACGCCAGGTGGTGTTTGAAGAAAAACTGGAACCTGAAAAATCATGGAATGCCAATGTAAACTGGACGGCACAGTTTTTTCCGGAGTTTGGCCTCGTCGGACTTGATGTAAGCGTTTTTCATACCCGCTTCAGCAACCGCATCCTGGCCGATTACACCGTAGATCCCGATTTGGTGGTGTACCGCAACCTCGACGGTTTTGGTATTTCACAAGGTATATCGGTGCGAAGCGACTGGAGCTGGGCACATGGTTTGCGCGTTTCGGGCGCCGTTACTTTGCTGGATGTTTATGTGGAGGAGCAGGGGCAACGCCGGCCACAATTGTACGCGCCTGGCGTGAGTGGCAATGCCACCATCTCCTACACCCTGCCGCGTTGGTTGCTCACGATAGATGGCAATGCTTCACTCACCGGACCAATGCACCTGCCCGTTCAGCCCAACGATTTCAGGTCCGAATTGTCACCCTGGTATGTCCTGGCTGGTTTGCAGTTTACACGCCCGTGGAAAAACTTTGAGATGTATGCCGGTGTTCGCAACCTGCTGAATTTTCTGCCGCAAGATCCGCTCATGCGGCCATTCGATCCGTTCGACAAACAGGCAAATGATCCGGTCAGCAACCCAAATGGATACACGTTTGACACGGGTTACAACTACGCGCCGATGCAAGGTAGAAGGTTCTATTTCGGGGTTCGGTGGAAAATATCCTAAGGGTTTGATTGACAATAAGTTAAAGCATGGGGCACTAAGTCTATAGACCTTCCAAGTCTTAAGACCTGGAAAGTCTTAAAACCTGGCAGGTCTTAAGTCTTGGAAAGACATCCTTTTTCGCCACCACGGACTTCGGACTTCGGACCTCGGACTTCGGACTTAGTTCAGCACATCCAGTTCCAGAACGATGTCAAAAAGCAGGCGTAAATCTTCGTAAAACTCCTGTGCGACGTCGAATGATACCGTATTGATCCAGAGGGACGGTTCAAGCAGGTTGCGGTCCTGGCTGAGGGCGACGTAGAGTTTGTCGCCGATGATGGACAGGTAAATTTCCTTTTTTCTGCTGGCCTGCTGGAAACGCAAACGGAAACGGAGGATGGCCAATTGTAGGTCTTCCGACACAACATCGGCGATGCGCACATCGGGTGTGGCGTAGGTATCGTAGCAGGCTTCGAATTCGGGCAGCAGGTTTTCGCGTACCCGTCGGCCGCCGAGCAGGTGAAAGGCACGTTCGCTGCGGCTGAGGTATTTGCGTTGTGTGTCGGGCAGGAGAAGGACGCCACCCCGCATGTCCTGCCGGCGGTAGTCACCGATAAGAAACAATCCGTTGAATACTTCATCGAGCCGGTCGCGGGAAGGGGAAAACTCACGGATGCGCAATTCGCTGGCTTCAAAGGGCATTTCCCGGATCTGTCCACGGATGTAATCTTCTCCTTCGTATTCATCGGCGCCTGTAAAAATGCGACCTGCCAAAAACTGATCTTTGGACAAACTGCCGCGGGTTTCGTAGTGGAGTTCGCCAAAATTGATGTCGTTGTCGATGAAATCGAGGACCAGGCCTACGATGCGGGGTTTGAATTCGTCGTAATAAACCTTAACACGAAACAGCAGGTAAGCAATCCAGAGCCCTACAGGAATAAACAGGGCCATGGTGAGCACAAAGATGTGCATGTAAATTTCGAGGGCGAAAATGCCGGCCAGCATCACTATGGACAGCCCTAAAAGTCGCAGCAGTCGCCTGCGGCGCAGTTCGAGGTGGCGCAATTCGGGATAAATGCTCTGGTTGTAGAAGAGCCTGAAATCCTGTTGGCCGGTCACACTTTTCACAGGTTGATGCCTTTGTCTTTGGTGTATTCGGCGATGTATTCGTCGATGAGGCCTACAAGCAGGTCCTTCATGTACGAATTTTCGAGGCGGGCGATGGCTTTAAGTTTTTCCAGTTTGGCTTTTTCCACGGCTACGGTGAGACGTTTGATGCCCGTTTGTTCGTCGGTATGCAGGTCCTGAACATCGATGGTTTGACGGATAAGGGCATCGAGGCCACCATACATGCCCGATCCGGCGTTTCTGCTTTTGCTTTTGGTAGGCGGCGTAGCTTCGGAGGGCTGGTTGTTTTCCAGTTTGTCCAGGCTTTCCTCCAGGGCTTCCTGGAGCAGGGCATCGAGGCCGGCCATAAAGTTTTTACCCGCAGGCCGGCGTTCGGCAGGCGGTTGTGGCGGCGACGTCACGCTGTACAGTTCGGCGTGGTGTTCGCCGCTGTCGTCGTTTTTGAACAGGTCGTCGAGACCCGCGGAGAATTTCTTTTTGCTCATGTTCCGGCGCTTGGGTTAGCCCTTAAGGGGTTCGGCGGCGAGTGAAACGCCTTCTACACGTTGCAGGATTTCGCGCGAAAGGTCGAGGTAGTCCTGGGCGCCCGACGATTTGGGACTGTATTCAAAAATATCTTTGCGTTGCGCGGGGGCTTCGGCGAGCGCGACATTGTCGCGGATGTACGTTTTGAACACCTTATCACCGAAGTGTTTGTGAATGGTATCCACCACATCGCGGTTGAGCACCCGGCGACTGTCGTACATGGTTGCCACTACACCTCCAATATCGAGTTGTTTGTTGAGGCGGAAGCGGACCTTATCGATTACTTGTTTGATTTTGGCCAGCCCTTGTACGGCGAGAAATTCCGTTTGTAACGGGATAAGTACCCAACGGCTGCTGGTGAGTGCGTTGAGGGTAAGCAGGCCCAGGGATGGCGGGCAATCGATGAGGATGTAGTCGTAGTCGTCCACCACCTGACCCAGCAACTCGCGCAGGATGTATTCCCGACCGGCTTCATTGATGAGTTCCATTTCGGCGCCCGAAAGGTCGAGCGACGATGTGATGACATCAAGTCCGGGTTTGTGTGTGTAAGGCTGAAGTTCGCCTTCGCCACGCAGGGCTTCGTATATCGTGTGTTTCTGGCGCGGTATGCCCAGAGAAATGGTGAGGTTGGCTTGAGGGTCGAGATCGAGCAGCAGTACTTTTTTGCCGAGCTCCACCAGTCCGGCGCCGATGTTGATGGCGCTGGTCGTTTTACCGACCCCGCCTTTGTGGTTGAGGAGAGAAACAACTATACCCATGGTTCGTCGTATGGCCCGCTTTTGTGTGTAAGCCCCCGACACTGGGGGCTGCGAAAGACGCGGGCCGCTTTTCCGCCAACAAAAGTACAAAAAAATGTAAATTCTGAAAGCCACTCCGTGCAGAACAGATGACTTTGCGCATTTTTGTTTTTTTAATTAAATGTTTGATAATGAATTTGTTGTATCGAAAAATGATGAATTTAAAAAAAATATCGTGAAAAAATCTTTGACATATTTTGTTTTTAAAAACCAATTGTTTTAAGTTTGCAGTATCAAATCGCATAAGTAAGCTTTGATACCTGAATCCAAACACCTCTCGAAAATACGCTTGTTATGATCAAGGAAGATCGCATCCAACTCAACGACCGCTTTGTCCAGGCTTTCAAATTGCTTGAAGACCGCGGTGCCATTGTAAAAAACGACCGCGGGGGTAAAGGCGTGGGTGACGTGGCAGAAAAGGTGCTCGGAAACAAGGCTTACGGGCACATCATCCGCGCATTTCTCAAAACTGACAGCAAACGTGTGATCGATTATGGGCAGGCACAATCCTTTTGTCGCGCCTACAACATCAACGAAGCCTGGCTGCTTTACGGTATCGGCAACCCATTTGGTTTCGAAGCTCCGGGCAATGCCATGGGCAGTGAAAAACTGTTTTCCGCCGGAGAAGGCAACATTTTGTTTACCACCATCCGTGCCTTTGCAGGTGCCACCCTTGGGGCCGAGAGTCAGGAAGACAATACGTATTTCTCCATACCCGGCGTCGGTGGATCGGGCCTCGTCGCCTTCCAGATTGAAGGTAACTCCATGGAGCCGGTCATCAAAAACAATGACATCGTGGTGTGCAAGTCTGTTGAAAATCTCAACGACATCCGCGACAACGAAATTTACGCCGTGCGCAGCAACGGCAACGTATGGGTGAAATACGTGCAAAAAATTTACAACAACCGCGGTCGCATCGTACGTTTCAAACTGATCTCCGCCAACTACTTCGACCATGATCCTTTTGAGGAAGAGGTGAACGAAACTACCCGTTTGTACAAGGTGGTGCGCAAAATCAGCAACGTGTAATACGTATAGGTTCTGCACGTGCCCGGCATCCTGTTGATCTCCGGGCCGAGCGTTTCAACAAAAACAACAACTAAAAAATTACCCTATTCATCCATTCCCGCAAGATGCCGGACGGCCAGCCGTCCATCATCTCGTGAGGAAACGTCGAAAACCTGGGGAGGTACGCGGCGTGGAATACCCATCACAGAGAATTATCCTGCTGTTTATTGTTTTCGGAGCCTCCCGTGCGTAAGCCCGGCGAGGCCTTTTTTTGGCCGTTAGCCGCTAGCCGTTAGCCGTTAGTTATATTTGAGATCAACCATAATTGAAAACAAAAACAAATTCCAATGACCAAATTAAGAAGTTACCGAGATTTGCATGTGTGGATGAAATCCATGCAACTGGTTGAAAAAGTATACCTGGAAACAAAAAATTTTCCAGCAGATGAAAAGTATACATTAACAAGTCAGATTCGCCGGTCGGCTATTTCCATACCCTCAAACATAGCTGAAGGCCAGGGAAGAAACACGGATGGCGAATTCCTGCAATTTTTAGGTATTGCAAGTGGATCGCTATCTGAACTTGAAACACAAATTGAATTATCGGTTCGTTTGGGTTATATGCCAAATGATACTGCACTTAATTTAATGTGTGACGAAGTTGGAAAAATGCTGACAGGTTTGATAAAATCCATTAAGAAGTAACCAAATTTCCAGTCTAACATTTTTTTTTGCTAACGGCTAACGGCTAACGGCTAACGGCTAACGGCTAACGGCTAACGGCTAACGGCTAACGGCTAACGGCTAACGGCTAACGGCTAACGGCTAACGGCTAACGGCTAACG
>JADLBE010000314.1 GCA_020847915.1 Saprospiraceae bacterium | reverse complement strand
TTAAAAACACCTTATGCCGGTATGCCCGAGGCCGTGGAATACAGAGGATATTGTGGGATTCGATTGAGCCAATACCAAGACTTCAACATCGGTAAAAACCAAACCTTCCTGTCGCTTGCCAACGGTATCGTGGGATACAACTCCACCGGCAACATCAACAGTATGGCGTTCACAGACATGCATTCTACCGGCGCGCCTTCTGTTTATCCATTCGAAGGTTACGGCATTTATCTTGAATCAAAAGGGTCACATTGGTTCAACATCAACAATGACTGGGCCACCATGCAATTTGATGATTGTGTAACCGGTATTTATGCCCGGAACTACGCTGGAATTGTTGAAGAGGTTGACATGGAAAATGTGGAAAACGGTATTGTATGGGAGCGCACCAAAAACCGGGATATTGTTGTCAAAAACAACAAAATAAGCGCAACAAAGTACGGCATTAAGTTACATCACAATGAGCCATTGCACCCCAGCAGCCTTCTTGAAAACAACAACATAACCATTACCGGTCTGGGTGCAGGCAACAACCCGGTTACAGGTATTTTAATGACTGAGGGCAATTTCGGCACCAGTTTCGGCGCTGGCTGGAAAGTTAAAAACAATACAGTTGATATGACCAAAGGCGGAAACGGCATTGCGTATTTGGATGGTTTGGGTGGCAGCATTGAAGGAAACATGGTGAACGACCTTGGACAAGGGTCCACTCCGGGCAAGTACAAAGGCATAACCGTCGAAGGTTCCGTACTTTCTCGGGTAAATTACAACGATGTTACCCGATCAACAAGTGCAGGCGGAAACGCTTCGTCGGTGGCTTTGTATTCTCAGGCAGGCACGTCCAACGAGTTTATTTGCAATTGTGTAGACAACACAGGGTTGGGCATGCAGTTCAACGACATGGCTGATTACGAAGAGAACGTTAAAGGCAACCAATTCAACAACCACGGCGAAACCGGACTTCAAATCGGCGACGACAACATGGACAATGCCTACATCGGCATTCAAACCCGCACCGGTAACAACTGGGATTTGGGCGCTATTCCGTTGAGCGGATATGGTGGAGTGCATAAGGCGGGGAGCGACTTAGGTATTGTATCGTTTTCACTATTTTATGTTGATCCGAATGACACCGACGGTGACCCGGATGTTGATCCTGATGAATGGTTTGAGCCTTTAACAGGAGATACGTATGTTTGTCAATCTCCAAACACCTGTGAAGCCCCGACAACCCCGCCGCCTTTTGAAGGCGATCACGGTGTGCCTACCCGACTGGACGAAGCCATCGTCCGCAACCAATTGCCCACCAACGAATATGAGGAAGCCACGCAATGGAAAGGACAGTATCGTTTGTACCGCAAACTGCTGCAACACCCTGCCATTGTGGCCAACGATACCTTGTACGCCAATTTCAAGGCTGCATGGGACAACGAAACTTTGGGTAAACTGGCAGTTATCGCTGAAGCCAAGGCAGGTTTGTTTACACTCACTTCTGTGGAAGACTCCATACTTGAAAGCCGCCGTTTGGTTTGGTTGGAGGAGGCGTATGACGTTTCTATAAAGGACAGTCTGAACCAATCTGGCATTTCGCAAGATGCAGTTGCATACAACACCGATGTGCATCAAAGCAACCAAACACAGGCGCTGTACGATGCCTATGTGACGTACCTGCAAACGGCGCGGCTACAAACCATCGATACGTTGCTTGAGTGGAACAAGGCGATTACGCCTTCCGAAACCATTGAGGTAAACCATCAGGAGGTGAACCGGATCGTATTGACCATGCTTAAAACCGATTCGTTGTCGGGTTCCGATATCACCGAGTTGGAAGCTATTGCCGGTCAATGTCCGCTCGAAGGTGGCGATGCTGTTTACGAAGCACGGGCCATTGTTACATATCTTCTTGGTACCACCTACGACGATACCGAACTCTGTAATATCCAGGAACGTTTTTATCCTGCGCCAACAGTAGAAGCGATTGCCAAACCAACAGCCTATCCCAACCCTACCTCAGGGCTTGTAATTTTTAAAGGATATACCGGTGCATTTGATGTACGCGTTTTGGATAACCTCGGTCGTACGGTACACTTTACACAAGTAACCGACAATCTCCTGAATCTTTCTTCACTACAAGAAGGTTTATACCGAATTCAGGTTATTTTGCCCGACGGTGCTATCCATACACACACGGTTGTGTTGATAAATCATTGAGCATTCTTTTTTACTTCGGCCGTATTGCATGCTTTTGGCACGCAATACGGCCTTTTCACTTTTGATAATCATGAAAAAAAGATGTTTCCTTTCAACCGTAGTTATTTTGATTTGGACTGTAGCCCTTTACGGGCAAAAAGAGGACCAAATTTGGCTCCTCGGCTACGATAGAAACCCGCCACCGGCCAATCAAACGGTAAAACGGATTATGTTGGATTTTTCAGATTCCATGTCAATTGTATACACCGGAGGAGCCATTCCTATGAGCTTATCCAATGTTTCCACTTGTGATTCTACTGGTGGCATTCTACTTGTATCCAACAGTTGCAACATCGAAAACCAGTTTGGCAATGTTATTGAAAACAGCGACAGCCTTAATCCAGGGTTGGTTTACGACCAATTTTGTACAGGCGACGAACCCATCGGTTACCGGTCGACAACCAACATGCTTTTGCTGCAACAACCAGACAGTACTCACCTCTATTACCTGTTCCACAGGAGTGTGTATTTTACCATAACCCCTTTGGTGGCGTATGGAGATAAACTTCGATATTCCGTCGTTGATGTTGCCAAAAACAATGGTGAAGGACTTGTATTGGAAAAAAATACCATCATTTTAGAAGACACCTTAAGTTATGACGGCATATGTGCCGTCCGGCATGGCAATGGACGTGACTGGTGGATACTCACAACCCGAGAAAAAAGCAATAATTATTTTACGTTTTTATTCACGCCGGAGGGATTAACTATGTTCGAACAAACCATCGGCGTACCTACCTGGAGCGAGGCAGGCGGGGAAATTTTGTTTTCTCCTGACGGAAGCAAACTGGCGCGGTTTAACCCCCGTGACGACCTTAGGGTTTTTGACTTTGATCGATGTACAGGTTTGCTTTCCAACCCGGTCCATGTGCCCGTCATCGACGATGCCGACGAGGATTTAACCGGCAGTGCGGCTTTTTCTGCAGACGGCCGGTTTCTTTACTGCGCTGAGGTGGAACGATTGCTGCAATTTGATATGTTTGCATCGGATTTAGCAGAAAGTAAAAAAATCATAGCTGAACGAAAAAGCAACCCTGAATGCCCCAACGGTTCTTCAATAGCTTATTTGGAATTAGCACCAGATGGACGTATTTATGCAACCTCAGCCGGCGGCAATTTTTGCATGCATCGAATCGGTCGACCTGAGTTGGTCGACACTCTCTGTAATTACATCCATCATTATTTTATATTGGATTACCCGTTTGTTAATCCACCCCACTTCCCCAACTTCCGCCTCGGCCCCATCGATGGCAGCGCGTGTGATACCCTGGGCATCAACAACCTGCCCTTGGCCAACTGGCGTTACGACCGCGCGGGCGGTCTGAGCGTGGATTTCACCTCCGTTTCGTGGTACGAGCCCACCGCCTGGTCCTGGGAGTTTGGAGATCCTACCACAGGAGCCAACAACTACAGCAGCGAAAAACACCCCAGCCATACCTTTTCAGCGCCCGGAGGATACGATGTGTGCCTTACGGTAAGCAATGCTTATGGTTCGGATACCAAGTGCAAAACGGTGTGGGTAAATACGGTAGGTACCGATGCTCCAGAGCAAGGCAGCGCTTTAAAGGTTTACCCAAATCCCACCACAGGTGATCTGCAGTGGGAAGGCGCAGAAAATGCCGCCACAGTGCGGGTGTACAACCTGCTCGGACAATTGCAACTGGAGCAATTCGCCACTTCGCAACAAGTAGATTTGAGCCGTTTGCCAGTGGGTTTGTACAGTGTGCAGTTTTATGCGGAGGATGGCGCTTTGGTTGGGGTGAGGAAGGTGACAAGGGTGGATTGAGGTCCTTACAGGATGACAAGGGGTCCCTTACGGGATGACAAGGTCTCTACGGGATGACAAAGAGTGACTTAGATCATTGTCATGCCTACCCACCTCGTCAGCCGGTGACTTGTCATCCTGTAAGGAACCCATTCCTCGTCCGGCTACGTTTAAGAAACCTTTGTAAGATTCTCAAACGTGTGTCTAGTCATCCCGGATAGGCCCCTTTTCCGTCACCTACCCGTCATAAAATAAGGTTAATTTCAGCAAATCGACCAAACGATTTTTGGCACACCTTACCGAAGGATATTTTTTCAACACGTATTTGCACTTTTAATTTAAACATATTTTAAATAAAATTTTATTCAAAACAAAATTTTATTCTCGAATAACGCTTCTTTGCACAACACCTGCTGATGGAAACAGGGGTGCAAAGCCGTTACTAAAGTGCGATATTTGCGTTTATTACTGGTATACCAAATCAAATTTTGCCCATGTCTGTCCGCGCATTTGCACCGTTCATCTGGCTTTTTATGCCTGCCATGTTGTTGGCCGGCAATCCTTATGTGGATATTTCCAAGGCGGATGTTGACGGTCCACACGTGTTTTACCGCGGCAAAAACATCCTGGTTAAATCGGTTCTGAAACGCGATACCACGCTGAGTTTAAAAACCCAGACGTATACGGATAAAAACGCCATCACCCTCGTTTGCAACATTCCTGCCACCCGCGACGTCTTTTCATTTCCCCTGCAGAAAAAACTGCGCGTGGATCCGGAAACGTATCCCATGCCCAAAAAACTGCTGGCCATATCCGACATCGAAGGCAACTTCGGCGCCTTCAAAACCATGCTGCAGGGCGCTTACGTGATCGACGAGGATTTTAACTGGATTTATGGCGACGGGCACCTGGTGCTTGTGGGCGATTTTTTCGACCGCGGCCTCAACGTCACCGAATGCCTCTGGCTCATTTACAAACTGGAAGAGGAAGCCGAAGCTGTCGGTGGTAAAGTACACTTCATCCTGGGCAACCACGAAATCCTGAACCTGGCCGGGTATTACAACTACACCCGCAAAAAATACCTCGAAAACGCCCAAATCATGGGCGAAGATTACGGAAAGTGGTACGACGACAAGTCGGAACTCGGCCGTTGGCTGCGCACCAAAAATGCAGTGGAAAAAATCGGCGATTACGTGTTTTGCCACGGCGCCATCAGTCCCGAACTGGCTGCAAGCGGCCTCAGCCTGTCCGACATCAACCGCATCACACGCCAGAACATCGGTACGCCCGAGGAAGACCTCGTGAGCCCCGAAGCACAATTGGTGTTCCACAGCCGCATCGGCATTTTTTGGTACCGCGAAGCCGCGAAAAACAAAATCACCGAACAACAAATAGACGACATCCTCACCTACGCCGGCGCCAAACGTATGGTGGTAGGTCATACGCTGATG
This sequence comes from Saprospiraceae bacterium, assembly GCA_020847915.1. Lineage (GTDB taxonomy): Bacteria > Bacteroidota > Bacteroidia > Chitinophagales > Saprospiraceae > M3007. The sequence goes on along the minus strand of JADLBE010000314.1, from coordinate 2,223 downwards.
CCCGACATTACGGCGCTTTACAACGGCAAATTGATCTGCATCGACCTGTTTCACGACGAAAACGTGCGCCAGGGCGCCATGCGAACGCTTTACATCGAAGATGGCCTGTGTTATTCGCTCGATGCCAGAGGCATTAAATCGTCGGTGTACACGGTGATGTGCGCCACGAAAACGGAATAAACGGAGGACCATGGAGCGCGAGCTTCAGCTCGCCGAAGGGTCGACGGAAAAAATACCGTCGACCCTTCGTGATTTAATTCCCGGGTTTTATGGCTCCACGTATTCACGAGCTAAAGCTCGCGCTCCATGGCACCCAACAACGCCAACTGATTCCGTGCACGCACGAGGTTGTGGTCAGGGTAAGCTGTTTTGTAGTACTTGTCGCCGTTGAGGTAGTCGGACAAAAAACGCAATGCCTGCTCGGCGATGATCCAACGGGCGCCATTCATCAAATTTTCCCTTTCCGTTTCGGTCAGCCACGCCCCTGTTTCGGCGAGGAAAGTATCCGTCAGGGCTTTCAGGATGTCCTGGCGTACGTACAATTTGGAAAGGTCCTTTTCGTCTTCGTACACGCTGGGCACAAACGTGCGCACCATGTCGCCGAAATCCGAAAGCACCGTACCGCCCATGGCCGTATCCAAATCGATCACCGCCACCGCTTTCCCCGACGTTTTATCCAGCAAAACATTGCCCGCTTTGGTATCGTTGTGTGTCACACGCAGGGGCAAGGCGCCACTTCGTTTGAGCGTATCGATGTGATTGATCAGGGGTTTGTAACCAAGCAGCGTGTTCATTTCGTGTTGAACGCCCTGGCACCTTCCAGCCGGGTTGGCCGCAACGATGGTTTCGTATTGTTCCCAGCGTTTCATGGTGTCGTGAAAACCCGGAATGGTATCGGTAAGTTCGTTGGCCGGAAAATCGCGAAGGGCCGTGAGGAACACGCCGTAAGCCCGGGCGGCCTCCACGGCTTCTTCCACGTTTTTTACACGTTCGGGCGCGTAGGTGTTTTCAAAATAAGGAAAACGGCGCCAGCATTGCCCTTCATCGTCGATGTTGTAAAAACGCCCGTCCGGCATGGGCAATGGCGTCGGAATTTGGTAGGGATACGACGGAACACTCCGAAGGTAAGTGCATAGTTTTTCCAGGTTGGAAGCCAATGCCGCCGGATCTTTAAAAATGGTGGTGTTTACCCGCTGCAACACATACGGCTGTCCCCCGTCGTCGTACGCCAGGTAGGTATCGTTGATGTGCCCGTTTCCAAGTTTAAAATTCAAAGTTTAAAGTTTAAAGTAGCTGAAAGTGGAAAGTACTTGATTGGAAAAATTTTGGTGACAAACAGACTTGACTGGCCAACCGACTAACAGACCAGCCGACTAACCGACCAGCCGACTAATTTCTTGCCCTGTTTTCAAGTTCCTGCATGGAGATACGTTCTTTCAGTTTGCCTTCTACGGAAAACAAGCCGCTGCCGTAGGTTTTTTGGTAATACACCAAGCCGAGGCCTTTGGCGTACCATTCCACGCCGGTACCTTCCACTTCGGCATTGCCTTCTTTTTGGTTGCCGATGGCTTCACGCACCCGGAAGGCGATGGTGGGGTATTTTTTACCTTCAAATTCGAAATCCAAACCGTCGCCGAGGTAGCTGCGGTTGCGCACGAGGTAGATGGTGGCCCCTGAGTCGAACAAGGGTTGGTAATGTATGCTGTAAAGGAAAATACCCAACGAATCGCTCACCAGGAAAGGGAAGACGTTGTTGGATTCGATAACAGTGGGAATTTGCACTTGTTTGCCCGTCACAGTGTCCGTTTCGTACAAAAACATGTCCCGGGTTAGGGCGCCGTTTTCGACAATTTTTTCGCGGGTTATTTGTCCGATTTCAAACGCCGGATTGTAATACGTAGCCGAAAAAAAGATGCCGCTGTCGCGCACAAATCCCCGGTAATACCAGTACTCATCCACCGTTTTGTCGCCTTCCCAGGTTTCGAACACGTACACTTGTCCGCCCTGCATGTCGAGTACAGGGAAATAATAATCGCGGATGTTGCGCTTGCCGTCGGTACAGGCGGCAAGGAGTAGTAACAAAGGAATAAGGTACTTGAAAACCATTCTTTTTTGGGACAAATAAAGCTGAAAAGGGGCGTAAAAATCCGTTTTTTTTCCGTGTTGCTTGCATCTGTGTCATCCGTGTGCCAATACGTGGTGCAATGGCCCACGGTTGGCACG
>JADLBE010000313.1 GCA_020847915.1 Saprospiraceae bacterium | reverse complement strand
AGGCGCCCTGTCTGAATGTTGAAACAATCCAGCTTGAAAAATGAAATTACCCTTGTTTTGGCTCAGTGTACTGAGCATCGCTTTTGTTTCCTGCGTTCAAACCAAAAAGTACCAGGCAGAATTGGTGGCCAGGAGTGAAAGCGAAGCCCGCGAACGGGTTTTAACCAGCGAGCTTCACGACAGAAAGACCGAAACAGCATCTTTAACCAAACAGATTGCAGACGTCAACCGTCAGCTGGGTATTCAGGACAAAACGATAAGCGATCTCAACAAAGAATTGGAATCGCGCACCCAAATCCTTGGTGAATCTTCCAACAAACTTGCGGCTGAGATCGGCAAACTGGAAAAGGAACTTTCCGAAGAACGGAAAATGGTGGAACAAAAAACAGCCATCCAGCAAAAGGTACTTTCCGTGCAAAAAGAGCGTCAGTCTTTGCTTGCTGAATTGCAAAGTACCCTTACAAAGGCCTATGCAGGTGTCTCCGGAGTTGCCGTAACCGTTGAAGGAGATGCCGTGGCGTTGGTATTACCCGACAAAGGAATATTTGATGCCACTGGTGTGGCAGTTAGCGCCCAGGGCAAAACCATGCTTAAGCCGTTGGCGGAATTGCTTGCGAACCGTCCCGAACTTGATGTAGATGTTGTAGCGTATACGGACAATGTTTTGCCCAAAGACAAAACAATCAAGGATACCTGGGACTGGAGTTTGTTGCGGGCAACCAACCTTATACGCATGTTGATCCGCGAATACAATACCAATGCAAACCAACTTTCCCCCATAGGTCGGGGAGAATTTTATCCGATAACTTCAAACGCTACGCCTGAAGGAAGAACGCAAAACAGGCGGAGTGTTATGTTGGTAAAGCCTGTTTTACCTGCAGTGCCCACTGCGGAATAAAGTATACATAACACAGGAGCCATTCCCAACTATGGAATGGCTCCTGTTTGGCGACTCTAAAGCCGGTAACCTTATGGTTTGGAGCGACGGTTTTTTTTACAACTCGTCATCGTCGAAGGCTTCCTCATCGTCCGCGCCGAAGCCGCCCAGGTCGTCATCTGCAAGTTCGTCTTCTTCGGCAAGCTCTTCTTCGTCGAAATCTTCATCGTCAAATCCGTCTTCAAAGTCTTCTACTAGGTCGTCGTCTTCTTCAACAAAGTCGTCGTCGTCGTCGTCACCGCCTGCATAGGCAAGAACTTCAACTTCGGACAAGTGGCTGACAAACAGAAATTTGCCATTGGATGGGGGCTGAGAAACAGTCATTTGTGTCATGACGGGTAAGGTGCTGGTTCAAGGATAAAAGTAAGAAGAATTTGCTAAGGCAAAACAATGAAAAATTGTTCAATAACTACATCACATTGCCCTAGGATTTCTTGATTGCAGGGTCATTTGTTTGCGCCTGCAAGGTAGTTATTCCATTGTTGCCATAACACCTGCAGATGCATACAATGCAGCTTTTGTTTTCCGGTATTCGCTCAACAATTTCAAAAACTTGATTTGTGCATCGATCCAGCGCTGTTCACGGGTATTGATCAGAAAAACGGTGCTTTCCCCCAGTCGGAATTTTTCCATTTCACCGTCGAGTAATATTCTGTAGTTGGTGGTGATGTCTCTGTACAGTACAATTTGGTTCGACAAGGTGTTCAGTTCGTTGGCGTATTGAAGAATCTTGTTGTCAATTTCCTGGCGTTTTTGGAGTACTGTCTGACCTGTTTGAGCAATTTTTACATCGGTAATTTGCAAATCGCCCCTTGCTTTGCGGTTGAGCAGTGGATAACTGAAGTTTATGCCCCATTTGATGTCGGTTGCCATAACGGCCAGACCATCGTTGGGGGAAGTATACGGGAAAAACTCCCAACCATTGCCTAAAATATTGTAGTTCACATCAAGAACCGGCATACGTTTGGCATTTTTTAAACGCCTTTCCACTTCCAGAATCCTGAGTTTGGCCTCGTACAAGCGCAATTCAGGATGGCTTGTACGGCCGGTATTGCGCAGGGTTTCCAATTCCTGGTCCGACAGTTTTCCGTACGCACCCTGGATAAGGTCGGGCGGAGCGCCCAACAATTCCGGGTTGATGCTTGTTTGGTCATCCCGCCAAACAAAGTTGGTCATCATCAACCGTGCATTTTGAAGGTCAACCCTGGCGAAGTTGATGTCCATCTCCCGGTTTTGAACCTGAATGTACGATTCCAGGGTGTCGATGGCCGGATTCGCACCGTTCAGGTATTGTTCCCGGATGCCGACATTGCGGATGTTGGCTTGCCGTAATGCTTCCTCGAAAATCATAAGTTGATTCAACGTAAGAACCCAATTCCAATACACTTTAGCGCCTTCCAGCAGCAGGAGATTGTTGAGAATATCCCGCTCAGCCGTACCCTGGTCCAGGCCAATTTCGGCCATTTGTAAACCGGACCTGCGTTCGTCCAGAAAAAAACCATTAAACACGGACCATTCCACACCCAATGCTGCCTGCCCAATCTCCGGCAGTGTCATTTCCGGATTGAGGTAAGTACCCGATGCCCAGTTGTAGCTTCCTTTAAGCTGCAAACCAAATCCCGTCGGCACTTTTACACCTGCTTCGGTGTGCGAAAAATAGTTTTTACCGGCAAATTCCTTGTTTTCAAAATCGGTGTACAACTTGGGGTCAAACCCTCCGCGTGCTCGCAGCAATGCTGCCGAAGCCTGGTTTTCAAACAAGCCTGCCTGTCGGGCCAATGGATGGTTTTCCATCACCATGGTTCGGAATGCGGGCCAGTCCAGCAGGCCTGTGTCAGGCATTGGGTTTTGTGCCGAAGCTATGGTACGGATCAACAGGAAAAACAACGGCAAAAGAAACCTGATCAAGCTGGGGGTAAACATCATTTTGCGTTTTTAATCGGGGCTTTGGGTGTAATCCCGTCGTCTTTTTTGTCCGTTGTTGCATCTTCACCGACATACAAGTCGGCAGGAAAACCATTCAGTATACGCCACAATTCGTACCAAAGTGGTACATCGTTGATGAGTGCAATGCCTTTGGCGCCGCCACCTACCTGTAACGGCTCAGGCCAGGCTTCGAGCTCGCTGGTATCCTGCTCCACCAGGACCCGAAACTTGCCGTTGGTGCTGATGTTCCGGTCCACGGCGTACACTTTACCGCCAAAAGTGCCGAGCGAAATGCCTGGCCAGCCGCTGAAGAAAAATGCCGGCCAACCATCAAACAGGAACCGGACTTTTTGACCCTTTTCGATGAGCGGCAAATCGATGGGCCTGACGTACATTTCAACTGCCAGTTGGTATGTAGACGGTTGTATGCTCACCACAGGATCGCCCTCTTTAACGATTTCGCCAATGCCGGTTGTTACGGCCTTGACCACATAGCAGTCCTGCGGGGCCACGATGTAATAAAAGGACGAACGCCTGCTGTAGTTTTCGCGATCAATCATCAGTTTGCTAACAGAAGCGCGGGCGTCGAAACTTTCGGAAAGGGTACTGAATTTGTCACTTTGGGTTTTGGCGATTTTGTTGGCATATTCATTCCGCGCCAATTGAAGTTCGGTTTGATAAATCAACAGGTCATTTTGGCTGCTTTCAAACTGGTTTTGCGCGGCTATCCGTTTGGTTTGGGCGTCCTGCAGTTTCAACCGCCGTTCCTCAAATTTGGTGAGTGATTCAAGGCCTTTGTCATACAATGCTTTGGCTCCTTCAAATTGACGTTGCGCGATTTGTTGGTCGATGTTCGTTTGTTGCACTTTTATACTGTCGCTCTGCACTTTGAGCCTTGCCTGTTCTATTTTGTTAAGTGTCTGGCTGATTTTGCTGTCGAGTTCGCGGCGCATGGCATCCATTTGGGTTTCCAATGCGCCCACCTTACTCCCGTAAGCATCAATGGAGCCTTCTTTGGCCTCCACCTGGTTTTGAACACGTTCCACCAATTGCGGATCGAAATAATCCGTTTTAACCTCCGATAAATGCACGATGGTATCGCCTTTTTTAACAAACTGGCCCTCCGTCACAAACCAGGTTTCCACCCGTCCGGAAATGGTTGCGTGAATGGTTTGCGGACGTTGTTCAGGCAAAAGGGTGGTGACTTTGCCTTCGGTCCGAACGTTTTGCGTCCAGGGCAAAAACATAAATACCAAAAACAATCCCAGCAAAACAAGCAGCAGGTTGCGCATGGAAAGATGCCGGGGCGAAAGCACCGTATGTTTGGCCGATTTCAGGTTTTTCAGTTCATCACCGCAATGGACGGTGTTGTTGCTAATGTTGAGCATAACGTTATTTTGTCATCCCAGCAAAGCGTGGGAGCGGAATTGGGTTAGGATTAGGATTCATTTTCGAACCAGGATAAACCTTCTCCTCCGGTTCGGAAAATGCGTTTGAAATGTTCGGTTTTTTGAACTTCGTCAAACGTGCCGTCGAAGACCAAGGTGCCTTCCCTCATGACCCAAACACGGTCTGCCATAGAGGCCAGAATAGGATCCTCGGAAACAGCAACCATGGTCCACGAACGGCTTTTGTCGGTAAGCATTTGCGCTATACGAAGCCTGTCGCGGTAGTTCAAATTGCCAAGAGGCTCCTCCAGTACCAGCAATTTGGGCCTGCCGACCAGTGCTCGTGCAACCAGTATTTTGGTGATGATGCTTCGGGGAATATTTTTGCCACCCGGCAGTATGGAGGTATTTAACCCCTCCGGCAATTGCCGGATAAATTCGCTCAAGCCCGCCTGTTCACAAAGATCTAGTATTTCGTGAAGTTGTACTTTTCTGCCTATGGTGATGTTTTCGAGTACTGTTCCTTTGAATACATCTTCCTGGGAGGAAATGTCTCCGATGTGTTCGCGCAGACTGCGGAGATTGATGTTTTGTTTGGGAACACCGTTAAAAAGCAGCGAACCGGAAAAATCCCGTTTGAGAACAGAAAGAACCTGCATTAGTGTACTTTTTCCTGCACCATTGTAGCCGGCCACCACGATTCGCTCACCAGGTTTAATAATTGCATTAAGTTTGTTGAGTACCGGCTCAATACCGTCGCTGTACTGGTAAGAAAGGTTACGCAACTCCACAGAAAGCGCCGCGCCTGTGCAAAAATCCTCCACGGCAATACCATCTTCACGCTCTATTGGCAGGTCTGTCACTTCGCCCAATTTGTCGGTTGCGGTGAGAACATCGTAACCTGTTTCGTGCAACAGGATGAGTTTGTCGATCGAATCGATGATGAATAAAACGAGTATTTCAGCGGCGACAAACTGGCCGATGTTGAGTTGGTTGTCCATTACCAGCAGACTGCCCAGAATCAGGAAGCCGCCCAGGATCAGTACACGAAAAACCACACTGCTTACAAATTGTGTAAGCAGGATGCGCCAGTGCTTTTCACGGGCTTCAAGGTAGGCAACCGTCAGTTCGTCGGCGCGTTCGATGGGAAAAGGGGTATTGCCTGCGAGTTTAAACGTGGCGGCGATGCGCCCAAGTTCCTCCAGCCAAAAGGCAAGCTTGTATTTTTGTTTGGATTCCTTGATGCTGCTTTGGATGCCGAGTGCTGTGGTAAAATAAAACAATGCGGACAACACCAGCAAAAGCAACAAGGAGCTAAGTACAAAAGTGCTGTGGTAAAACGATAACAACAACAAACTCAGGAGAATCTGAAGGGCAGCAGTACTGCCTTCGATGAGCAACTTAGGCAAACCTTTTTGCAGGGTTAACGTGTCGAAAAAGCGGTTGACAAGTTCCGGAAGATGCTCTTTGTTGAGCAGTTCAAGGTTGAGCCGGGGAATGCGAACCGCAAATTCCATGGAAGCGTCCACAAATACCCTGCGTTGCAGGTTTTCCATCAGCGACAATTGCATGATGCGAAGAATGCCGGCAAAAAATGCCCCGACACATACAAAAAGCACCAGTACAGCCCACGATGCTGACATGGCTCCGCCCGCAATCATACCGATAATGGCTTGTACACCGAGCGGAAGGGTAAGGTTGATTAATCCTACGACTACGGCATACAGGATGACGTAGCGTATTTCGCGACGGTATTGCCCAAGCAACCGCAACAAACGGCGCAAAGGGGTGGGAGAAGAGGTGTTTTCTAAAGCCATGTTCGTGAATTCAGCACTTTAACAAGTAGCTGGCTATTATGTTTGATAGTTTAACTATTTTTTGTAAAAGTATATTATTTTATTGACCTGATCCAAATCAAGAGGCTGTTTAGATTTCAGTACCTTTGCCGAAAAATACAACAAAGCTGTGAATCGCATCGAACGTTTACAATTACTCGTCGCACTGGGAGACTACCTGCGCACATCCTCTGATGATCCGGATCTTCAAGCAGTCATAACCAAGGCACATGCTGAAAATCAATGGTTTACAGAGGCAAACATACGTCAATCCCTCAGCGCCATTGCCGATAATATGCTTTCAAAGGATGCCCTGGAATCTTGGTCATCAAAATACCCCGACCATGCACCGGGACATCCTGAACGCACTGTCGGATTGATCATGGCGGGAAACATACCTTTGGTTGGGTTCCACGATTGGTTGTGTGTTTTTGCAGCCGGTCACCGTGCAAAGGTCAAACTCTCCGACAAAGACAAGGTATTGTTGCCATTTTTGATAAAAAAAATGGGTGATTGGGTCTTTGAATCCTGGGAATACACCGAATTTGTGGAAGAAGGCGCCCCGATCGGCCAAATAGATGCTGTAGTAGCCACGGGAAGCAACAACACGGCCCGTTATTTTGAACAGTATTTTGGTAAATACCCCAACATCATCCGCAGCAACCGCAACAGTATTGCCGTGCTCGATGGCAACGAAACTACGCAAGACCTTCTGGAGTTGGGGAAAGATGTTTTTGCCTACTTCGGACTTGGCTGCCGCAACGTGAGCAAACTTTATGTCCCCACAGGATACGATTTCGAACCTTTGCTGGAGGCATTGCATGAATACCGGGAAATGGTGTTGCACAACAAATACAAAAACAATTTCGACTACAATTTTACCCTGTACATCCTCAACAACACGCCGCATTTGAACAATGGTTGTGTGTTGTTGGTGGAGCATCCTGCACTTACAACACGTATTGCAACCTTGCATTACGAATTTTACCGCGATGCCGATCACCTTCAGGGATTGCTGGAACCCCAAAAGAACAACATCCAGTGTGTGGTAAGCAATGCCCCCGTCAGTAACATGGAGGCACTTCCCTTCGGTACAACCCAAAAGCCTGGATTAGGCGATTATGCCGACGGGGTGGATACCATTGCATTTTTAACAACATTGAGCTGATTTCAGGGCGCCAAATCGATAAACGTGGCGTAAACCCATTCACTGTTGGCGATACGCAGCCAGCGATCGTACGTTTCCCGAACCATCACCCGGTCGCCACGGTGCAAGCGACGCAGGATGCGGTGTTGGGTACCCGGACCAATCCGTACATTCAATGTTGCCGTACCCACCACGGCGCCTTCACGCCAAACGACGGGTTCCACAACCGATTGATGTATCCATTGTTTGGGTTCAATTTCCCACCAGCTGCCTTCCTTGCTCAGGAGGTGCACGAGTGCGCCATTGGGGCGCGTATGTACCACAGGGAATTGGTTTCCTACACCAGAGCGCACATTGGCGCCCGTACGGTCAACCACCACACCCACCTGTGCTTTTTCCTGCAAAACGATGTAATTGGAGCTTGCCCAGCGCTCCTCACCAATTTTTAACCACGAGCCCGTTTGCTCCAGTACATACACCTGGTCATTTTCACGAAGCAAACCTTTTACCGGGAAGGTGATGCCAGGACCTGATCGAACGTTAAGCGAGGGTGTGGTGACCAAACCCTTGGCTGACGGCAAATCGCCGGCTTCGTTCATGGCTTTTTGGATATCGTCTTTGAAGGCCGCCCAGGCCACGGGTTCGATCATCATTTTGGGACAATCTTTGCCTGTGATGTCAAAATGCCTGTACAAATCGTTGGTAGAGAAGTGGTAACGCCTCAAGAGTGCCGCAGCAAGTGAAACCGAATTTTTGTAGGTTTGAGTCCAGTCACCGTCCGAATTGACACACATTTCAAAACCAATAAGGTAATAATTGGGTGAAAAGGAAGCGTCACCCATGATGCGCTGTCCATCCGGCTTGTAATTTTGTGCGCCGACGTGGTAGGCCACTTCATGATCGGGAATACATTGCAGGATGCTGTGATCGTCCACGATGTAATGCGCCGATGCATAACGATCGGTGTTGTTGAAATAATTGCGGTTGGCCTTGGCGTGTGCCCCCGGATTGGTATTGGCCGTCCAATGAGCAACAATGCCTTTCAACTGCCTGATGGCATAATTATCCTTGTCGCGCAAAAAAGGGCGGTTGCGCTGGTTGTTGAGCAAATCCTGGGTTACTGACAGCATGTTTCTTTTAAAAAGTGGGGGCAATGCCCCAAATCCACAATACTTTTGCGCCGTTGTACAACAGCACGGCAGCGAAAGTAACATTTTGTGCTTCCAAACTTCTAAAAAGCTCGTCCAAACGTATGCGTTTTGATATTTTGTCGGTTTTGCCCGAATTGCTGGAAAGTCCTTTGAACCATTCCATCATGAAACGCGCCCAAAACAAAGGGCTGCTTGAAGTACATACGTACAACCTGCGCGACTACACCACCGACAAGCACCGACAAGTAGACGACTACCCGTTTGGCGGCGGGGCCGGCATGGTGATGAAATGCGAACCCATCGCAGCATGTATGGACGAACTGCTTGCAGAACGCTCCTACGATATGGTTATATATACCAGTCCCGATGGTGTCACGCTCGACCAACATCTCTGCAACCGGTTGTCGATGATGGACAATGTTATGATCCTTTGTGGCCATTACAAAGGTGTAGACGAACGCATTCGGGAGACTTACATCACCATGGAGGTGAGTATTGGCGATTACGTATTGTCCGGTGGAGAACTTGCCGCAGCGGTTATTGTTGATTCGGTGGGGCGTCTTTTGCCAGGCGTGCTCAACGATGAGTCATCCGCATTGAGCGATAGTTTTCAGGACGATCTTTTGGCTCCGCCGGTTTTTACCCGTCCGGCAGAATGGCGCGAAAAAAAAGTACCCGACGTGCTTCTCTCAGGGCATGAAAAAAACATAGACACCTGGCGTTACGAACAAAGTATTGAACGCACCAAAAAGCGTAGGCCGGACCTTTACGAGAAGTACCTCAAGGGTTAGTCGATGTTAGTCGGTTGGTCGGTTGGTCGGTTGGTCGGTTGGTCGGTTGGTCGGTTGGTCGGTTGGTCGGTTGGTCTGTTGGTCGGTTGGTTGCAATATATATGGAATAGCACCGACCAACAGACTAACCGACTAACCTACTAACAGACTAACATCGACTCTTTCTGCACTTGTCCGAACAATACTTCACCTCCTCCCACACCTTTTCCCATTTTTTACGCCAGGTAAACGGGCGGCCGCAGACCACACAAGTTTTTTGTGGCAGGTCGCTTTTTTTGATGTTTTTGGGCATACAGGCGGTATTTTATTACAAATTGTTTTGAATTAAAAACAAATAGTTTTATGTTTGCACTTTAATTAAAGCTGCCAAACATGAGACTTTGTCCGAACTGTGCGGTCGAGGTGATACCCGGCGCGAAATTTTGCCATCGATGTGGCGATAAGGTGGTGGAAAAAACACGTGAATGTCCGGCCTGTCAGGAAGACAGTCCGCTTGCTTCCGTTTTTTGTCACCATTGTGGTTTTCATTTTGAAGGAAAAAAACACGCCTACGTGCCTGTTTTTCCATTAAAATTTGATGCCAACACCATGACAGACCAGGTCAAAGCCTTGTTTTTCAAAAGGCTTCGGGATAGGGTAGAGGAGGAGCACCATCCGGAAATGTACAGCGCCTATGTAGGCCGGTTTTACGAATCAAAGTTCAAGGAACTGTATGCCGTGCGCGCCAAACAAATTGGCGAGGACGCTTTGTTGCAGTGGCAGCGGTTTGGTACCGATGGGTTGCCCGATATTGACCAAAGGATAAGCCGGGCTTTTGAAGGCCTGCTGGATTTTTTCATCATCCAATATTGTCCGGACCTTAACGGCATGATCCTTCCGGGTGAAATCCTGAAATACGAACACGCACAACCGTCAAACACCGATTTATGTGTTATGGTTGCCGATTTTCTCGATTTTGGACACGAAGATGAACAGGTTTACACCGACTTCATAAGCATGGATACAGAATTGCTTGCCAATGTATGTAAAAGTTACCTCCGGGCAGACCGGCAGGAAAAGGTATTCTGCATTGTAGATCTCTCCTTCAAAGGCAATGGCAAAGAAGGATTTGCACTCACCGATGCTGCATTGTACTGGCGGGCTCCTTTCGACCGGGCAAGAAGGGTGTTGTTCAACGAGTTGTACCAGTTGCACCGCGACAAATCATGGCTGACCATCAACGGGCACTTTTTCAATGCCAACCCTTCCCTCAATCTTAAATTGTACAAGCTGCTGAAAAAGCTGCGTTCATGGCATCATTTTAAAGAAACAAGCGCAGCTACTACCTAAAAAGACTATCTCAAAAAAACTTTCGTTGAAACTCTTGAGAAATTTGAATGAACGGTAGTATCTTTGCGCTGCTAAATTAAAAAGCAATACGGAGTTTGTAGCTCAGTCGGTTAGAGCGCTAGTTTGTGGCACTAGAGGTCGGGGGTTCGAATCCCCTCATTCTCCCGGATAACGGGGCTGTTCGAAAGAACAGTCCCGTTTTTAATTGGTTCCCGAAGCTTTACCGCAACAAAAAAGCCTTGCAGGAATACCTGCAAGGCTTTTTTGTTCATAATTCTACATTGGTTTATTTCCCTTCAGGCGTTACCATACCCGTCAAAGAAACCTTTGTTTCGTTGGGGTACGTATTGGCCGTCACCGTGATGGTCTTTTTTTGCTTGTTGGGTTTCATGTCGGTGTTGAATTTGGCAACAATTTCGCCGGTACCGCCGGGAGGAATGGGGTCTTCGGGCCATTCGGGCACAGTACACCCGCAGGACGATTTGGCGTCGAGGATGGAAAGCGCCACATTTCCGGTATTTTTGAATTTGAAACGATGCTCGACAATGTCGCCTTCGTTTACCGTACCAAAATCATGGATGGGTTCTTCAAATTTGATGCGGGCAAGGGCGTTGGTATCGAGCGACCCATCCGCATTAACCGGGTTACGGACGATGCTGGCGTTTGGGCCATTGGTATTGCGTATTTCCTGAACGCCTTCAGAATTGGAATCGTTCTGGCATGCCACCCAAAGCAGCATACCGGCAACAGGAATTAGAAAAGTCATTCGCATGGGTAAAGAGTTTTTGTTTTTGTAGCTGCAAAAATACGGCCCAAAGTTCGATATCTGTCAAAATGACGCATCTTTACCCCATGCCTTCCATTGTATTTTTACTCGGCTTTATGGGTAGTGGGAAAACCCACTGGGGAAAACGCCTCGCTGACCACCTGGATTGGTCGTTTACCGACCTCGATCAACACATTGAGCAACAGGAAAACATGTCTGTGGCCAGTTTGTTTGAAAACCATGGTGAAGCAGGTTTTCGCCGAATAGAACGTTATTACCTTAACAATTTTGCCATCCATCGCAATCTGGTACTTGCCTGTGGTGGTGGCACGGCATGTTTCCTCGACAACATGGACTGGATGCTCCGCCAGGGGTTTACCGTTTACCTGAAAGCAACGCCCGAATTTTTAAAGCAACGCCTGGAAACAGAAACTGCGCACAGGCCGTTGTTGAACGGACTGGAAGGCGAGGCACTTTTAGAGTTTATAAAGTTCAAACTTGAAGAACGGAAGCCTTGTTACGAACGGGCTCACCTCACCATTGAAGTCGAATCGGCCACGGAGGAATTGCTGTTGCCAAAACTTGAACAAGCCATCAAAACTTAGAGCATGTTTGGATTTCGGTTTTGAGGCGAGGACGAGCAAATTTTATTTTAAAGAAGGCAAAATTTGCAGGCGCAGCCGGGTGCCTACGACGAAAATTTTAACGAACTTTAAAACAAAATTTGCCGTTCGCAGCCCAAAACCCGAAATCCAAACATGCTCTTATTCGGTCAAATAAATTTTACCGTTTTCTTCCTGTGTTATTGCCCCTTCGTCGAGCATGTAGGCAAGTACGTGTGTCAGGGTTTCATGGTGCCTTGGAGCAAAAGCTTCGTTGATTTCTTCAATGGTTAAACGCTCTTTGCGAAGCAGGGCTTTGATCTTTTTTTCCAAATTTTCAAAAACCACCGTACGTTCGTCGACTTTGTTTCTTCCTGTACAAACGTCGCAAATACCGCAATCCGACGATTCTGTTTCTCCAAAATAGGCCAGCAACTGACGGCTGCGACAACGCAGGTTGGTGGCGTAGGTTATGGCGGATTCCACACGGTTGGTAGCCCGGGTTTGCCTGAAATGAAGCGCGGCATTGTCGAGCTGCAGGTTGTCTGCTGCAACCCGTTCGCGCAAAAACAACAACTGGGCCTTAGACGTCCGGGGATAATACTCCAGAACATTTTCACGGGCCGCATTTTCAAGCACGGTTTGAACAACATCCGGCGTGGTATTGCAAAACCGGCCTACAGCAGCTTCACTGATTTCGATTGGGTTGTTTTGGATGCCCGGATAAGCACGAAGCAGGACTTTGCTCACCAGATCAGCCTGGGCGTTGCGCAGCTGATAGTCGTACAAAACCTCCCGGCTTACATTGATCCATACTTTGGACATGGTTTGTCCGCTTTCACTTACTGCCACCCAACCTTCCTGTTCCAGCAACCGCAAAGCGGCGTGTGTTTGAGGCACCTCAAGTTTGAAGGTTTGACAAAACAATGGCAGATCAAAGTCGAAACTTTCGCCGGCGCCGGCGCCTACGGCAAGCTGACTGAACGACCCCAGTGCCTGGTAAACGCGCCTTATTTTTTCAACCGAAGGGTAGGCGATTTCCAGTTGGCGGCGCAGGTTATCTGCATCCAGAGGCGTATGGAACATCACCGCGAAGGCCTTTTTTCCGTCACGGCCGGCCCTTCCGGCTTCCTGGAAATAGGCCTCCAGACTTTCCGGCAAAGCCATGTGTACTACGGTGCGCACATCAGGCTTATCGATGCCCATACCAAAGGCATTGGTACAAACCATGACACGTACCCGTCCGGACTGCCATTCATCCTGACGCAGGTTGCGGTCTTCAAAACTTAAACCCGCATGGTAAAAACTGGCCTGGATACCCTTTTGGACGAGGTAAGCAGCGATGTCTTTGGTTTCACCCCGGCTGCGCACATAAACCAAAGCACTGCCGGGAACCTTTTGCAAAACATCCACCAGTTTGTCGCGTTTTTTGTTCTCATACAACACCGAATACGAGAGGTTTTCGCGGCGAAAAGATTGCCTGACGACGTTTTTGGTTTTGAACCCAAGTTTGTCCTGGATGTCGTCCACCACATCTGTAGTCGCAGTGGCGGTAAGTGCAAGTACCGGAGTTCCGGGCAGCAATGTTCTGATTTCGGCGATTTGCAGGTAGGGTGGACGGAAGTCGTAACCCCATTGACTCACACAGTGGGCTTCGTCGATGGCCAGCAAATTGATGTTCATTCGTTGCAAGCGTGCCTGAGCCAGTTCGGTGCGTAGCCGTTCAGGACTGAGGTACAGCAACTTGTAACCGCCATTGCAGGCGTTTTCAAAGATACGGTCGATTTCCCGTCGGTTCATGCCGGCGTAAATGGCTGCTGCCGGAACATTTCTTTTTTGAAGGTTGGCAACCTGGTCCTTCATCAGGGCGATGAGTGGTGAAACAACGAGGCACAAACCGTCGAGACACATGGCGGGCACCTGGTAACACAGTGATTTGCCGCCGCCTGTGGGCAGCAAGGCCAGGGTATCGCGCCCATCGAGGACGGATTGAATGATGTCTTCCTGCAGTGGGCGGAAAGCCGGATAGCCCCAATACCGTTGAAGAACGTCGATTGGGTTCACTAGGGTGCAAATTGATAAATCAAACCCAATTTTACTTTGACGCCGTTGTTCAGGGTGTACACACGTTCCGATGGGAATTTTTCACCGGGAACAACCAGCGGAAACAAGGTATTGTACACCGGAGGGCCTTCCAGAATCTGTCCGCCTGAACCATCATTGTCTGTAAAGGTGATGTAAACTCCGGGATTGTATTCGTAATCGAAAAGTTTGATGTTGGTATCCCACTGAGTGCCGGTATGGGGATCCACATTGAGTACAACATCGCTGTCGTACAGTGTTAATGCCGTTTGTGCAGAAACCATAAAAAATTCTACGTCGGCATACGAAGCGTCATCTTCATCCCATAGGGTAATGGTATAATTCGGTGGGTTGTAGCAGGTGCAGGTATCGGAGTACTCCAGGAGCTGGACGTAGTCTATGGTTACCGACAGGGGCACTTTTTCTGTTTGGCAACTGTCTCCGGTAAACCCTTCCGGGCAATCACACGAGCCATCATTGCAGACACCGCCGTTTAAACAGTCTGGACAGTTGGGTTCATCGTTGCAGGCCAATAAAGCCAGGAGAACTGCTGCGAGCAAAAAAACATGCTTCATGAAGTAGTAGGTTTAATGTGTTGAGGGCACAAAGTTAACCAAAGTTGCTTGCGCTGAAACAGAAGGAGTACTTTGTAAACTTTGAAAGCCAAAGTAGCACGGTGGGCTATGCATAAAAAAAATGGCTCGCCATTGTTATGACGAGCCGTATGGGCTGCGGAGGAGGAGGGATTCGAACCCCCGGTACCCTTACGAGTACGGCGGTTTTCAAGACCGCTCCATTCAACCACTCTGGCACTCCTCCGTGGTGGCCGCAAAGGTAAAACAAAATTTTTGAATCAATCCATCAGGGAAACACGCATCGTTTGCGGAACCAAATCTTTTTCATCAATTTGATCAAAAAAGGAATCCAGATAATTGAGCATGTGCATGGAGGAGTTTTTCGAAATAAGTTTTCCCTTACACAAAGCTTCAAGTCCTTTTCTGGATTGTTTCAACGATTGGGTCGCCCTTCGCAAAGCTTCTGGTTTAACTCCGTTGGACATCAGGTAACGATCCAGCACGGTTCTCAAACCACTTTCCGTTGAAGGGCTGGCATAAGGCGCCGCTACAAATCCTGAAAAATCAAAATCATAGGGCACCACCAATATTTTACCGGTTTCATTCGACCGGATGAGTCGAACGTTGCGCTGCATCGGTATATCCCAGTCGGTGTTGCCTATCATGTATTGGAACATGGACACCAGGGCTACCTGGTTGGTAATCATGCTGTCGAGTGGCAAACCGTAAGCTTCAACCTCCGTGCCTTTTAATCGAACGGCTGTTTCTTCCTCGTGTTCCATTAAAATGGCATAGACCGTTCTTTTGGACTTTTCAACGTGTGTATCGCGGATGGTTAACCTGATGAGGCGGGCACGAACACTTGCCGGGGTGAGGTATTCGTACATGCGGTAAGCTACGTATTCCCGCAACAGCAGTTCGTCACCTTCCGCATTGTCGAACACCGGCAAAACCAGTTTAATCTCATTCAAAGTATCCAGTCCTTCGGCTTTAAGCGACTTTTTACCAAATTTGAGTTTTAACGGTGGAATTTCGGCTGCTTTGCGACGATACTTCCCACGTACCTTGATTTCAACCTTGTATGTTTTACCATCTTCGGTGGTGAGGGTGCCAGGGAAATAAAGTTCAGATTTTTTTTGTTCAATAAGGCTGGTCAGGTCGGTTTCCAGCGTCATTTTGACGTTTTCAACTGCCGTAAGCCGCTCAAATATGGATGGCAGGTCCGGAGCATTTTGAGCAAATGCCGCTTCGCCGTACCCAACAATGAGCAGCAGCAGCAAAGCATATGTTTTGAATAAAGTTACAATTTTCATGATGACAGAATTTAATTCCGAATTTAAAATGGCAGTTTTCGGATTCGGATCAAAAAAGTACATAAGCACTTATACAAAGATAATAGAAAAATTAAATTCTGCAAGCCGGTCTAAAATAAGGGCTCTGCGCAATTAATGCAAAGTTAACAGTTGAAAAGACCAATGGTTGTCATTTTCTCGCACCAACACTGCACCAACTACAATCAATACGTATGACGATTAGTTCCTTCCAGAGGTTACTTCAAAGCAACAAAGTCGTCTAATTGTCGCATAAGGACGCATGATTACCGACCAATCGTGTACTTTTGCAGTCGAAAGCAACCGTCAAACCTTGCGCGGTTCATTTTCCTAATACAAATTACACTTTCTCGATGAAATCATTGTTTACTTTTTCGTTTGCTGCATTGTTTGCTGTAAGCGCTTTCGGACAAAGCGCCGACCACAGCGCTTGTGGCACTACCATCGAAGATCAGTTGATCTTTCGCGATCGCCTTCGTGAAAACAAGGCTGCCATTGCAAACGGAACACTGCCTGTTTCCGACCGCAGTGGTGCAACCACCTACGTTCCCGTCCACTTCCACCTTGTAGGTGATGCGGCCGGAAACGGTAAACACAAGGAAAGGTTCGTGCT
>JADLBE010000312.1 GCA_020847915.1 Saprospiraceae bacterium | reverse complement strand
TGACTGTTGACTGTTGACTTATTTCTTTCTACTCGCCCGTATCAAAAAATACGCCAGCCCTGCAAAAAACGCGACACCCAACAAATGGTAAGCGCTGACGCCGAGCCACGATGTGACCTGGTGCTCCATACTCAGGGCTTGCAAGGGTCCTGCGGTGACATCCCAGGCTTGCCCGAGGGCTACCAAAACGCCGGCTAAAGCGCCGCCTGCGACAAGGCCTGTGGCGAACAAACTGCCTTTGCCCAGGTCGGAATCTTCGGCTTCTTCGCCGCGGCGTTTGGCCAGCCAGTCGGTGAAACCTTTCAACACGCCGCCGATCCAGATGGGCAGGGTGGTGCTGAGGGGCAGGTAAAGGCCTACGGCAAACGACAGGGATTTTACGTTGCAGAGTTCGAGCGTAATGGCGATAAAAACGCCGACGAGTACAAACTGCCAGTCGAGGTTGAACGACAAAAGGCCTTTGATGAGTGTAGCCATCAGGGTGGCCTGCGGCGCGTTGAATTTTTCACCGATGGCGTGTTCGATGCCCTGAGCACGCAGTTCGGCAGTAGGTGTATCGAGAAACAACACGGTGGCGCCGATCACCAAAGAAGAAACCACCACGCCGATGAACAAGGCCATTTGCTGGTAACGCGGCGTGGCGCCCACGAGGTATCCCGTTTTCAGGTCCTGCGACGTGGCGCCGGCATTCGCTGCTGCGATGCAAATCATGCCGCCCACCACAAGAGCCATGGGTTCGTAAATTTTACCGGTCCAACCCACGCCGATAAACACCAACGCCGTGCCCATGATGGTGGCGATGGTCATGCCCGAAATGGGGTTGTTGCTTGAGCCGATGATGCCCACAATGCGGCTGGAAACGGTGACAAAAAAGAAACCAAACACGATCACCAACACGCCGATGAGCAGTTTGCTGCCGATGCCTTCGCCCGGTATCATGGGCAATACCGCCATGAGCAGGATGAGGGCCAGGCTGCCGATGCCCACCACCTTCAGCGACAAATCGTCGTCGGTGCGGTTTACGGCCACGTCGGTTTTTTTCTCCTTCAACGCCGCCACGCTTTCTTTAAACGACGACACAATGGTGGGCATCGTTTTGAACAACGTGAGGAAACCCGCGCCGGCCACAGCGCCTGCGCCGATTTGTCGCACATAAGCGCGGTACACAGCTTCGGTGAGGTCGCCGAACGTTTTGGTTTCGGGGTTCCAGCCGAACGCATAGGTCACCAACCCTTCGGCATTGGTGATGGGTTTGAGCAGGTCTAGTTTTTGCAGTTGGGCGGCTATAAGTGTTGGATCTACGAGCGTAGCCAGCAGGGGAATGAGTCCCATCCAGGCCAATACGCCGCCCGCCACGAGGACACCGGCGATTTTTGGACCGATGATGTAACCCACACCGAGGTATTCGGGCGTGATTTCACCACTCACACGTGCCGCGGGCAAATAAGCGTTCTTCTGCCCCGTGCCCCATACCGGCGCCTCCGCGATGATGTGAAACACCTTTTGCAACATCGCATACGCAAAGGCAAAACCGAGTCCCTGAAAAGCTGTTTTGGCCAGGTCGCCGCCTTTTTCGCCGGCGATGAGCACGTGCGCGCAGGCGGTGCCTTCGGGGTAGGGGAGGTTGGCGTGTTCTTTAACGATGAGCGATTTACGCAAGGGAATCATCATCAAAACGCCCAGGATGCCGCCAAAGATGGCAAGCATCAGGATGGTCCAGTAGTTGAAATATCCTTTGCCGATGCCGTCGGAAAGGAACAAAAAAGCGGGCAGGGTAAACACCACACCCGAGGCTACGGATTCGCCGGCGGAACCCGTGGTTTGGATGATGTTGTTTTCCAAAATGGAGGTGCCGAGGTAACGTTTACCAAGCGAAATGGCCAGGACGGCGATGGGGATGGACGCGCTGACGGTGAGTCCGGCCTTGAGGGCGAGGTACACCGTGGCTGCGCCGAACAAAACGCCGAACATGGAGCCCAGCAAAATGGCTTTCAGGGTAAACTCCGGTACGCTGCCGTTGTTCGACGCGATGTAGGGTTTAAATTCGTGGTTGCTCATAAGGAAAGGTGGGTGACAAGGGTAAAGGCGGGTTTTGACGGCGGTAAACATAAACGATGGCTGCCATTTTCCGGCAACTTTGCGTTAAACTTTCGATGAAACTCACCGGTGAGCCTACCTTTTGCGTTTATGCGCTACCTTTGGCCAAACTTTACCCACACGTATGAAAAAACGTTTTTGTACCCCTTTCGTCCTTTTTGCCCTTGTTTTGCTTGGCACCGGCGTTTTGAAAGCGCAGGACAAACACTTCACACAGTTTTATGCCATGCCGCAGGCCCTCAATCCGGCCCTGGCAGGCAGCATGGAAGGACGCTACCGCATCAACTCCATTTACCGTGACCAATGGCGCGCCGTGCTCGACAATCCGATCACCACGTTTGCCGTAGGTTCCGATCTGCGTTTCGATTCGCCTTTCCGCAAAGTGAAAGACGATGCCATCGGTGTCGGCCTCATGTTTTTCAACGATAAAGTGAAGGTGATCGACTTCAGTACCACACAAATAGCCCTTGCCGTTACATACCACAAGGCACTGGACACCGATGCCCGGCAATTCCTGTCGCTCGGCTTGCAGGGCGGTCTCACCCAGCGCAATGTCAACTACGCCTCCCTGGAATTTGAGGACGAATTTGACGGTCTGACCGGATACACCATGGGCACGGGCGAAGACCTTCCCGAAAACAACTTTTCTTACGGCGACTTCAACGTGGGCCTCAACTACACCCTGCGTTACGGCCGCTACGGTGCCATTTTTGCTGGCGGCGCCTTGCACCACGTTTTTCAGCCACAAATTTCGTTTTACGCCAACACCGGCGACGGCGACAATTTGTACAGTAAAGCATCGGCGCAGGTTTCGGCGCAGGTTCCACTTTCCAGGGACAACCACGTTTCCCTGCTGCCACGCATTTTGGTGGCCAGTCAGGGGCCCCACCTGGAGATCAACAGTGGCGCCAATGTGCGTTTTGTCCTCGGCCAATTCGGCGGCAATGCCCTGCAGCTCGGTTCGTGGGTACGCACCGTGCGCAACGAAGAAGGCGTAGGCCTCGACGCGGTGGTTGGTTTGGTCGGTTTTGAACTGAGCAGTTTTATGCTGGGCCTGAGTTACGACCTCAACCTGAAAGCCATCCAGGCCGGACAACGCCAGACGGCGTTTGAAGTTTCCATAACGTATCTGGGGAACTACGATAATGATGAAATTTTGTGTCCGAAGTTCTGAGTTTGAGCTGTCGCGATTCAAGGTAAAAAACAAGGGTATTTTTTGTGCAAGCGCAAAAAATACCCTTGTTTTTTACCCTGAATTGAAACAGCGTTGGTTGGGTTCCCTGACGGGATGACAAGGTTCCAATTTGTCATCCCAGCGTAGCGTGGGATCTGTTGCCGGGGGTGGAATGAGATCCTTTCAGGATGACAATGGGTTTTATTTTGTCATCCTG
>JADLBE010000311.1 GCA_020847915.1 Saprospiraceae bacterium | reverse complement strand
TGTCACCTGCTCGTTCCTCGCAGATGACACCTCACCTAAACGCCTGGGCATCACGACAAGGTGAGATGTCACTTGCTCGTGCCTCGCAGATGACATCTCACATCACCCCATATTTCCTCAAAATTTCAACCAACGCCTTCGCATCTTTCGCCAGATAATCCGCACCCTCGTCGCGCAACCTGTCGCCGTGGCCGTGCGGGATGTGGCTGGCGCCGAGGAAACCTACCACGCGCAGACCTGCGCGTTTGGCGGCTACAACGCCGGTGGGACTGTCCTCCACCACCAACACATCACTTGGTTGTAATCCGAGGGTGGTGAGGGCGTGGTGGTACACGTCGGGTTCCGGTTTGGGTTTGGAAACGTGTTCGGCGGAAAAAATGTGCCCGTCGAGGGCGGAGCGCAGGCGTACCTGGCGCAAACTGCGTTCCACGTGCCTTACGCTGCCGTTCGACACCATGCTTTTGGGCACTTTGACGTTTTTAAAAACAGCGGACATACCGGGTATAACTCGCAGGGTGGACGGGAAAACATCGCGGTGCATCAGGTGCAACTTTTCGAGGAAATCGTGCGGCACATTGAGGTTGAATTCCTGTTTCAAAGACGCCAGGATGTCGCGCTCAAGCAGTCCCGGATATTTGGTGCTGTAAACCGTTTCTTCCATGTGGAAGCCGTGTTCGGCCAGCAATTGAAGCATGGTGCGTACGGCGATGATTTCGGAATCCACGATGGTGCCGTCGTTGTCGAACAACAGGTGTTTGACGGCGTGGGTAGTATGGTGTAAGTTCATGTAGTGTTTGTTTAACCAATTGGCCCGATTACTTTCTCGAGCGCTTCGGCCTTTTCGACGCAGGCTAAGGGCGAAAGTTGCGGCGTTTGTCCAGCAAACAAGGCCAATTCGGCCTGGTTCCAAAGTTGAATGGCCTCGTCGGTGGTATTTTGTGGCACCGAAAGTTTTTCCAGTTTTTGCCGGAGGTTTTGTTTGGTCAGGTCTGCGTGGGCGATGCCGGTTTTGTAAGCCAGGTAATGTTCCCAATGCAGTAGGAAAGCGTGGTAAAACTCCCGCGCCGGCGCCGTGGTTGCCAATTGGCGAAGTTTGGCGATGTTTTGGATGTTGCTGTGTGGCGTAGCCGGGCGCAGGGTGTTTTCCAAAGAACGGTTTTGACGTTTCCGGCGCTGCCACCACCACAGGATGAAGACCGACAAAAAGATGGTGACCGGGAGCAGTACCCATGGTTTGATGTTGTCCAACGGTGATTTTTCCAGCGGTGCGGCGGGTTCCGGCAGGGCCTTTATGGGTGCGCCCGGCGATACCTGCACCACGATGGGCTGGCTGGGTTTCCAGATGCGGTAAGCGTTGCTGTCGGTATCAAAATACTGCCATTCGGGCGTAAACGTGTACACGCCGGGTTTGGAAGGCAACACCAGGTATTCCATCACCTGGGTGTGTTTCCAACTTTCGCCGCTTTCGTATTCGTCGCTTTCGGCAATCCGTGGCGCATCGTCGGTATCCAGCCCTTCGGGCAAAACAAGTTTGGGCGGGGCAAAACGCCTCGGGTCGCCGTCGCCGCTGGTGGTGATTTTCAGGGTAAAAGCCTCGTCGGCGCGGATGTTGGTGTTGCCGGTTTCCAGGTTCCATTCGTAACGTCCCACAGCGCCACAAAACGCGGCGGGCACCGGTTGGGGCAGTTCGCGCACTGTCAGCGTTACCGGTTGGGTTTGCAGGAGCACGGGTGTAGCGCCGAACAAACTGCCCATGGCGCCCGCCCTGGGCAAACCGGCCCGTACACGGGCGATGTCGATGGTGTATTCGCCTGCTTTTTGTGAAAAAAGAGCTGCTTCGTACAGGGTTTTGACCGCGTATTTTTTGCCGTTCAGGGTTTGGTACTGCACGCGGGTATCGAAGCGTTGTTTTTCGCGGGCATAAAACGAATCGAGGGAAGGCAGTTCAATGAGGTCGGCGCCTTCCACGGCCACGCTGGTGTACAATTTGACGCTGAAGGTCACCTGCTGACCAATCCAGGCCATTTCGGAGCTGAGTTCGCCGCTTACAAAAAGGTCCTCCTTGCTGCCCGGATTTTTTGAAACGGCGGTTCTGGGCGGCACCACTTTGATGGCAAGCCGGTTGCTTTCCACCGCTTTGCCACCCACGGTTACACGTGCTGGATCGAGCGTGTAATTGCCGGGTTTGAGGGCTTCGAGTTCGAACACCCAGCTTTGGTGCGAACTGGTTTTGCCGTTCACGATGGTCATGCCCCGTTGTTCAAACGGTCCGGCGATGTACCGAAACCCTTTAAATTCGGGCGCCGTAAAACGCGAAGCCCGAACGTTTTGGATGGAAAACGATACCTCGAAGCGGCTGCCCATGCTTATTTCGGGCGAACTGCTTTTTGCAACCAATGTTTGCGCCCACGCACGGCTGCCCGGGGCAGACGACAGACCAACGGTCAACAGGAGCAACAGAAAGCGGCAACGGGCTTGCATGGCTTTGGTTTACTTAACGGCTGTGCGTCGGGGTTTGTATTTCGACGCCTCCAGCAGCTTTTGAGGGTCGTTCATGTTGATGAGTTGGGTGAGCGTGGTGCCTGGATGACGTTTCATGTACGCATCCACGATGCGCCAGCCCATCCAGGAGCCCACTTCGCCGGGCGCCTCTTCAAAAATGATGGGAGCGTTCGGACTGGGCGTTACCATTTTGCGGTATTTGGCAAAATCAACGGAATACAGCAGGTTTTGTTCGAGGATACGTCCCCAAACTTCCTGTTCGTTGTTTGTGCATCCCGCCATTTGTGCTGTGGTGTAACCCATTTTTAAACTGTCGGGCGTGTACGGCAGCAGGCAATCGGTGACGTACAGGATTTTACCCTGATGAATCATGTGGTCGATGAGGCGTTGTCCGGTCACGTCGCCCACCTGATTTTGAGCCAGCGCTTTGGCCAGGCGTACCGTGATGTATTCTTTTTTGAATTGCCGGCGCATGTACGAGGGGAATATTTCGGGATTGTAGCCGGGATAATTTTCGCCGAGAAACATGTCTAATCCAATGCCACAAAGGCTGTCTCCGTAGGTAAAAGCATCGGTCGCAAACTCCGATACCATGGTAACCACCTCGGGTTGAGGTTTGTCTGGGAAATAGTAGCGGTAGTACTGAAACATGGGCGCCAGTTCGCCGCTAAGCCAGTCGAGGTTGCCGTACACCGTTTGCACCGTGTCGTACAAATGGCGCACCGGAGGCGCCTTCAGGAAGGCTTCAATGGCTTGCAGAGGCGTTTCTTCGGGGTTTGTGGCGTCGTGGATGATGTTGACGGCGAACAGCGGCAACATCATTGGGTACTTGTCGCTGAGTTGCTGCATGCCCGTTTCCAGCTGGTTGGTGTCGAGGGAAAACAGGTCGCGGTCGAAACGTTTGAGGGTGAAATCCACCTTGATGTTTGACACGTCGGGGACGTCGGTCCGGTTGGTTTTTTCGGACTGGCAGGCGGACACCGTGATCAACAACAGTGTTAAGATTGGTCCGCAAATGGTATAAAAATACGATTTTGTAGAAGTCATGGAAAAAAACTGCGATTTTAGCGCCGCAAAAAAACTACACAACATGAAAAAAATTGCCCTGTCTATCACCTTTTTATGCCTTGCATGGTTTCAGGTAACCGCTCAGGAAATTCAATACGGCACACCTGCCAGCACCACACAAGCCGATCAGCCGTTCCGTTTTGGTCTTCATGTGAGCCCCACCTGGTCGTGGATCAACACCGACGACAAAAACCTTGAAGGCACCCAATCGAATACGGGTGTAAAGTTCGGTGTTATGGCTGAACAAAATTTTGCAAAAAACTATGCGCTTACTGCCGGTTTGGGGTTGAGTTTCAACCAGGGCGGATTCATCATCAACAATTACGAAAAAGCCATCCTTTGGCCCAATTCCGACCTTAGCAGCAGCAAATACGATACGGTTTCTATGGGCGCCAAAATGCACTACCGACTCTCGTGGGTTGAAATTCCGGTTGGATTAAAAATGCGAGGCGGATTGGGCCACGATCGTGCCATGCGCTTTTTTGCTGAAATTCCCATTTTCACCCTCGGTTTCGGAACTTCCCAAAAAGGCGACATCGTAGGCAATGCCAACGGCGACACCGAAGACGAAGACATCAAAAAAGACATCAACAAACTGGCCTTGTCGTGGGGCCTCGGCGGCGGTATCGAGCTCGATCTTGGCCAAAACTCCACACTCATCGGTGGACTTACTTTCCAGCAGCAATTCCTTGACGTCACCAAAGACGACGGCCAAATCCTGCGCGACGGCGTTTTCCAGGAAGAAGACTCCGCCGCACACATCGGACAGCTTGTGCTGAAAATTGGAATTCTTTTTTAGCCGTTAGCCACTAGCCGTTAGCCACTAGCCGTTAGCCACTAGCCGTTAGCCACTAGCCGTTAGCCACTAGCCGTTAGCCGTTAGTAAAAAAAGAGAGCACAGGTGTTGCATAACCAGTGTTCTCTTTTTTTTTGGCTAACGGCTAACGGCTAACGGCTAACGGCTAACGGCTAACGGCTAACGGCTAACGGCTAACGGCTAACGGCTAACGGCTAACGGCTAACGGCTAACGGCTAACGGCTAACGGCTAAC
>JADLBE010000310.1 GCA_020847915.1 Saprospiraceae bacterium | reverse complement strand
CCCATGCGCCTCTTACTTGCTACTTGCTACTTGCTACTTGCCACTTTTGCCTCCGCCCAAACCGCCACGGTGTACGGCCGCATCACCGACGCCGCCAACGAACAACCGGTTGAACTGGTGACGGTATTCGTCAAAGGCACATCCACCGGCGTTACCAGCGACGAAAAGGGCAATTTCGCCATCCGGGTGCCTTCGGGCGAACGGGTGACTTTGGGCTTCCGGCGCGTGGCGTACAAGGAAAGCAGCACGGACATCCTGCCGCTGGCCCCGGGTGCACGTTTTGCACTCGACGTGGCGCTGGCGCCCACACAATCGAACCTGGAAGTGGTGGTGAGCGAACGACGCCTCGACGACGGCGGCATGGTGCGCGAAAAAAACCTCGAAGCTCTCAAACTGCTGCCCAGCGCCTCGGGCAACCTCGAAAGCATCCTGCCTTCCATTGCTCTGGGCACCAACATGGGCGCAGGTGGCGAACTTACCTCGCAATACCAGGTACGCGGCGGCAACTACGACGAAAACCTGGTGTACGTAAACGATTTTGAAATTTACCGTCCACAACTCATCCGCGCCGGACAACAGGAAGGCCTGAGCTTTCCCAACATCGACCTCATGCGCGACCTGTCGTTTTCCTCGGGCGGTTTCCAGTCCAAATACGGAGACAAACTTTCGTCGGTACTCGACATTAAATACAAACGTCCGGACAGTACCCGAGCAAGCATCAACGCCAGCCTTTTGGGCGCCACGGCACACATCGAGGGCAGTTTGAAAAACAAAAAAGACCCGTACAAAGCGTTCCGTTACCTCGTGGGCGCCCGTTACAAAACCACCCGCACGCTCCTGGGCAGCCTCGACGTAAAAGGTGAATACGTACCCGATTTTTACGACATCCAAACTTACCTCACCTACGACATCAACCGCGACTGGCAGGTGGGCCTCATCGGCAATTTCAACCGCTCGGTGTACACGTTCCAGCCCGAAAGTCTGGTGCGCGCCTTCGGTCTTGTGAACTATGCTCTGCAACTGCGCACGGCGTTCGACGGACAGGAGGTCGACGATTTTACCCAGGCCATGGGCGGCGTGTCGCTCACGTATTTGCCCGACCGCGAGCGCAACCCGCTTTACCATAAATTTATGGCCTCCGCGTGGCGCAGTCAGGAAAACGAACGTTTCGACATCATCGGCAACTACCTGCTCGGCGAAGTGGAGGAAAGTTTGGGCTCCGACGAGTTTGGCGAAATCACCAACGTACTCGGCACCGGCACCCAACAAACGTGGATCCGCAACAACCTCGTAGCCGACGTACGCAACATCGAATACCGCGGCGGCATCGAACTGCAAAACGACAACGGCGAAAAGGACCTGACGCGCAGCCACTTCGTGCAATGGTCGGTGAAACTGCAAAACGAACAAATCGACGACAAAATCAACGAATGGGAACGGCTCGATTCGGCTTTGTATTCCCTGCCTTACGACACCAATTTCCTGTTTGTACGCACCGTTTACAAAACCCGCAACAAACTTTCGAGCAACCGCATCAGCGGGTTCATCCAGGACACATGGACGTGGCGCAAGGAAGGTACCCGCGAAATTCAGCTCACGGCGGGTTTGCGCGGACAATACTGGGACCTGAACGGCGATTGGTTCGTTACGCCCCGTGCGCAGATCCTTTTTAAACCCCTCAACAAACGCAGCGACTTGTCGTACCGTTTCGCCACCGGTTTGTATTACCAACCGGCATTTTACCGAGAAATGCGCCGCATCGACGGCACGGTGAACACCGATTTGCAAGCGCAAAAATCGGCGCACGTGGTGGGTGGTTTTACCTACGATTTCCTGTGGGGCAAACGCCGGCCCAAAAAGATGCGCTTCATCACCGAAGCTTTTTACAAACAAATGTGGGACCTCGTGCCGTACGACCTCGACAACGTACGCGTGCGTTATTCCGGCGACAACAACGCTACGGGTTATGCCACGGGCATCGACATGAGGCTCAACGGCGAGTTTGTGCCCGGCGTGGAAAGCTGGATCAACCTCGGTTTCCTGCGCACCCGCGAAGCCCTCGACGGCGTGCAACACCGCATCCGCGAAGTGGGCAAACTGGAAGGCGAAGACGTGAAGGACGTGCCGCGCCCGACCGACAGGTTTGTAAACATGTCGATGTATTTCCAGGATTACCTGCGCCGCAACAAAAACATCACCATGAACCTGAACTTCACGGTGGGCACCGGCATGCCGTTTGGTATCCCGGAAAACAACATCGTTTACCGCAATCCGTACCGTTTTACGCCTTACCACCGCGTCGACATCGGTTTCGGGTTCCAACTTTGGAAACAGGACTGGATTGAGCGCAAACCCGACCATTTCCTGCGTTTTACACGCAGTACGTGGGTGGGCATCGAGGTTTTTAACCTGTTAAAAGTGGCCAATGAAGCCTCCAATACCTGGGTGAAAGCCATCACCAACGTGCAATACGCCATCCCGAATTACCTCACCGGCAGGCGTATCAACGTGCGTGTCAGAATGGATTTTTAAGTTTTCTGTCACAATCCTTCTTTTTCCCCGCTTATACCTACCTTTGCGGCGCTTTTTAAGCGCAAACACAGAAAACTACTTTTGTTTTATCATTATTAACCACCACGACGTACATGCCGTACCTCTTCACGTCCGAATCCGTTTCCGAAGGACATCCCGATAAAGTGGCCGACCAAATCAGCGACGCCATCCTCGACGCATTTCTCAGCCAGGACCCCGATTCCAAAGTGGCCTGCGAAACTTTGGTAACCACCGGTTTGGTGGTCATCGCCGGTGAAGTGCGCTCCAACACGTACGTCGATGTGCAGGAAACTGCCCGCCACACCATCGAAAAAATCGGCTACACCAAAGCCGAATACCAATTCGAAGCGCGTTCCTGTGGTGTTATCAGCGCCATCCACGAGCAAAGTCCCGACATCGCTCAGGGTGTGGACGTGGGTAAAAAGGAAGAGGAACAAGGCGCCGGCGACCAGGGCATGATGTTTGGTTACGCCACCAACGAAACCGACAACTACATGCCGCTTGCGCTCGACCTCGCGCACCTGCTGCTGCGTGAACTCGCCGCCATCCGCAAAGAAGGCAAAACAATGAAATACCTCCGTCCCGACGCCAAAAGCCAGGTGACGATTGAATACACCGACAAACACGTTCCGAAAAAGATCGATACCATCGTCATCAGCACCCAGCACGACGAAAACATCACGCAGGATCGTATCTCAGGCGACATCAAACGCATCCTCATTCCGCGTGTGAAAAAACTCCTGCCAATCCGTGTACAACGCCTGTTCAATGCCGGCATCACGTTTCACATCAACCCGACGGGTAAGTTTGTGATAGGAGGTCCGCACGGCGATACCGGCCTTACCGGCCGCAAAATCATCGTGGATACCTACGGTGGCAAAGGCGCACACGGCGGCGGCGCATTTTCGGGCAAAGACCCCTCCAAGGTGGATCGCTCGGCAGCATACGCCACGCGCCACATCGCCAAAAACGTGGTGGCAGCAGGATTGTGCGACCAGTGCCTCGTACAGGTAGCCTACGCCATCGGTGTGGCACAACCTGTGGGACTGTTCGTAAACACCTACGGCACCTGCAAAGTGAAAAATTTGAAAGACGGCGAAATAGCAGAGCGCCTGCTCCAACTGTTCGACCTGCGCCCGGCCGCCATCGTGAAAAAATACAAACTGAAAAGTCCAATTTTCTCCGAAACAGCCGCTTACGGTCACTTCGGCCGCGAATCGGAAATCAAAACCGTTTCGTTCATGGTAAACGGTGTTCAGAAAAAAATGGAGGTGGAAACCTTCACCTGGGAAAAACTGGATTCGGTAGACGCGGTAAAAAAGGCGTTTAATCTGTAACTTCCCACGACGTCTCCATTCAGGGTAAAAAACATGAGTCATCCCGAATTTTTTTGGGGTGACTCATGTTAATTTCAGGTTGTTCTTCTTAAAAATACGACTGTAAATCAGGTATTTAGAAATGAAAGCCCCAGCGGGGCGGATATGTCTGTAGCATAAAAAGGTAAAAATGAGATCGGAGCCCCAGCGGGGCGGATACGTGCTAATCGTCACATATCCGCCCCGCTGGGGCTCCGATCTTTGGTTGGTCAGATTTGCTACAGACATAACCGCCCCGCTGGGGCTTTCATCCCAAAATTGGATGATATCACGTATTTTTTAAGGAAAAAATTCAAAAACAACCTTTTCTCTTTCAAAAATTCGGGATGACTCATTTTTTTACCCTGAATTGAGAAGTCTATTTCAACCACCTTACCCACACGCCTGAATGTGTGTCGTCGAAGCGGTCAACTTTGCGAACGTCGCCTCCTGGGATAGAGGGGAAATCATCTTCCAGGGTGTAATAAACGTCTTTGATTTTGTCGCGTACACCGTCTTTGGGAATGGTTTCCAGCCAGTCGTAGTGCCGGATGTCCTTGTAATAATTGGCAGCGGGTTCAAAGAGTGCGTGGGTGGCAAGGGTTATGTTTTTGCCGCCCAAATGTTCCACACGTATTGCAGGCAGACGATCCATGAAGGTTTTGGTGTTTTTATCAAAGTGCCACATGTAGCAAAACGTCGTGTTGGCTGTTTGGGTGAAATGCGTCGCAGCCAGGACCGTCAGCAAAAGCGACACCACCACCGGACCGATTTGTGGGGCTGTCCACAGGTTGGTACTCCGGCTCCAGGCATCCAGCCACAGCACGGTCCCGAAACCCAGCAGCGGCAGCAGGTACGCGACCATGCGGTTGGTGGGTAAAAGTGTGTTCAGCACAACATGTTGAACCGCGATGGACAAAATGGTAAGGCCCAGCACGACACCCACGGCTCCCAGGGCCGTCCATTGTTGCTGCTCCAGCGTGTGCCAAATGGCCACAACAACAACAACAACAAACAACACACAAAAAGCGATGGCAAGTGTTTCAACACTGAAGCCATCCGATTCGAGGTAAAGGCTGCATTCGGCCAAACTGCGCACGGTATCGTGGAACAATCCGGTGTTTCCGCCGTGGTACAACTCGCCACGTTCTTTCAGGCGAAACGACTCATTTAGGATAAATTTTAGGAAAAAAGGCAACCAAACCAGGGAAACCAGGCCGGAAAGCATGGTGGTTATGCTGAAATTCCTGTATTTCATCAAACCCGTAAAAAACACCACCGCCAACAACGGCAGGTAAAAATTGAGCAAAGCCAGGTTGCCCAAAACACCCAAAGCACCAAAAGCTACCGCAGCGGCCAGCCACAAAGGGGACTGGAAATCGCGCCCTTCGATGGCCCGAACCAGCGACCACAAAGCCGCCATCATACCGGCCATGGCAAAACTGTAGCCACGGGCCAGACTGAAAAAATCCAAAACAAATGGGTTTAACATCAACAGCGCAAAT
The DNA here is from genome assembly GCA_020847915.1 of Saprospiraceae bacterium. Taxonomy (GTDB): domain Bacteria; phylum Bacteroidota; class Bacteroidia; order Chitinophagales; family Saprospiraceae; genus M3007. The sequence goes on along the minus strand of JADLBE010000310.1, from coordinate 6,209 downwards.
CCGACCAAACGTACCCATCCCGAAGCACTACGGCCCAACAACGACACGGTAGCCCAGGCATACACAACAAACGCCAAAACGCTTCCCATCCGCAGCGAAAGTTCCGAATTGCCCAAAAAACGGTGGAAAAACGCCATCGACCACGTGTTGAGGTAATGGTGGTTTGCGGAAGCTCCCCGAACTGTATCGCCAAGCACAATGGTATAACTCAGCGCTTCATCGTGTGTAAACGACAAATTCCAGGCACGGTAAGCCACATAAACCAACATCACAACAGCAGCAATCCAATAAGGAAACAGGTTTAATCTGGGCATCTTTTCAAGGCATATTTCGGGAAGCAAATGTAGTGCCCAACGACGTTTCTTTTCAGGGTAAAAAACGAGGGTTGTATTTCGGCTAGCCGAAATACAACCCTCGTTTTTTACCCTGAAAAGAAACGTCGTTGGGCACTACATTTGCTTCCCGAAATATGCCTTGAAAAGATGCCCAGATTAAACCTGTTTCCTTATTGGATTGCTGCTGTTGTGATGTTGGTTTATGTGGCTTACCGTGCCTGGAATTTGTCGTTTACACACGATGAAGCGCTGAGTTATACCATTGTGCTTGGCGATACAGTTCGGGGAGCTTCCGCAAACCACCATTACCTCAACACGTGGTCGATGGCGTTTTTCCACCGTTTTTTGGGCAATTCGGAACTTTCGCTGCGGATGGGAAGCGTTTTGGCGTTTGTTGTGTATGCCTGGGCTACCGTGTCGTTGTTGGGCCGTAGTGCTTCGGGATGGGTACGTTTGGTCGGATTTGCGCTGTTGATGTTAAACCCATTTGTTTTGGATTTTTTCAGTCTGGCCCGTGGCTACAGTTTTGCCATGGCCGGTATGATGGCGGCTTTGTGGTCGCTGGTTCGGGCCATCGAAGGGCGCGATTTCCAGTCCCCTTTGTGGCTGGCCGCTGCGGTAGCTTTTGGTGCTTTGGGTGTTTTGGGCAACCTGGCTTTGCTCAATTTTTACCTGCCGTTGTTGGCGGTGGTGTTTTTTACGGGTTTGATGAAATACAGGAATTTCAGCATAACCACCATGCTTTCCGGCCTGGTTTCCCTGGTTTGGTTGCCTTTTTTCCTAAAATTTATCCTAAATGAGTCGTTTCGCCTGAAAGAACGTGGCGAGTTGTACCACGGCGGAAACACCGGATTGTTCCACGATACCGTGCGCAGTTTGGCCGAATGCAGCCTTTACCTCGAATCGGATGGCTTCAGTGTTGAAACACTTGCCATCGCTTTTTGTGTGTTGTTTGTTGTTGTTGTTGTTGTGGCCATTTGGCACACGCTGGAGCAGCAACAATGGACGGCCCTGGGAGCCGTGGGTGTCGTGCTGGGCCTTACCATTTTGTCCATCGCGGTTCAACATGTTGTGCTGAACACACTTTTACCCACCAACCGCATGGTCGCGTACCTGCTGCCGCTGCTGGGTTTCGGGACCGTGCTGTGGCTGGATGCCTGGAGCCGGAGTACCAACCTGTGGACAGCCCCACAAATCGGTCCGGTGGTGGTGTCGCTTTTGCTGACGGTCCTGGCTGCGACGCATTTCACCCAAACAGCCAACACGACGTTTTGCTACATGTGGCACTTTGATAAAAACACCAAAACCTTCATGGATCGTCTGCCTGCAATACGTGTGGAACATTTGGGCGGCAAAAACATAACCCTTGCCACCCACGCACTCTTTGAACCCGCTGCCAATTATTACAAGGACATCCGGCACTACGACTGGCTGGAAACCATTCCCAAAGACGGTGTACGCGACAAAATCAAAGACGTTTATTACACCCTGGAAGATGATTTCCCCTCTATCCCAGGAGGCGACGTTCGCAAAGTTGACCGCTTCGACGACACACATTCAGGCGTGTGGGTAAGGTGGTTGAAATAGACTTCTCAATTCAGGGTAAAAAAATGAGTCATCCCGAATTTTTGAAAGAGAAAAGGTTGTTTTTGAATTTTTTCCTTAAAAAATACGTGATATCATCCAATTTTGGGATGAAAGCCCCAGCGGGGCGGTTATGTCTGTAGCAAATCTGACCAACCAAAGATCGGAGCCCCAGCGGGGCGGATATGTGACGATTAGCACGTATCCGCCCCGCTGGGGCTCCGATCTCATTTTTACCTTTTTATGCTACAGACATATCCGCCCCGCTGGGGCTTTCATTTCTAAATACCTGATTTACAGTCGTATTTTTAAGAAGAACAACCTGAAATTAACATGAGTCACCCCAAAAAAATTCGGGATGACTCATGTTTTTTACCCTGAATGGAGACGTCGTGGGAAGTTACAGATTAAACGCCTTTTTTACCGCGTCTACCGAATCCAGTTTTTCCCAGGTGAAGGTTTCCACCTCCATTTTTTTCTGAACACCGTTTACCATGAACGAAACGGTTTTGATTTCCGATTCGCGGCCGAAGTGACCGTAAGCGGCTGTTTCGGAGAAAATTGGACTTTTCAGTTTGTATTTTTTCACGATGGCGGCCGGGCGCAGGTCGAACAGTTGGAGCAGGCGCTCTGCTATTTCGCCGTCTTTCAAATTTTTCACTTTGCAGGTGCCGTAGGTGTTTACGAACAGTCCCACAGGTTGTGCCACACCGATGGCGTAGGCTACCTGTACGAGGCACTGGTCGCACAATCCTGCTGCCACCACGTTTTTGGCGATGTGGCGCGTGGCGTATGCTGCCGAGCGATCCACCTTGGAGGGGTCTTTGCCCGAAAATGCGCCGCCGCCGTGTGCGCCTTTGCCACCGTAGGTATCCACGATGATTTTGCGGCCGGTAAGGCCGGTATCGCCGTGCGGACCTCCTATCACAAACTTACCCGTCGGGTTGATGTGAAACGTGATGCCGGCATTGAACAGGCGTTGTACACGGATTGGCAGGAGTTTTTTCACACGCGGAATGAGGATGCGTTTGATGTCGCCTGAGATACGATCCTGCGTGATGTTTTCGTCGTGCTGGGTGCTGATGACGATGGTATCGATCTTTTTCGGAACGTGTTTGTCGGTGTATTCAATCGTCACCTGGCTTTTGGCGTCGGGACGGAGGTATTTCATTGTTTTGCCTTCTTTGCGGATGGCGGCGAGTTCACGCAGCAGCAGGTGCGCGAGGTCGAGCGCAAGCGGCATGTAGTTGTCGGTTTCGTTGGTGGCGTAACCAAACATCATGCCCTGGTCGCCGGCGCCTTGTTCCTCTTCCTTTTTACCCACGTCCACACCCTGAGCGATGTCGGGACTTTGCTCGTGGATGGCGCTGATAACACCACAGGAACGCGCTTCGAATTGGTATTCGGCTTTGGTGTAGCCGATTTTTTCGATGGTGTGGCGGGCAGTTTCCTGCACATCGACGTACGTGTTGGAGCGCACTTCACCGGCGATGACCACCAAACCGGTGGTTACCAAAGTTTCGCAGGCCACTTTGGAATCGGGGTCCTGGCTGAGAAATGCGTCGAGGATGGCGTCGCTGATTTGGTCGGCCACTTTATCGGGATGTCCTTCGGAAACGGATTCGGACGTGAAGAGGTACGGCATGTACGTCGTGGTGGTTAATAATGATAAAACAAAAGTAGTTTTCTGTGTTTGCGCTTAAAAAGCGCCGCAAAGGTAGGTATAAGCGGGGAAAAAGAAGGATTGTGACAGAAAACTTAAAAATCCATTCTGACACGCACGTTGATACGCCTGCCGGTGAGGTAATTCGGGATGGCGTATTGCACGTTGGTGATGGCTTTCACCCAGGTATTGGAGGCTTCATTGGCCACTTTTAACAGGTTAAAAACCTCGATGCCCACCCACGTACTGCGTGTAAAACGCAGGAAATGGTCGGGTTTGCGCTCAATCCAGTCCTGTTTCCAAAGTTGGAACCCGAAACCGATGTCGACGCGGTGGTAAGGCGTAAAACGGTACGGATTGCGGTAAACGATGTTGTTTTCCGGGATACCAAACGGCATGCCGGTGCCCACCGTGAAGTTCAGGTTCATGGTGATGTTTTTGTTGCGGCGCAGGTAATCCTGGAAATACATCGACATGTTTACAAACCTGTCGGTCGGGCGCGGCACGTCCTTCACGTCTTCGCCTTCCAGTTTGCCCACTTCGCGGATGCGGTGTTGCACGCCGTCGAGGGCTTCGCGGGTGCGCAGGAAACCGAGGTTGATCCAGCTTTCCACGCCGGGCACAAACTCGCCGTTGAGCCTCATGTCGATGCCCGTGGCATAACCCGTAGCGTTGTTGTCGCCGGAATAACGCACGCGTACGTTGTCGAGGTCGTACGGCACGAGGTCCCACATTTGTTTGTAAAAAGCTTCGGTGATGAAGCGCATCTTTTTGGGCCGGCGTTTGCCCCACAGGAAATCGTAGGTAAAACCACCCACCACGTGCGCCGATTTTTGCGCTTGCAAATCGGTGTTCACCGTGCCGTCGATGCGGCGCATTTCTCGGTAAAATGCCGGTTGGTAATACAAACCGGTGGCGAAACGGTACGACAAGTCGCTGCGTTTGTTGAGGGGTTTAAAAAGGATCTGCGCACGGGGCGTAACGAACCAATCGCCGTTCAGGTCCCAGTATTGTCCGCGCAAACCCGCCGTGAGCTGAATTTCGCGGGTACCTTCCTTGCGCCACGTCCATGTGTCCTGGATGAACCCGCTGATGCGGTTGCTCGAAAGTTTGTTGCGGGTTTTGTAAACGGTGCGTACAAACAGGAAATTGGTGTCGTAAGGCAGGGAATACAAAGCCGAATCGAGCCGTTCCCATTCGTTGATTTTGTCGTCGATTTGTTCGTTTTGCAGTTTCACCGACCATTGCACGAAGTGGCTGCGCGTCAGGTCCTTTTCGCCGTTGTCGTTTTGCAGTTCGATGCCGCCGCGGTATTCGATGTTGCGTACGTCGGCTACGAGGTTGTTGCGGATCCACGTTTGTTGGGTGCCGGTGCCGAGTACGTTGGTGATTTCGCCAAACTCGTCGGAGCCCAAACTTTCCTCCACTTCGCCGAGCAGGTAGTTGCCGATGATGTCGAAACGTTCGTTTTCCTGACTGCGCCACGCGGAGGCCATAAATTTATGGTAAAGCGGGTTGCGCTCGCGGTCGGGCAAATACGTGAGCGACACGCCGCCCATGGCCTGGGTAAAATCGTCGACCTCCTGTCCGTCGAACGCCGTGCGCAGTTGCAGAGCATAGTTCACAAGACCGAAGGCGCGCACCAGACTTTCGGGCTGGAACGTGTACACCGAGCGGTTGAAATTGCCGATGAGGCCCACCTGCCAGTCGCGGTTGATGTCGTAGGTGAGGTAAGTTTGGATGTCGTAAAAATCGGGTACGTATTCACCTTTTACGTCGAGGCTGCCCAGGAGCGTGCGGGTGGTTTTGTAACGGGCGCCCACGAGGTAACGGAACGCTTTGTACGGGTCTTTTTTGTTTTTCAAACTGCCCTCGATGTGTGCCGTGGCGCCCAAAAGGCTGGCGTTGATGCTTGCTCGGGTACTGTCCGGACGTTTGTATTTAATGTCGAGTACCGACGAAAGTTTGTCTCCGTATTTGGACTGGAAACCGCCCGAGGAAAACGACAGGTCGCGCATGAGGTCGATGTTGGGAAAGCTCAGGCCTTCCTGTTGTCCGGCGCGGATGAGTTGTGGACGGTAAATTTCAAAATCGTTTACGTACACCAGGTTTTCGTCGTAGTTGCCGCCGCGTACCTGGTATTGCGAGGTAAGTTCGCCACCTGCGCCCATGTTGGTGCCCAGAGCAATGGAAGGCAGGATGCTTTCGAGGTTGCCCGAGGCGCTGGGCAGCAGTTTGAGAGCTTCGAGGTTTTTTTCGCGCACCATGCCGCCGTCGTCGAGGCGTCGTTCGCTCACCACCACTTCCAGGTTCGATTGTGTGGGCGCCAGCGCCACGTCGAGTGCAAAACGTGCACCCGGGGCCAGCGGCAGGATGTCCGTGCTGCTTTCCTTGTACGCCACGCGCCGGAAGCCCAAAGTCACCCGTTCGCCCGAAGGCACCCGGATGGCGAAATTGCCCTTTTCGTCGCTGGTAACGCCGGTGGATGTGCCTTTGACGAATACCGTCACCAGTTCAACCGGTTGTTCGTTGGCGGCGTCGGTGATGCGGCCGTACACCGTGGCGGTTTGGGCGGAGGCAAAAGTGGCAAGTAGCAAGTAGCAAGTAGCAAGTAAGAGGCGCATGGG
>JADLBE010000309.1 GCA_020847915.1 Saprospiraceae bacterium | reverse complement strand
TGTTGTAAGCGCCTGTCCAGTACGGGATAAACCCCTCGGCGAGTTTGCGGCCAAGCAGGATGGTGTCGACAGGTTCGGTTATTGCGGTTACGTAGGCATTGATGTCGTCGCCCCAGTTTTGGTTCACCCAGTCCATTTCGCCGTTGGGGCCGGCAATGAAGCCGTCGATGCTGGTTTGTACTTGTAGTTTTAATTTGCGCATGGCAGGTAGTTTTTAATAAATATGCAGTCAATCGGTTGCAAATATATGTGCAACCATTTGGCTGCGCAATAGGCAGGTGAAAAAATTTAGGATTGGGAAGTCAACAGCTTCGTGCTTGGAGTGCAGACTTGGGGCCTCCCTACAAAAAAGATTGTGTCATGTCAAGAGGAAATTTATTATGCAAGAACTTTAATGAGTTCATATTCAACCGCTTCGCGGTTGCGGGCCGGTGGGGAGCTTTACCCGGGTTTCACCCGGAGCTATTCATATTCAACCACTTCATGGTTGGGACAATAGCCAATCAGCAGAGTGGTTCATTAGGAGCGTCAGCAAGACCCCCACCATCAGTTCCGCCTGAAAAACCAAATTTTCAACCCTTCCGCCGTCAAAACATACGCAACAACAACCGCGAGCAACGCCACCATTTGTTTCCATGGCAAAGGAACCAACCCCAGCCCGGAAGCAAATGGCATGTACGGCAAACCGAGGGTGACCACCAATCCGATGCTGGTAAAAATGAACAGGTACTTGCCTGGACGGCTCCTCCAGAACGGACCGTGCGTGCGCATTACAAACAGGATAAGCAACTCGGTTAAAACGGATTCGATGAACCAACCGGTCTGAAACGCTGAAGCGTTGTTTTTGAAAGCAAAATATAAAATAGCAAAAGTAAAAATGTCGAAAAACGAGCTGTGCGCTCCAAAAGTGATCATGTAACGTTTGATCACCTTCAAATCCCATTTGCCAGGTTTTTCCACCTCCGCAGCATCCACATTGTCGGAAACCACGGTGAGGTAAGGGAAATCTGAAATCAAATTGGTGAGCAAAATCTGGCTGGGCAACATGGGTAAAAACGGTAGAAAAAACGAAGCAAGCGCCACACTGATCATGTTGCCAAACGTTGACCCCGTGCTGATGTAAATGTATTTCAGAGTATTGGAAAACGTGCGCCGCCCTTCCCGGATGCCGTCCACCAGCACCGACAATTGTTTTTCCATCAACACAAAATCGGCAGCCTCACGGGCCACGTCCACGGCGTTGTCCACGCAAATACCCACGTCTGCGGCATTGATGGCCGACACGTCATTGATGCCGTCGCCCAGGTATGCCACTGTGTACGATTTGCGCAACGCCTGAATGATACGCTCCTTTTGTTGCGGCTCAACCTCAGCAAAAATGTGAGCGGATTTCACTTTGTGTGCCATGGCCTCCGGACTCATTTCAAAAAGATCCTTACCGGTCATCACCACCGGGTGATGTATGCCTATTTGTTCGCCGATCGACTTTGCAATGTTTTTGTTGTCGCCTGTGATGATTTTTAAACCGACATGCAGTTTTTTCAACGAAGCAATGGTTTCGGAAATGCCGGTTTTAACAGGATCCTGAAACAAAATAAACCCTGCAAAAACCATATCCACTTCGTCCTCTTTTTCCAAATCGGCTTTTTGCACCTCTTTGTACGCAACTGCCAAAACCCTGAAACCATTTTCCCCGTACAACTCAAAAAGTTTGTCGATCTGTACCCGGTAATCCTTTACGTCCTCGGTGCGCCCGTCCGGGAACAGAACTTTGGTACAAACCTCCATGACCTGCACGTAAGCGCCTTTACTTACCAGCTGCATGCCTTTATCCGTTCCCACCACAATGCTGAGTCTTTTCCGGATGAAATCGTACGGGACTTCGTCCAGTTTTTGGGGCAAAGCTGCGGTAGAAACATCCAGTTTTTTCAGAGCTTCATCAATTGGATTGTTGTAACCCGTTTGGAAAAGCGCATTCCAAAAAGCCATGGTTTTTACGGCATCGCTGTCCTCCCCAAAGGCATCGGTCAATTTTTCCACCACGATGGCGCCTTCGGTGATGGTGCCCGTTTTATCGGTACACAGCAGGTTTACTGCGCCCAGATTCTGGATGGACGATAAATTTTTTACGATCACTTTTTTGTCCAGCATGCGCCTCGCACCTGCACTCATCGCGATGGTGGTGATGGCTGGCAACAATTCGGGCGCCATGCCTACCGCTAGGGCAAGGGCAAAAAGAGCCGATTCGACCAGACTTTTGTGGGTTAGCAAATTGACCAGCAGAATGATGATGCTGAGGAAAAGGGTTATGCGCATCAGCAGAAAGCCAAAATTGCCGAGGCCTTTTTCAAAAGCGGTTTCCACAACTTTCGACGTGCTTTGCACCACGCTTCCAAACAGTGTTTTGTCGGCCGTGTACACCGCAAGCGCTTTTGCATTGCCACTCACGATGCTGGTGCCCTCCCACAGGCAATTCACACGTTTGGAAAGCTCCGTACCCGTATCAACCACACCGGCTGATTTGCGCACGGGGAACGTTTCACCTGTTAGACTCGCCTCATTGGTGTGCAATTCCTGGGCTTCCAGCAAGATGCAGTCTGCCGGTATCATATCCCCCGCGTTGAACAACAACACTTCGCCGGGAACCACGTTTGATGCGGGTATATCCACCATTTTGCCGTCGCGCAGCACCGTGCACTTGATGGCAATCATCGACTGCAGCTTCTCCACCACCTTACCTGCGTTTCTTTCCTGGAAAAAGCCCAGCAAACTGGTGGAAAGCAGTACAAAAAGAATGAAAAACACGTCCGCTTTTTCGCCCAAAAAGGCGGACAACAATACAGCCCCGATCAGCAGCAGCATGAGCGGACTGCGGAATTGGCGAAGCAACAAGGAAAGGTCTTTTTGAAATCCTGACCTGGTTTTTCTGACCGCTCCGGATACCCGCAACCTGCGCTCGGCGTCGCTGCTTTGCAGCCCATCAGGAGAGGACTTCAGTTTTTCAAACCAATAATCGCTTCCGAATTGCCAAAAGGGCTCGTGGGAGGGAGGGTTCATGGGTGGTTCACATGATTCGTCCTCAAGATGGGGATTTTTGAAAAAAAAAGATGCGGAATCTCCACCGAGATTGTTAAAAACATCCTTCACTTTTGCCCTTTTTAGGCACAAATGCCTGCCGAGGTCCATAACCATTGGACCAGTTTGTTTGTTAACCACGGTGAAATAAGCACCAAAACAACATGAAAACCATCTTCCTGTGCCTGTGTACTGGCATTGCACTGTTTAGGATGACACCAGTAAAAGCCCAATGTACCACACGTGTCTCCCACCTTTCGGGCACTCAACTCGTAGATTGTACCAACGTCACCGTAACCGCGCAAGGTGGCACCAGCTCGACAACAGCATGCTCATCGTACCCTATTTTTCCGTATTGGGCCGGCATCGGGCCTACGGGAAGTTACACCTTTGTTTTTGATCCGCCCATTAGCGGATTTACCCTCGATCTTTACGGATTAAACAATACAAGCGGTGACCAGGAGGAGGTCGTTATGGAGATCAACGGCGCACTTACACCGTTTACCGATGCCGGTGTAGGCACCGGATGCCTTCAGCCCACCGTACTGTTCGGAGGCGCCATCAGGGCATGCGTCGACTGCCTGGGTTCCGGCCGTGACATCCATGTCAACCAGTCCATCACGACCTTAAAAATAGAAAATACGGTGCTGGCGGGCGGTCCCAACGGTACCGTTTTTTCCCTGTTCATTTGTTGCGGAAGTTGCGTCACAGATGCAGGCCTGTTGGCCGCCGGACCGCTGAACCTGTGTCCCGATCAACCCGCATCCTTGTCGGCGGCCACACAAACCCAGCTCGACCCCGACGACCTTTTACAATACGTGTTGTATACCGATCCGGCCAATCCACTGACAAGCGCGT
>JADLBE010000308.1 GCA_020847915.1 Saprospiraceae bacterium | reverse complement strand
GAAAGCAGGTAATCGGCGGTGGCTTTTTCCTGGCAAATCAGCCGGGCATCCTGGGGTTGTAGTCCAAGGGCCATGAGGTGTTTTTCCACTTCCCAGGGCATGGGAGGCTGCTCGGTACGCCATTTTTCCAGCGTTTGTACTTCGATACGGACAGGCGGCAAATCGGGCTCGGGAAAATAACGGTAATCGTGTGCCTGTTCTTTTTCGCGAAGCGAATAGGTGGCGCCGCCGTTTGCGTCGAATCCGCGGGTTTCCTGTTCTATGGTACCGCCCGATTGCAACACGGCGGTTTGTCGTTTCACCTCGTATTCGATGGCTTGTCGGGCAAAACGCATGGAATTCATGTTTTTGACCTCGCAACGCTGTCCGTATGCCGCTTGTCCCTCTGGCCGGAGTGAAATATTCACATCGCAACGCAGCGAACCTTCTTCCATGTTGCCGTCGGAAATGCCAAGCCAGCGCACCAGACGCCGCAGGATTTCCATAAATTCCGACACTTGTTCGGCACTGCGGAAATCGGGTTCGGTAACGAGTTCGAGCAAGGGCACACCCGCCCTGTTGAGGTCGATAAGCGAAAAGTGCGGGTCCTGATCGTGGTTACTTTTGCCGGCATCTTCCTCCAGGTGGATGTGGTGGATGCGGATGGCCGCACCGCTGTCGGGCAGCGATACACTGCCGCCTACGCACACGGGTTTTGCGTCCTGGGTGATCTGGTAGCCTTTGGGCAGGTCGGCGTAGAAGTAATTTTTGCGGTCAAAACGGCTTTCTTTCGATATTTCACACCCAAGGGCCAAGCCGAGTTTGGCGGCACGTTCCACGGCGGCGCGGTTGGCGCGGGGCAAAGCCCCTGGCAATGCCAGGCTCAAAACACCAATATGGCTGTTGGGGGCTCCCCCAAACGCGGCATCGTCGGCACAAAACATTTTACTCAGGGTATTGAGTTGTATGTGGACTTCCAGACCGATGACGGTTTCGTATTTCATAAAAAAACAATAATCAAAAAAGTAGAAAAACGATGAGGACACCGATGATAAACAGCACAGAAGAGGCAAGCAGGTAAACCAGGTTGTACAGGCTCCATTTCAGTGTTGTTTTTAACCAGCCTTCACCGTAATAACGTTTCATACCCAACCATTGTGCCGTGGCTACGGAAAAAAAGGCGGCCACCGTTACCCACTGCGACGGTTTTTGCCACAATGCAGCAAGGAGCAGGATGCTGAAAAAAAACAGCATGCCCGCGTGTTGGTACAAAAGAAAAACAAAATGCTCGACGTAAAAACGTTTCTGCCGTCGGTACTGCAGCGTTAAAAAGCCGGCCATAACAGCAATGATGGTAAGCAATACCCACGAGATGCTGCCGACATAGGCATGGCCGAAGGTTTCGGGTTCTTTCAGGCTTTTGACGGCCTGGCGGAGGGTTTTTTGGTCTAAATAGTTTGTAATGTGGTAATGATCAATGAGTTCTTCGGGCGAATACCTGACCAGGTCGAGCATGGGCATACGCCTGGTGGTAAAAAGCAGCGTGACGGTGGTGGTGTCCGGTTTTCCGGTGGAATCGCGGAACAGATAGGCTGCCGAATCAACTTCTATGTGGTTAACGGTGTAGGTGTTAAGTATGCTGTCGAAGCCCCGGTGTAGTGACAAATCGGAGGGTTCAGGGTACAACGAATCGCGTATTTCACGAAGTTCTTCAATCAGGGCATGCGTTCGCATGATGTCGTAAAACGACTGCCCACTGACGTCTTCGGTATCGCCAAGGTTAAACCGGATGATGCTGCCGCCCTGGTTGTTTTTCAAAATCTGGTTGAACAAAAGCAAAAAGAGAAACGCAGCTATCAAAAACAGGCGAATGGGGTGGGGATACCGGCTTCGTTTGCCTTCAAAATAGTTTCGGGCCATGGCGCCCGGAGTGAGCATGGTGCGGAAGGCGCGGAACAGTTTGTTGTCGATGTGGAAGGTGGTGTCCCACAATTTTTGCAACAGGTTTTTTACCGTAACCTTGGGGGTGCTGGTCTTTTGTCCGCAATAAGCGCAGAACTTAGCCTTCTCCGGCAGTGGTTTTTCACAATTTTTACACGATTGTTCCATACTTACAGCCCGAAATATACGCTGATTTGCGACCTTTGTACGGCCGGAATATTCAACCAAGTGCAAAACAAAACAACGGAACCTGCCATGTCCAACCGTCAACAAACCACATCCCACATCCTCATGGTGCGCCCGGCGCATTTTGCCTTCAATGAAGAAACGGCAGCCAACAATGCTTTTCAAAGCCGCGACGGCGCTTTGTCGGCCGAAATGATGCGCAAGCAGGCTGTGAAGGAATTCGACGAGATGGTGCGCCGTTTGCGCGAAGCAGGTGTGGATGTTTTGGTGGCGCGGGACAGCAGCCGTCCCATCAAACCCGACGCGGTTTTTCCCAACAACTGGATCACGTTCCACCAGGAAGGTTTCATCGTTACCTATCCCATGTTTGCCCCCACACGCCGCCGCGAACGCCGCCGCACGGTTATTGATGCGGTGTTGTCGGCCGGGTTTAGTTCGGACAAACGTGTCAACCTGGAATTTAACGAACGCCTCAACCGTTTTCTGGAAGGCACGGGCAGCATCATTTTCGACCACCAGAACCGACTGGCCTACGCCTGCATCAGCCCGCGCACCGACTCCGAACTGCTTACCGACCTGTGCGAACGCATTCATTACCGTCCGGTGGTGTTCAACGCCGTAGACGGCAAAGAGCAGGACATATACCACACCAACGTAATGATGGCCCTTGGCGAAACTTTTGTAGTTATTTGCCTCGATTCGGTGCGCGACGCCCAGGAACGCGCCATGTTGCTGGAAACTTTCCAGGCAACGGGCAAGCAGGTGATCGACATTACCCTCGATCAAATGAACCGTTTCGCAGGCAACATGCTTCAGGTGCGCAATTCCGCAGGTGAAACCATCCTGGTCATGTCGGAACAGGCGTACCAGTCCCTCACACCCCTCCAAATCGCCGAACTGGAAAAGCACACCAGGCTGCTCTACAGTCCCATCACCACCATTGAGACCTACGGCGGCGGCAGTGCCCGTTGTATGATGGCCGAAATATTCCTTCCAGCGGTGTAAAACCACCTCACGGTTACTACACCACATTGTTAAAATCAGATTTTAACAAAATATTTTTTGGAGCTGTAACCTGTTCGCAGGGCATGCTGTCTGAGTTATCAACAGCATTAAAAATTATTCATCCATCATCCAAAAGTATTTGTCATCATGGCAGAAGGAATTGTAGCATTATTTATCCCCATCACCATCTCTCTCGGCGCGTTTATGATGCTTTGGGGCATCCGTTACCTTGAAAACAAGGAAAACATGGCGATGATTGAGCGCGGTATGGAACCGAAAAAAACAAAAACAGCCGACCCCTCGCGCACCCTGCGCAACGGCCTCATGTTCATCGGTGCAGGCCTCGGCTTGCTGATGGCCATCGTTTTTACAAAATCGTTCAACCTCGAAGAAGGTGAAAGAACGGGCGTTTATTTCGGTATGATCGCCTTTTTCGGCGGCCTCGGTATGCTCGCCGCCTACATGTACGAAAGGAAAAACCCTGTTAACACTTGAAAATCAGGGTATTGAAAAAAAATTGGGTG
>JADLBE010000307.1 GCA_020847915.1 Saprospiraceae bacterium | reverse complement strand
GACTAAGAGCATGTTTGGATTTTGCCTGAGGGCATAAAAAAGGGAATCGGTGCGTAACTTGTGAGTGTCTAAATCATAAGTTTATGCGCTTAAAGTTTGAAAAACTTACCGATTCCCAGTGGCAAGTGATGGCGAAATTTCTACCGGTGCAACGCAAACGTTCTCTGGATTTACGGAAGGTAGTGGATGCGATACGATGGTTAAATGAAACAGGTTGTCAGTGGCGAAACCTTCCCGAAACCTTTCCGCCTTGGACTGCAGTTTATTACTATTTCCGCAGGTGGAAAAGTGACGGAACGCTTAACACCTTAAACATAGGATTAAACATGATCGAACGTCAGGCATGGGAAAAAGAACCTACACCATCATTGGTTTGTGTTGATAGTCAGTCTGTTAAATCAGTTCCGTTTGTTAAAAGCGACAAAGGAATTGACGCCAACAAACGAGTGAATGGTCGCAAACGCCAGGTGTTGGTCGATACCCTGGGGCTTGTTTGGGGGGCTATAGTTCACCCAGCAAATGAACACGACTCAGTCGCCGGCGGCGCGGTGTTGCGGCAGTTGCAAAACGTTTTCCATGACTTGGAGCAAATTCTGATCGACAAGGCATATCAAGGAAATTTTTGCCAAACAGCCAGAGAAGTTTTTGGTGTCACACCAGAAGTATCATCGAAGCCGCCAAGTACTAAAGGGTTTGTTCCTGTGAAGTGGCGATGGGTTAGCGAACGGACTTTCGCATGGTTCAATTTCTTCCGGCGATTATCCAAAGATTACGAGAAAACAAAAGAAAGTTCGGAGGCGTGGTTGTTCTGGGCAAATTGTCAAATGATTTTAGCCAAATGGTAGCCATGAAACCGAATTATATTTCCAAACATGCTCTAAACTGACCACTGATCACTAGCCACTGACCACTGCTACGCACTTAAGTTCAATGGCGATGGGTGTGGGCAGGCTGTTGATGCCGACGGTGGTACGGCAGGGTTGGTTGTCTTTGAAATATTCGGCGTAAATGCGGTTGAAGGTGTGGAAGTCGCGTTGCATATCGGTGAGAAAAACCGTCACATCGACGAGGTCTTCCCAGCGGGCACCACTGTCTTCCAAAACAGCGCGAACATTTTTAAACACCGAGTGTACCTGCGCTTCAAAGTTGAAGGCGGTGAAGTTACCGGAGGGGGAGCGTTCGAGTCCGGGAACACCGTCGGTTTGTGGATCGCGTGGGCCGATGCCGGAAAGGAAGAGCAGGTTGCCGACACGGCGTGCGTGGGGGTACAAACCAACGGGTTTTGGGGCGTTGGGAGCATTAATTTTTTCGGAAGAAGCCATGATTACCTGAATTTCTAAATTTTGCCGTAAAATTACCCAGCAGAAAGCAACTTTAACCATTTATTGTATGGAACCATCCGTAAACCTTTGGGGCATGGACCTCGGAGGTACCAAAATTGAAGGCGCTGTATTGGAAAGCAGGGCCAATCCACGCATCATCGCCCGCATGCGTATACCCACCGAAGCCGATAAAGGTTATGATCACATGGTGGGTCAGGTAGCAAAACTGATCGATATGATGGCGGCCGAAACAGGAACACGTCCGGCTTCGCTCGGATTGGGCCACCCTGGCGCTTTGGATCCCCATACAGGTGTAATAAAAAATGCCAATACAACGGCTTTGATCGGAAAACCATTTGATAAAGATCTGAGTGCGAAGCTTGGAATACCGGTAAAACTGGCCAACGACGCCAATTGTTTTGCCATGGCGGAAGCGCACATGGGCGCCGTACCAGAGGTGTTGCCCAACGCAGAAGTGGTGTTCGGCGTTATTATGGGTACGGGTGTTGGCGGGGGCCTCGTTGTACACAATAAAGTGATCAACGGACGCCAGGGTATTGGTGGAGAATGGGGGCACAACTTTTTGGATGTTAGTGGCGGCACCTGTTATTGCGGCCGTTCGGGATGTGTGGAAACCCTCATTTCCGGTCCTGCGCTGGAACGTTACTACGCCAGGGTGAGTGGAAAGGTGCTGCCCTTGCGCGACATTTGTTCGCGTGCGGAGGATGGCTCCGACAGCGTGGCTGTTCAAACCATCAACCGTCTGTTGTACTTCTTTGGGAAGGCCATGGCAGTAGTCATTAACATTGTGGACCCGGACGTAATTGTACTGGGTGGCGGTTTGGGGCACATCGACAGGTTGTATACCGATGGTGTTGATGAAGTGCGGAAATACGTATTTAATGATCGGTTGGATACGTTGTTTGTTAAACCCAAGTTGGGTGACAGTGCAGGTGTTTATGGGGCGGCGTTGTTGTAAATGTTGTGGCTGAAACGAATGACAACACTCCACGAATTCCTCAACCAATTTTACAACGTCGATGCCGGCGTTGTAGAAAAATTGTGGAAACTAGGGGTGGACCGCAAGTACAACAAAGGAGACGTAATGACGCATGAAGGCCAGGTACAGCGCGATTTTCTGTGGGTTGAAGAAGGTGTTCAAATGTCGTACCTCAACCACGATGGAGACATACATGTTATTGCTTTTACCTATCCCCCTTCGTTCAGTGGTATACCGGAGTCATTCTTGCTTCAAAAACCTTCCCTCTACGAACTCACCGCACTCACCGAAAGCAAGGTCAGGGCGTTTTCACATCAAACACTCCAATTGCTGTGCGATCAGCACAGGTCACTTGAAAAGGCGTTTTCCCGACAAACAGAACTTTTGCTGGAAGGTGTCATTAAAAGGCACCTTGAACGCCAGACCATGACCATCGAACAACGTTTCAAAGAGTTTGCCCGGCGTAGTCCGCACCTCTTTCAATTGGTGCCGCACAAATACATCGCCAATTACCTGCACATCAACCACACGAATTTCAGCAAGTTGTTTAATCAGGTAAAAATGTAAAGGGTTGGTTTAAACCAACTTCATGGGAAACAAGGCGCAGGAAATTTGCAGTGCCGCACAGCCTTCTGTTAAAACGGCAATGTTATCCACCATGCAAACCGTTGATTTTCCCTGGCTCGACACTAACGAGTACCCATTTGCGCAACATTGGTTTTTTGTTGCCGGCCACAAACTGCATTACATCGATGAAGGACAAAGCGACGACGTACTGTTCTTTGTTCATGGTACACCATCCTGGTCCTTCGATTTTCGGCACCTTATCAAAACGCTTTCACCCCGTTACCGCTGCATAGCGTTGGACCACATGGGTTTTGGCTTGTCAGACAAACCGATAGTGTACGATTACGCTACGCCAAACCATGCTGCAACCCTTCAACACTTGATCAACCACCTTAATTTGCGCAACATTACCCTGGTTGTGCACGATTTTGGCGGACCCATCGGTTTTCATTACGCTCTACATTTTCCTGAAAATATTCGCCGCATCGTGCTGATGAATACCTGGCTTTGGGACGCTTCCAATGATCCGGTTTACCAAAAAACACGCAAATTTCTAAAAAGTCCGTTGCTGCCTTTCCTCTACAAATACCTCAATTTTTCACCCCGTGTTTTGTTGCCGCAATCGTATGCCGACCGGAAAAACCTGAGCCATGCCGTACACCGTCAGTACATCAGGCCATTTTCCAGGATCAGGGAACGTTCCGGTCCTTTGGCATTTGCAAATTCACTGTTGAACGACCAGCCGTGGTTCGGTTCGATGTGGGAACGGATTGGCGCGTTGCGGGAAAAACCAGTTTTGCTCTTGTGGGGATTGAAAGACCCGTTTTTATCCAAGGATGATCTTGAAAAATGGAAAGGAGCATTCTCCACTGCCAGGGTTGTTGAATTAGAGAACGCCGGTCATTTCCCGCAGGACGAAGCCCGGGAAGATGTTGTTTTAGCCATGTCACATTTTTTGAAGGCATACCCTGTGCTCCCGTAACTTCTTGAACCAGTTCATTTTTTTGCCCTTCTGTGCCCTTCAACTTTGTACCATCAAAAACAAAAGGGCAACATGAAAAAAACAACGATTACCTCATTTTTGCTTTGGACGCTGGCTTTAAACCTGAAATCGCAGTCCGTACCCCTTGAAGTTGTCGTGGGCAACAGGAATGCATTTTACCAACACAGTGTAGGTAAAAATTTTGCCGGGAACCAACAATTCGGGTGGCTCAACATTGCCAGCGTTTTGGTGCATTACGACAAAAAAAGCGATCCGGAAAATGCGTTGTCGGATGAGATCATGAACCAGACCTACTTCGTTTACCGGCCGACAAAAGGAATTGCACTGCTTGGCGGTGGTTTCTACACCGATGTCACCAAATTTCGGGTTTCTGCCGCCATTCAACTTTCACTCCGTCGCAAAGCCCTGATGATGATGCTGGCGCCACGAATCGATGTGGTGAAAAACGGCGCATACGAATTGTTCGGTTTTATCGAATACAACCCGAAAATGGGTAACGAAGGCTGGACAGGATATTCCCGTTTTCAGTTTATGACCAACCACGGAAAAGAGGGGCACAACAGAAGTTACCAACAATTCAGGTTGGGAACAGGGTACAAGGCAAACCAGTTCGGACTTGCGGTTACACTTGATCAATACGGTCCACATCCATCAAGCTTAGTCAATACCGGTCTCTTTATCCGTCATGTTTTCTGATCTTTTTGCTTTTCAGGACCCTCTTTTTGATTTTACTCAAAAACTCTGCAGACATGCCCAGGTAGGAGGCAATGTGTTTTTGAGAAATAAGGGTATCAATTTCAGGGTTGGCATCGCGGAAAGCCAGGTACCGGGCTTCGGCATCCATGCTCAGGTTGTTCAACATCCTTGCCTGAAAGGCCATGTAGGCTCTTTGGATCAACAACCGGTAAAACCGTTCCATTTTGGGCAGGGTAGCAAACATCAACTCCAGGTTGTCGTAAGAAATGGAAATGACCTCGGTAGGTTCCAACGCTTCCGTATACAACCTGCCCGGCTGCTGGGATAAAAAACTCGCATAATCGCTGATCCACCAACCACGGATACCCAATTGTACCACATGTTCCTGACCACTTGGGTCGAGGTGGAAAACCCGTGCACTTCCGCTGGTAATAAAATTGGTGTAGCGGTTGATTTCGCCTTCTGCATTGATGAAGGCACCGCGCTTAAAAACACGTGGCGTCAGGAAGGGGAAGATCACTTTTTCATCATCCTCATCCAGCGGTATGAAACGTCTGAAGTTGTTGAAGATCAGTTCGTAAGACATGACAAGCAGGCTTTTTGATGCGGTTAAAGATAAGTTGTTAAGCTTGTCTTTTGCCCTTTTACATAATTCCTTTTTTATAATAAATAACAAAAAACAAACACATCATTACCATGGAAGAACTAAAAATGTTGCTCCACACCCACAAACATGTCACTGGGTTCATCACACGTCTGACCCTCGCGACAGTCATCCTTCCTCACGGCTGCCAAATGATGCTGGGCTGGTTCAACGGTCCCGGTTTCAGCAACGCCATGAACTACCTGACCCAGGTAGAAAACCTGCCCTGGCTGGTAGGTTTTACGGTCATTTTGCTTCAATTCGTTGGGGCTTTGGCAATTTTGGCAGGTTTTGCAAGCAGATTGATGGCCTTTGGGACCATATTCATGTTTTTGGGTATGATTCTGACAAGCCACGTTCAGCACGGCTTTTTTATGAACTGGATGGGCGACCAAAAGGGCGAAGGATTCGAATACCATTTGCTGGTGATCGGCTTGTCGTTGGTTTTAATGGTTGCCGGTGCAGGCCAATGGTCGGTAGACCGCCTGCTTACGCGCAAATGGCATTTAAAAAGTACGTCGGCCAACATGCCCAACGCCTTTGCCTGAAAACAAATGATAAGTGTCGTCCGGTAACGACCGGACGACACTTTTTTATGTAGCAATTGCCTTGTTTACGATATACTTGAAATCATACCTACATGTTCAGGTAATTGAGCAAAGACTCCGCACGGTCGGTCAATGCATCGTCGGCATGCCCGGGCTCGCCAAAAGTTTGACGGACGGTATAATTGTGCCGTTCCAGGGACGCGATCACACGGCTTATGTCGTGGGTATTCAGTTTGAGGGTAACCTCAAGCGTTTCCGATTCGTGGGTGGATGTTACAAACGTGCATAAAATTTTACAGTCGTTTTCTTCCACAAAACGGGCGATGGTGGCCATGGAGTAATCGCGGCGTTCCATTTCCAGCACCAGCACAGCGCCGGGTTGGGTAAAGGAAGCTGTAGCAGAGAAAAAGCGCAGGAGATCGTTTTGGGTTATCACACCAAGGTAAAAACCTTCGCTGTCCAATACCGGAATGATGGTCAAACGGTGGTCGCCCATCACTTTGATGACTTCCAGAACGTGTTCGCCATCGCGTACCGCAAAACGGCGTGCCATGGTAAAATCGTAGGCGCCGATGGGTTCGTACAACTTGTGGTTGAAAATTTCTGCTTCCGAGATGATGCCCACCAAACGTCCTTCATCCACCACAGGAAGGTGTTTCAGATGATGGTCGTTCAACAGATGGAAAGCCTCTTTGCCCGTTTGGGCAAAAGACAGTGGAGTAATGTCGTGGGCGATTAAATCCTTAGCAGTCATGGCAAATTCAGGTTGAGCAGTGGGTACCTTTGCAGGCAATGGGACCGTTTGCTACATTAGACGCAAATTTTTGCGGCGTGGCACAAATATTTGTGTAAAAAATGGATTTCCAAAGAAAATTTAAGATTGTCCTAACGTATTGGCTATGAACGACAAATACCAAACAATACATCCGAGGCAATTGTTCCTGCGACACCTCGCCCAAACGTCGCCCGGCCCCTTATCCCTGGAGATCGACCGCGCCGAAGGATTGTACCTTTACGATACCGACGGCAAGGCATACCTCGACCTTATTGCAGGCATCGGTGTGAGTTGCCTGGGGCACCGGCATCCGGCAGTTCAGGCCGCCGTTGAGGCTCAGGTGAACCGGTATTGGCATACCCTCGTTTACGGCGAATATGTGCTGAACCCACAGGTCAAACTGGCCGCTTTGCTGGCATCCCAACTTCCCGGCCTCGATGCAGTCTATTTTGTCAACTCAGGCACTGAAGCCACCGAAGGCGCCATGAAACTGGCCAAACGTTTCACCGGTCGTCCCGACATCGTAGCCTGCCGCAATGCCTACCACGGAAGTACCCACGGCGCCGCCAGTCTTATGAACCCTGTTGATTTTACGTTGGCTTACCATCCAATGTTACCTGGTATCCGGCATATTGATTTCAACGACGAAAAAACATTGGATTCCATCAACCACCGAACAGCCGCTGTGGTGGTGGAAACGGTGCAGGCCGAGTCGGGCATCACACCTCCCAAACCCGAATTTTTGCAGGCGCTCCGCCGCCGATGCGACGAAACGGGCGCCCTGCTCATCCTCGATGAAATACAGGCCGGGTACGGCCGTACGGGGGCATTGTTCGCCTTCCAGCACTACGGCATCAAACCCGACATCCTGCTGCTCGCCAAAGGTTTCGGCGGCGGCATGCCCATCGGCGCCTTTATTGCACCGCAACACATTATGGAGGTTTTGTCGCACAATCCGGTGCTGGGACACATCACTACGTTCGGCGGACATCCCGTTTGCGCCGCCGCCGCACTCGCTACCCTCGAAGTGTTGCTTTCCACCGATCTTATCGCCCAGGTTCCGGCCAAAGAAGCCCTCTTCCGCCAATTGCTCGTACATCCGGAAATCCGCGAAGTGCGCAGCGCCGGCTTGTGGCTCGGCGTGGATTTGGGCGAAGCCGAAAAAGTGCAAAAGGTAATTGCCCACTGCCTAAAAAATGGCGTCATCACCGACTGGTTCCTGTTCAACGACAGAACCCTGCGCATCGCGCCACCACTTACCATTGATGAAACGACGATTCATAAGGCCTGCGAGGTTTTGTTAGAGGCTCTTTAGCGGGCAGCAGGCAGCAGGCAGTGGGTCTTTAGTTTATTATCCTGCTAAAGTTTCAATGAGCTGATTAGGGCATTTAGCATTTTACCAAGTTCATTGCAAGTCATTGGCAATTGCGAGGTTTTTTCCAGGTAACCAAGTCGAATTGAAAGTTCAATTTGTGTTTCCAATTCGGATACGGAACCACGGGCTATGTGTAAAAATTGATTAAATTCACGATCAGTACTTCTACCATGGCCTTCGGAAATATTAGATGGTATTGATACTGCAGATCTTCTCATTTGGCTCGTAAGTCCATACAATTCCTCTTTTGGAAATGTTCGAGTAACCAAATAAGTAGCTTCAACCAATGCCATGCCCTTGTTCCAAACAATCAAATCCCGAAAATTTCTCACTTTCCCCATTTTTTAAAATTTTTAACATTTAAATAAATTATTTTTTGCTGCCTGCTGCCTGCTGCCTGCTGCCTGCTGCCTGCTGCCTGCTGCCTGCTGCCTGCTGCCTGCTGCCTGCTGCCTGCTGCCTGCTGCCTGCTGCCTGCTGCCTGCTGCCTGCT
>JADLBE010000306.1 GCA_020847915.1 Saprospiraceae bacterium | reverse complement strand
GCCGAAAAAATACCCCTCTTTTTATGCCCAATCGTAACGTCTAGTTCTTCATCAATTTTTTCGTCGTAACCGTGTCGCCGTTGCGAACCTGTACGAAGTACATGCCCGGTGCGAGACGGCTCAGGTCGAGTTGCATGATGCTGTCGCCTTTGGTAATGGTGCGGTTTTGCTGCGCGGAAGCTTTACCGGAAGCATCGAATACCGTAACCTGAACATCGGAGTCTTCCTGGAGGAAAAAGTCGATGTTGAGCTCGTTGCTGGTAGGGTTGGGGAACATGGCGAAGCTGTCGTCGCCGAAAGCTACGGGAATATCCAGTTCTTCCACTTCACCGTCGGTGGTGCCGTCGGTACGCCATGCGCTGCTGCTGATGCTCGCCTTCAGTGTGTAGCATTGGCTGTTGTTGAAGACGCCGCCGTAACCATACACATAGGCATAGTAGGTGGTAGCTGCAGAGGTGGTGTTGTAAATGATGACTTCGTTTGCCGTTCCGCCGTTTTGCGAGATGCCTACTTGTGTACTGCCGCGGTAGAGGCGGAGGTCGTAATCTGCGGGCAGGGTGGACAGCTCAACTTTGACGTTTTTGTTGGTGGACGTGTTGTTGAATTTGAGGTAGTCCTTGTCGGTCGAAGTGCTGATCAAAGCTGTAACTGCCGTATTTACCGGAATTACTTTTGCTGTGTTGCGTGTGTTGTTGGCTTCGTAAGGATCGGTACAGCTGCTTCCGCCGGTGGTGGTAAAGTTGACGGCGCTGCTGTAGGAACTGTTGCCCGAGGAGCAAACGGTTTGTACCTGGAAATTGTAGGTGGTCCCTGCGGTTAGTCCGCCAAGTGCATACGACGTACCCAAACCCGACACCGTAGTCCATGTGCCCGAGCTGTTGGCTTTCCATTGCAGGTTGTACGAAAGGGCGCCACTTACGCTTCCCCACGAAAGGTTGGCGCTGGTGTTGGTGATGCCGGTGGCCGCAAGTCCGGCCGGAGCGCTGCAACCGCTGGGCGCCTGGCAACCTGGTGAGCTGAGCAGGGAGTAACGTGCGCCGCCGGAAGCCAAAACAGCTTGCATGCGGGTTTTTTGTCCCTGGGTAAACATGTACATACATGCATCGTCGGTGTAGTCCATGTAGTTCATGGTCATTTCAACCGGTGAGCCCGAACAAGTGGAGTAGTGCGGGTACGAAGGGCAACCGCCGTTGGAGGTGTTGTGAACGGGGGTGTCGTTTACAAGGTCGCTGCCACAGTTGGCATCACCCCAGATGTGGCGCAAGTTGAGCCAGTGGCCTACCTCGTGCGTGGCTGTGCGGCCTTTGTCGAACGGAGGCGTTGCTACGCCGGTGGTGCCAAAATAAGCGTAGTCGCAAACCACGCCGTCGGTGGCAGCCGGTCCGCCGGGAAACTGAGCGTAACCCAACAAGCCGCCGCCGAGGTCGCAAACCCACAGGTTGAGGTACTTGTTGCGGTCCCAGCCATCGAGGCCGCCCTGGGAAGTATACTTCATGGCATCGTTGGAGCTGAAGCTGGTTAGGGAGGTAGCCTGGCGGCGGATACCCGTAGTGGCGTTGCCGTTCGGATCCTGGGTAGCCAGACAGAACTGTACTTCACAGTCGGCCTTTACACCCTGAAAGATTTGAGGGATGAGCGATTGGTCTGCATTGAGCAGGCGGAAGTCGGCGTTCAAAACATCGATTTGCGACATGATCTGTGCTTCGCTGATGTTTTCTGATGTGGTATTATACACCACGTTCACCACTACCGGTATGGTCACAACAACGCGATCGTGTGCGCCGGGGTTTTGAGCAAAATGCTGGGCATGGTTTTCAATGGCGTTCATACGTTCCTGCATGGCAGGATCTTCCTGAAGTTGGCGATCGAGGACTTCCATCGCGCCGCAATTGCGCTGTGCGGAAACAAGGGAAGCGGTTAACAAAAGTGCGCCGAGAACGGGTAAAAATTTACGAAGCATGTTTGGAAAAGTTTGGTTTGAGAAATCGATTAATTGAGTTGAGGGCGAAAATTCGCAATTAGTTTACAATATTTTGCCATTCTTGCCAAAGAAAAATTTTTTTCAGTAGTTGGCACTCCGAACACACCGATTCTAAATTTTGTACAGACCTTACGCCGTCAATAATTTGGTTATGAAAAACATCCTTGGATTCTTTTTGCTTCTGGGCTTTTGGGCCTGCGAAACGTCGCCCAACGCCGGCAAACAACCCTCGCCCGAAAAACAAACGGGCCCGCAATCGCCTGACATGCTCTACGGCACTTTGTTTGATGCCGTGCAAATGGCGCGTGTTTTCCCGGACGGGAAAACCTTTGCCGACTGTACCGCCAAAATTCCGCCGGCTGAAATTTTAAAACGTTACGACGACGCCCGCAAACTGTCGGGTTTTGATTTGAAAAAATTCGTTTTTGAACATTTCGAATTACCCAAATCGTACAGCAGCGAGTTCACCACCGACGTTTCCCGCACACCCGCCGAACACATACAAGCCCTCTGGCCCGTACTCACCCGCGCCGCCGATACGGCCCGCATCGGCAGTACCCTGCTGCCCCTGCCCAAACCTTATGTGGTGCCGGGCGGACGATTCGGAGAGGTCTATTACTGGGACAGCTACTTCACCATGCTCGGCCTCGAATCCGCCGGACGTCAGGACCTGATCGGCAACATCCTCGACAATTTCGCTTACCTCATCGATACCTACGGGCACATTCCCAACGGTAACCGCACCTATTACCTCAGCCGCAGCCAACCCCCTTTTTTCAGCCTGATGGTTAAACTCAGCGAGCCCGACGCTCAAGGCAAACCTACCTGGACGCGTTACCTGCCACAACTGGAAAAAGAATACGCCTTCTGGATGGATGGTTCCGACAAACTCAATGAGCAAAATCCAGCCCACCGCCGGGTGGTTTTGCTCGAACCCGATCTGGTCCTCAACAGGTATTGGGACGACCGGCCGGCGCCACGCCCCGAATCGTACCGCGAAGACGTGGAAACGGCAAACAGCATCCCCTCCCGTCCGCCCGAAACCATCTACCGCCACATCAAAGCCGGCGCTGAATCGGGCTGGGACTTCAGCAGCCGCTGGAACGTGGGGGCCGACCTGAAAGACATCAACACCACCGACATCGTACCCGTGGACCTCAACTGCCTGCTGTGGCACCTCGAAAGCACCCTCAGCAAAGGTTTTCAGGAAAAAGGCGACGCAGCCAAAACGGAGTTTTACGGCAAACGTGCCTACGCTCGCGAACGCGCCATCCGCAAATACTTTTACGACAAACCTTCTGGCTGGTTTATGGATTACGACTGGACCAACCGAGCTCCAACCGGCATCCTTTCGCTGGCAGGCGTGTACCCGCTGTTTTTTGCCATCGCTGAAAAAGAACAGGCTGACGCATGCGCCAAAATGCTGGAAAAAACTTTCCTGAAACCAGGAGGACTCGTCACCACCCCCAACCATACCGGACAACAATGGGACGCTCCCAACGGCTGGGCGCCCCTGCAGTGGATGGCCATCGCAGGACTGCGCGAATACGGCCACAACGCACTCGCCAACACCGTGAAACAACGCTGGGTAAAACTCAACTCCGACGTGTACCGCCGTACCGGCAAAATGCTGGAAAAATACAACGTAGAAGACCTCAGCCTCGAAGCCGGTGGCGGGGAATATCCCGTGCAGGATGGGTTTGGCTGGACGAATGGGGTGCTTTTACGGTTACTAATGGAGAAAAATTAGTCCGAAGTCCTAAGTCTTTTGAAATACGAGATACGAAATTTGAAATATGAAATTAGAATTGGATTACAGGATTTTGGCCTGTGGGTTACTGAAGTCCCGGGTTCACCACTTGCCAAAATCCTGTTAATCCAATTCTAATTTCACATTTCAAATTTCGTATCTCGTAAATTAGAACACGAGGTCCATTAAATTTGCACTCAATTCATTTTAGACATGATAAAACTACGCTTTCTCTTTTTTTGCCTTCTTTCATCCAACATCCTGCTTGCACAAAGCAGCCTGTTTCTTCCCCGCAACCTTGAAAAAAACTACCGCAACGGCACACGCAGCACCGACGGTAAACCGGGACCAAACTACTGGCAAAACCGGGCGAGTTACACCATCAAGGCCAGTCTGGAACCCAAAACACGCCTGATGAGTGGTGAAGAAACGGTGACATACGTGAACAACAGCCCCGACACGCTCAAAACCATCCGTTTCAAACTGCAGCACGACCGCTACCGCAAAGGCGCACAGCGTTCGGGCGACGTAACGCCTTCCGATGTAACCGACGAAGGTGTACGGGTGCAGGACATCACCTACAACGGCGCCGCTGTGCCCGACGATAAACGCCGTAGGTACGCTACCTGGCTCGACCTCGACGTAAAACAAACGCCGCTGCCCCCGGGTGCAAGTGCCACCATCAGCATGCGCTGGTCGTACACGTTGCCTGCCGGCGAGGACGCGTCGCGCGAGTGTGTTTGTGATTCCTCCACGTTTTTCGTGCCCTACTGGTACCCGCAAATTGCCGTGTACGACGATGTTCGCGGATGGGCTTCGTTCCCGTACACCGGCCAGCAGGAGTTTTACCACGATTTTGCCGACTACGACGTGACATTTACCATGCCCCGCGGATTTATGGTGTGGGCTACCGGTGAATTGCAAAACGCAGAGGATGTTTTGGCAAAAAAATACTACGAACGTTTCCAAAAAGCGCAAAAAAGCGACGCAGTAATCTCTGTTTTTACCGAAAAAGAACTGCAGGAAGGTGGCGTTTTTAAAAAAGGCGATCGCAATACCTTCCATTTTGTAGCCAAAGACGTGCCCGACTTCGCTTTTGCATCCTCGGATCACTTCAATTGGGATGCACTTTCGGTGGTGGTTGACGACAAAACGGGCCGCCGAACCTTTGTACAGGCGGCTTACAACACCGCCTCCAAAGACTACTACCGTGTGGCCGACATCGCAGCCAAAGGCATCCGGCTCATGAGCACCTGGATGCCGGGTTATCCGTTCCCGTACCCGAGCATGACGGTTTTTAACGGCAACGACGGCATGGAGTACCCCATGATGTGCAACGATGCCAGTCAGGGCGACCGCGACCCGACGGGCCTTACCGTGCACGAAGTTTCCCACACCTATTTCCCATTCATGATGGGCATCAACGAGCAGGAATACGCCTGGATGGACGAAGGTTGGGCCTCTACGTTCGATATGTTGCTTACCGATTCGCTCAACAACACCAAAAATGCACGTACCCGTGGCTATGCCTTCGCAGCAGGTACCGACAACGACGTGCCACCCATGGTACTTTCAAAAAACCTGGGTTCAGCCTACCGCAACGCCTCGTATCAACGCCCACAAGCTGCTTACCTCGGCTTGATCGACTTGCTTGGCTACGAGACTTTTCACAAATGCATGGTGGAATACATGGACCGCTGGAAAGGCAAACACCCCATTCCGCAGGACTTTTTCAATACCTGGAACAACGTCTCCGGACAAAATCTCGACTGGTACTGGAAACCATGGTTTTTCGATTGGGGATACCCCGACCTGGGTCTGGGCGGCGTGGAAAAAAATGAAGCGGCGAACGCATCGGTCATCCTCGTGAACCGCATCGGCAACCAGCCTATCCCCGTTCACCTGGAAATTGAATACACCGACGGCACCAAACAAACCGTGCACGAAAAATCCTCCGTTTGGAAAGATGGTAAAAGCCAATGGCGCTTTACGGCGCCTGCCGGCAAAACAGTTCAAACCGTAACCCTTGGCGCGAATACCATCCCGGATACGAACAAGGATAACAACAAAATGTAGTGGTTAGTGGTCAGTGATCAGTGGTCAGTTAAGTCAACAGTCGGCAGTCAACAGTCGACAGTCTTTTTTCACGACAAAGACTGTTGACTGCCGACTGTTGACTTTTTCAATTCCACCGTATCGGTCCGCCAAAAACCGTGGCGATTAGAACCACCAGCAGGTACAATCCCATGATGGCCAAAGGCAGGGCGCCGAGGCCCACCATGGCCAGGGCGAGGCCTTTCCAGGACAATGCAGTTTGGAAAACCAGCGCCGCAAGCAGCCATAGGAAACCGTAATACACGGAGGGGTTTACGGAGAGGTAGGTGTACTTCAGTTCATCGAGGTACCACCAAAGCATGAAGGCAAGTTCGATGCCCCAGAGGATCCAGAAAAAAATGCCTGATTCGTACAATCGGGAGATGGGTGACATGGTGCGGGCTTGGTATCAGGGGTAAAGGTTAATGGGTGGGCACACCGCTGGCGGAAGCGATGATGAAAACGGCGATGATGAACAACAAATACAAAATGGGCAAAGCGCCCAGCCCGACCATGACCAGGGCCAAACCTTTCCATTTTACGACGGTGTGTAGCAACAGGGCCGTGACCAACCAGAAAAAAGCCATGTAATACGCTGAGGATGAGGATCCGTCGAGGCGCATGACGGCGCCCGTAAACGATGGGAGTATCAGGAACATCTCGATACCCCACAGGAGCCAGAACAGGAAACCGGATTGGTAAATTTTTGCAACGAATGTCATGGGTATTGGGTGGTTGGTGATGGCACAAAGGTGCCGTTTGATTTACCCAGACCCAATTTTTTCCCAACGAAGCGTAGCCTCCGAACACTGAAACAAGGCATTTTCGCCACGAAACGAACCCTTTTACCGGTCCAACCAACGTTTAAACGATGGCGCCTTTTCCCTGCTGATGTCCACTTCCATGTTGAGCGGCGCTTTCAGGAACACGGTCAGTTTTTGGTTTTCGTGGGGTTTTACCCGCTGTATCGCCTCGACGTGGATGATGCATTGGCGGTTTGCCCTAAAAAACTGCTGAGGATCAAGCAACGCTTCAATTTCTTCCAAAGAATCGAAGTCGAGCAAATAACGTTCGCCGGCAAACGTGTGCAGGTAATTGAGCTGATCGCGCATGAAACAAGCAATGTCGGTGGTGCGTACGGGCACCCACTGGTTGCGCACGTTGGCGATGAATTTTTCTTTAAACATGTTGCTGCCACGAGGCTGCTTGAAAGCGTTCAGCAAGTCCTGCATGTTGGGCAATGCCGGCGACTGCCGCTCCAGCATCGTCCTGCAACGTTCGATGGCCCGGCCCAAATCCTTTTCATCAACGGGTTTCAACAAGTAATCCGCACCGTTCACCTTGAACGCCCGTATCGCGTATTCGTCGTAGGCCGTGATAAAAATGACAGGACAAGTGAGGGTAAAGGTTTCAAACAACTCAAAACTAAGTCCGTCGCCCAGTTGCACGTCCATAAACATCAGGTCCGGCTCGGCATTGTTCAGCAGCCATTTGTTAGCCGTTTTTAAACTGGTAAGGTGCTCCACGATCTTCACATCGGGTGCTACTTCACCAATTTTGTATTGCAGTTCGCGCGCGAGCAGCGGCTCGTCTTCAAGGATAATTGCGTTCACTTAGTTTAAAGTTTAAAGTTTAAAGTTTGAAGTAGCGGGCAGCAGGCAGCAGGCAGCAGGCAGCAGGCAGCGCGGGGTTTCGGGTTTGATAATTGTTGGTTTTTGAAGTTAAATTACTGTATTTCATGTTTATAAAAAGTAAAAATTTGTATATTTGTTATTCTTGATCCCAGGCTGCCTGCTGCCTGCT
>JADLBE010000305.1 GCA_020847915.1 Saprospiraceae bacterium | reverse complement strand
GCCAACACCAAAATCATAGCCGCTACGGTGGCCATATTTGCTGAAATTTTACCATGAAAACGCTTTTGATTGCCTTGATTGTGGGCGTGTGCGCTTTTGGGGCCACAGCTCAAAACAAACTTACCTACACGCCCTACATGCAGCAGGTGGGCATTTATTTCAGCTCGGAAAACGTGACCAGTACGGGATATGGTCTGGGTGTCGGTGTTGCGTTGGGGTTCGGGGATCATTGGCTGGCGCAAACCGATGTGAATGTGCATTGGATCAATGGAAATGCCGTTTCCACAAGATTTGCGGGAGGTTACAAACGGGCAGGTAGATGGGCGCCGGCAGTTTTGACCAATGTAACGGTACTTTGGGGCAGCCATACAGAAGTGTTGCTGGAGGATGGCCGTAGACCCATGTCGCCCGTACCAATAATTGGCCTTCGTTTGGCGCCTTTGCGTTTTGAAAACGAAAAAGGATTCGTATCGGCTTTGGAAATGGGTTACGGATTTGGTCCGTATGGTGGAAATTGCCCGGAATTGAGTTTGCTGGTGGTGGGAGTAAAATTGTGAAATTTCTTATCTTCTTTGGTACAAAGTAGTGCGGTCACTGCCTGTTTTATTCACCAACTTTTACAAAAGGGAAAACCATACTTCCCTCCACACTTTTTACCTGCAGCCAGTAATATCCCGGAGGCAATGAACGTACATCCCAGGTCAGCACCACGTCCTTGCCACGGTGAATTTGCCGGGACATTTTTGTGCCCTGAGCATTGGTAACATCCAACTGAAGATCCTGGGAATTTTCAAAAACCATTTCCAAAACAAACTCATCACCAACAGGATTGGGGTACAGTTTGGACGACTTCAGTCCAGGCAATGTTCCTGCGCTGGTGGTGAGTTCGACGGTGGCACAATAAACTTCCGCACAGCCCCCGCAATCGCTGAGCGCCACGCAATACACGCCTGCAGCAAGTCCGGTGATTTCCGAAGTTGTTTGACCCGTATTCCAGATGTAATGGTAAGGCGGACAACCAGCCTGAGGACTCACCGCAATAGATCCATTGGACGAGCCGGTATCGTCCATCACAACTACCGAAGCAATAGCCGAAGGGGCGCTTTGGAAATCAACGGTGATACCTGCACTTAAGTTGTAATAGGTGCCGCTGGCGCTGGACCGCAGTTCCACACTGCGCACCATGTAAACAAACAAACCCGCCCCGGCACAGGTGTCCAGGTAGGTCGTGCCCATCACCGGAACCTGGTTGAGCAGTTGAAATGCCGTGTCAAAGGCCGTTTTTTTGTAAATGTAATACCCCATGGCTCCGGCAGGATCCAACCAGTCCAGTTGTACGTGCAGTCCAACCTGACTGGCCACCAAATTTTCGACAGACCGGAACATGTGCATACGCAATGTAGGGTCACCCATAAGGGCTGTACTGGCATAACCGCCATAAAACCGTGGCGTGTAAAGTCCGCGATTGTTCATGGTAAGTTGTGCCCCGTATCCGATGTTTTCGCCGAGGGCCATGTGGTGCAGGATCCACTCGGGCCTGTTGCCCCACGTGCTTGCCAAACAGGTACGGGAAGCGATGGCACCCCGTAGAAAATTGTTTGGATAATCCCAGTCGCCGAAATAAGAACCAAACAGCATGGTGAACACCGTTTGCAAAGAATCGGTGGTAAAATAGGTCGTACTGGAAATGTCCGAGGCGCTCTGCGGGCCCCCGCCTCCGCAACCATAAGACCACAAGTAAGACTGGTTGGTGAGTGTCTGACGGTATTGCAGTTCAAACACATTGGCAAGCCCAAACATGGGCGCAAAATTTCTCCATCCCGCACCGCCATGTCCATCCAGGTACGCAGGAAAATTGTTGTCGACCAGGCCGCGTTCCACCACAGGTGTAAAACCAGTTCTCCAGAGGTGGTCTTTGTTGAGGTAACGGCGCAACAGTTGTTCTTCGGATTCCGGGAAAAGAGACATGTTGGCAAAATCCACCCGTCCGACCTGCAGGGCTACCGCAGTGGGAATCACACTGTTGTCAAACTTTCCATCGCCGGGAACATTGTCGTTTCGGGTACCCGGCGAGGTGGTGATGTTCACCGTCTGGTCGGTCCATACGCCATCGAGGTTGGCATAATAACCATCGCAGGGCCAGGCGCCTTTGTGGTCGTTGTAGTGCCCGTCGGGAACAATGTCGCCGGAATACGGCACGGGCACCCGGCCCAGCAGAAACAAGGTCCGGTTGAAGTCCTGGTTGGTAGCGGCCCACAGCTGAATGTAGGATTTTACGGTTGTAACGGGATCATTTCGATCCACATACAGCGCCTGAGCCCGCCAACCATCCGCTTCCAAATCTTTCAAAAGCCGGTTGATTTCCGGGGCCAGCGTTTGTTTAAACGTGCTGTCGATAACCACCAAACAAGCGCCGCGATGGTGTACAGGAGGAACCCGAATGCCCGCATAAATGTAGCCTGCTCCAAAATTTGCACCTCCGTCTCCGTAGGGGTACAAAGGCAGGCTTTTCAATACCTGGTATTCGTAACCATTACCGATGTTTACCGCAGTATCGGTCCAGGTGGTACTTCCAGGTGCTGTAACGGCAATACTATCACCCCACTGGAGATCATTTTTGGCTTTGCGCCAGATCGTATACCCACCATTAACCGTGTCCAGTTTCCAGTTCAGTACAATCATGGGCGGATCTTCCTGGATGGTCGCCTGGAGTATAACCGTTTGTCTTGCGTCGTAAATGTTTTGGGCAAATGACGGTAAGGCGCCGAGGCACAGGATAATCAGGAGACTAAGGGAAGGTTTCATGGATAAATTTGAAAAAAGTTGAACAAAGCTTTTACTCTCCTGGATGGTACGTGCGTTCCGCGTGTTTCTCTACGTCTTCACGGTAAAACAACACGTCTTTAAACTGCCCTTTGCGGTACATTTCTCCCTGGTCGAAAAAATGCCTGGAGGTTTCATCGCCGCTTTGTCCACCGGCAAGCAAAGATTTGGCCTTCACTTTTTCACCAAATTCCACGGCGCAAACAAAGCTGTTGCCGTGTTCGCCGTAACGTTTTTGGGTGTTGGGAAATGTACGGCTGATGTAGGCAGGAAGCATGCCCCAGGTAGAGGCCACGTAAGCCATGGGGAGACTGGGTTTGTTGTCGTCGAAGCGGTTGTTGATGTCGGATGATATGCGTTGAAAACGGTTCACTTCGCCCCACGGCATTTGCCAGCGGCCATACCGTTTTTCCAAATCGCGGACGGTTACCAGCAGGGGTTGCAATAAATCAGAAGGCGACGCATGGGCTGCAAAATATTGGAAAGCCACCACCTGGTCGGGATTTTTGTTGCCTGGCACAATTGATTTTCTGATGTCTGGAGAAATACGTTGCGCCCATTCCACGGCAAGCGTGGTGGCTATGGATTGTTCGCCGCAGCGGTAATCCCATTTTTTCAAAACAGCGACAGGACCGGCAAGTATGGCAAACAGGGAGTCGTCGTAGGCAACATGGTTTTCAAAGGCCTGCACCAATGCTGGAACCAACACTTCAAACGCCGCAAGCCGGGTGTCGTAACCGGCTTTGATGACCTTATCCAGCGTGTAATTTTTTTCTTCATTCAATACCCGTACCGCATTGATGCCGCGGAACAACTCTCCGTCGGGCGCCATGTAGGCGGGAAAACTTTCCCGTTTCGGACTGTTCGCGCCTGCCACTGTAAACGGCGTTGCGTTGCAGTTTTGCAACCAGCCGTTGGGCGGGTTGATGAGGTGTACGGTTTCTGAAACGTCGTGGTAACCCTGCCATTCGGTGGCGGCGGTACTGCCGTCCACTGCGTTGGTCCAATCATACTTGTTGTCCCGCTTCGGAATCCTGTTGCCATGCCAGTAAGCGATGTTTCCGGAAGCATCGGCATACACGGTGTTGTTGGAAATGTTGCCTTTCAGGTCGAGCGTTTTTTTGAAATCTTCGAGTCCTTTGGCTTTGGTGCGTTGCCAGCATTGGGTGAGACCGTTGGTGATGCGGTTGTCGGCCCTGAGACTCAGCCACTTGCCGTCTCGTTTGGCCATGATGGGGCCATGATGGGTAAACAACGCGTTGAAACTGCTGGTGTCTTGTTTTTCCCCGTTTTTCACCAATACGGTGATCTTTTTGGAAACCACAGGTTTTTCTTTGCCGTCGTACTGGTAAACCCATTGGTCGCCTTTTTTGGAAATTTTTTCAATGTAGGTATCGACCGCGTCCACATAGCTGCTGGTGTGCATCCAGCCGCAATGTTCGTTGAAGCCCTGGTAAATGAAAAATTGTCCCCAGGTAACGGCCCCGTACACGTTTAAACCTTCGTCGCTCACCATGTGCACTTCCGGGCGGAAATAAAAGGTGACGTGCGGATTGATGTACAG
>JADLBE010000304.1 GCA_020847915.1 Saprospiraceae bacterium | reverse complement strand
AGGCAGCAGGCAGCAGGCAGCAGGCAGCAGGCAGCAGGCAGCAGGCAGCAGGCAGCAGGCAGCAGGCAGCAGGCAGCAGGCAGCAGGCAGCAGGCAGCAGGCAGCAGGCAGCAGGCAGTAAAAAAAACACCCAATCGTTTGGAAAACAAATGATTGGGTGTTTTTTTTACTGCCTGCTGCCTGCTGCCTGCTGCATGCTAACCGCTAACGGCTATTTCCACCTCTTTACTCACCGCATACCCGATGCAGGTATTCACCATCTGTCCGGGACCTTCGCGTTTGACGGCGTCAAAAAAAGCGACGTCTACTTCTCCTTTGATGCATTTTGCCAGGCAGGTAAAACACACACCACTTTTGCACGTGTAAGGCAATGCGATGCCCTGGCGCAAAGCGGCGTTTAAAATGGTTTCTCCTTCATACGTTTCAAACGAGATGGGTTCCGGATTGCCCGAAAGGCGTATGGTATGTGTTTTGGATTTATCTACCGTGCGCAGTGTCAGACGGTTATCGGGTACAAAAACCTCGCGACGGATGTTTTCGTCGGGCATATCAAGCAGGCGAAGGGTCATGGCACCCATACGTATAAGTGCCGTGGGTGCGCACAAATAAGCCATGGCGCCGCGGCGAATACGTGATGCGCCTACATGTTTTTTCAGCAGTTGTTCGAACAAGGCATTGTTCATGTGGCCGTGCAAAGCTTGTTTTTCGCCACTTTCCCTGCTGAATATGTAAATCAGCGTAAACCTGTCGGGATGGGCAGCGGCCAGGGTATCGAGTTGTTTTTTAAAAATGGTTTGCGCCGCTGTACGGTTGGCATAAAACAACACGATGTGTGGTTTTGCATTTGTTTCTACCTCCAGCAGGTATTTCAGATGCGACATCACGGGCGTTATGCCACTGCCGGCGCACAGGTAAATGATCGTGGAGGGTAGAGGTTTCGGCAGTGTGAACAAACCAGAAGGGCCGGCTGCAAAAACCGTATCGCCCACTTCGGTTTCGCGCACAAGCTGTGTAGAATACGCGCCGTTGACCACCCTTTTTACGGTAACCTGTGGCAGGGCGTCCACGCCCACGCAAGTGCTGAAGGAATAGGCCCGGCGTTGATCGCCGGTGGCAGATTGAAATACAAAACTGAGGTATTGTCCGGGTTGGTATGTGAAAGGCAAACCGTCGACAGGTTGCAGCGTTAGCGTCACTGAATCTGTGGTTTCTAATTTTTTGCCCACCACCGTGAATTGCCGTACATGTTCCATAACGTTATGCCCTGGCGAGTTGGGTCAGCTTGCGCAAATAAGGGTAATAATGAACCTCAAAGGCATGCCGAATCTGCTTTAAAAACAATTTTTCAATGTTTTTGGCTTCTTCGTAGGCCTGTTTTTTCCAGTCGGACGGCAGAGCAACCTGTCCGGTAAGCAAACGGGCCACCAGACGGCTTTGCGCTTCCGACAAGGGCCAGACACAACCCTGGGGCTGCACCAGTCCAATAAAAAACAAACTGGCGTGTTCGGGATGAAAAACACGTTGGTAAAGTGGCACGCTGCCGGCGTCTTCCCAATTGATGAACTCGTGGCTAAAAAATGGAAAAGCGACTTTGTATCCTGTGGCGGCGACGATCACGTCGTAATCGGCGCTGCTGCCATCGGCAAAATGCACGGTTTGTCCTTCCACGTGGGAAATGCCTGGTTTTGAAAACACTTTACCATGACGAAGTTTGTCGAGCAGTTCGGAATTAACCGTCGGGTGTGCTTTGGTGGGTGGAAAATCGGGTTCAGGCAAACCGTAATCGCGGTAACGACCTATTTGCAGGCGAAGGCTCAGGGTTTGGATCACATTCCTTATCGGCCCGGGTATCCACTGCACACCTTTGGCAAACGTATCCGTTGGTTTGCCCATCATAAATTTTGGAACGATGTATTGGGGCGAACGCACGCTGATGTCGACACGTTCGGCTACACGGCTGCTTTCCACGGCACAATCGCAACCTGAGTTGCCGGCGCCCACCACGAGCACCTTTTTACCGGCCATGTCGTGGTTGTTTTTAAAACTGTGTGCGTGTTTGTAGGTACCTGTAAACTGGTCTTTCCACGATGGGTGACGAGGCACGGCATGGTGTCCGTTGGCTACGAGAAGGTAGTTGAACGTTTCCACGGAGCCATCGGACAAGGTTAGTTCCCAGCACTCGTCGTGTGTTTTTTGCGCTTTTGCCACTGCTGTGTTGAAGCGTATGTATTTTTCCACGCCGAAATGGTGTGCGTAATTTTCAAAATATTGCAACACCTGCTTGTGACTCGGGTAATCGGGATAATCAGAAGGCATGGGGAAGTCGCTGTATTGCGACAACGTCTTGCTGGAAATAATGTGGGTGGTTTCGCACACACTACTGTGGCCTTCGGCGGCGGTGTACACCCAATTGCCCCCGAGGCGGTTTCCTTTTTCAAAACAAACCAGGTTGGTGAGTCCTGCTTCTGCCAGGTTTTTAACGGCGGTGATGCCCGAGCAGCCGGCGCCGATGATCGCGATTCGTGGTTGCATAACTGGTACAGACTTATTTTTTAGGGACTGGGTCGTGCATCGGGTGTTTGCTCCAGGGGTGGCAGCGCAGGATGCGTTTTACACCGAGGTACAAGCCTTTAAAGATGCCCCACTCCTCGATGGCGCCGATCATGTAAAACGAACATGTGGGCTGGTAGCGGCATTTGTTGGCGCCCAGCAACGGGGAAATGAGCAGCTGGTAGAGCCTAATGGGCAGGATAAACAGGTATTTCATGTCTGGTTGTTACGTGGTTTTCCGGGGAGGTAACCAAAGGAACAACAAATCAGGAAAAAAGATGGGAATCAAACAAAAAAAAGGCAGGCCACAAGGGCCTGCCCGCATTTGGTTGTTTGAAGCCGTACTGATCCGGAACGCGCAATTCCGGAACCATCAAAGCAATGGGTGGCCCGTTTGGGGACAGGCCGGTAAAGTGGAAATTCAGGTAGGTAGGTTGGCGTTATAGGTTTTTGGGGTTGAGTATCGTCAGGCGTAAGTCGTTATGGTATTGTTGGCAGTATCAATTTCGAGGAACATCTCATCGTCGTTGCTGCCGAAAACATATTCTGCTGTGGACGTCGGTGTCATGCCGATTCTGGTTTCCACAAAGGTTTGACTGTCTTTGAGGTACACCCGAAGGTTGTCTAAATCACGGTGGATGGCGAGTACTGACAAGGCAAACGGCAACTGACTGACCTGCAGGCAGGTGCCGTCTTTAAAAACTTTCAAAAACAAAGTCGATTCCATGTATTTGGTCGATTGCTGAACAATTCCTGCTGAATCCATATCATCAATGACGATGAATTCGGAATGATTTTCATCCGTTTGTTTTTGGATCCGTCCGAAGGGAACATCGAGCTGAAAATCATTGTGGATGGTAAGCGAAACGGCCATTGCTGTTTTTTTTTACAAAGATGCAGGCAGACTCAGGGGATGCCAACATTTGAGTAGGGTTATGTTCCGACAAAATGGGCATCAAATTTTAGTTTCAAAAAACAAATTTTATTTACAAATCACTGATTTACAATTTTTTAAAATAGTATTTTACAATATTCAAACATTCGTCTTAATTTTACTCGCCAGGAATAAAACAACCTATAAACCACATTCCGATGAAAAAAGGGACACTTGCCACGGATGAAAACGTACCCCAGATCATTCAGGACCTCTACGTTTTGATGTTGTCGATGAGCAGGACGGAAAAAAGGGACTTCAAACGCAGCAGGCAGCAGCCTGTAAGCAATCCAGACAGGGAAACCGTTGGGGCAAAGAAGCAATACCTTGCCTTGTACGGTTTGCTGCAAACGTATCTGGAAAAAAATGATACACCCCACCTGGAGGATTTGTACAAATTTCTTTTAAAAAACCACCGCGAGCACACGGACCTGAACGTCCTGGCATCGTACCTTTTTGAAAAGCTGCTGGAAAATTTGCGCAACAAGCCGATGCGCCTCGGGGCCATGCACCAACGGCTGAACCAAATACTTTCGGAAATCTACCTGTTGTACTACAGAGGCCTGTACCTCATGGCCGTAGAACGTGTGGAGGAGGGGTACAAACTTGCCCGAAAACTTGAGAAAGCACACTATCTGCTGGAACTCTGCCTTTGGGACCGCAGGCTTCACCAGCAAATACTTCCACCGGTTGAGATGATCGAAAAAAACATCCAAATCAGTCGTATGGAAACGGAGGTCCTGAACACGCAACAAAAAATCACGGAAACCATGCAGCAATTGGAGCAGCTAACCCATCTGATTTTCCTGAACAAACCTTTTCCGGATACTACCCAGGTCTACACCGAAAAGCTGATGGAATGGACACGCAACACCGACATTCGGCTGTTCCCATTTCGCATCGGTTATGCACGGCATTTGCTTGAAATGTTTTACCACAACCTGATGCAAAAAAAAGAAACCGTCAATACCCAAAAACACTTATCAGGCGTGTATTTGTCGCAAAAAGCAGCATTAAAATTATTTGATGGCGAGGGCTTAGTGTTCCGGCAGGAAGAACGCAACATGTATTATTCCGCCATCAACACCTTTCACAACATTTGCATTCGGTTGGGAAAAATGGAAGACATTGAAAATTTAACAAACGAAATGGTAGCCCAGGGAGACCCCTTGTTGTTTTTCAGGTTTGTGCTGCCTCAAAAACTTCAAAAACTGATTGTTGAAGAAAATTTTGAAGAAGCAGCCAAACTCATCGAGCAAAGTGATGCAGCATCCAATTTGATTACCTTTGCCTACCAGATTCCGGAACAACGGATGATTGTGCTGCAAACGACCATCGTTTCGGTGTATTTCACCCTCGATAACTACGATATGGCCTACGACTGGCTGATGAAATTGCTGACCAACCGCCGCTACAAAACCCGTCCGGACTTGAATTACCTGAACAACCTGCTCCTCTTGATTTGTCAGTTTGAAATGGGCATGTACCCCAAAAACAAACCCTGGTATCCGGCCGAGTCGCTCGCGCGGCGCTGGCGCGACCATGCCGACCTGCCCCCCATTGCCCGACTTGTGTTGGAAATGCTCGCGCATGCCACCCGCTGGCTCCCCGGCAACAAAAAAAAGCCAGCCACCCGCACACTTTTACCAAAAGATGCTGATAAACTCACGGCCCTCCAGACGCCTATTCTACTTGAAATCCAAAACAAACCAAACCTTAGGCCTTATTACATGTTTCTTGGCTGGATGGATTCCTATTTGAGAAACATCTCCAACAAAGAAGCCATTTTGCGGTTTTCCCCTTCAAAAAACAACGCCTGATACATGAACATAGCCCTCGCTCAACTCGACTACCACATAGGCAACTTTGACGGCAACGTGCAAAAAATGCTCGATGCCGCAACCAACGCCCAGGCCCAGGGCGCCGACCTCATTTTGTTTGGCGAACTTGCCGTTTGTGGTTACCCGCCACGCGACTTCCTTGAGTTCGACGACTTCATACGCAGGGCCGGCGAAGCGGTGGACCAACTTCGGGAGGCCAGCGAAAACATCGCCATCGTCGTGGGCGCACCTACACGCAACCCCGACCCGGCCGGTAAGGACCTCTACAACTCCGCCTATTTCCTGTACGGCAAAAAAATTGTGGGTGTGCAACACAAAACACTGTTGCCCACCTACGACATCTTCGACGAGTACCGCTATTTCGAACCTGCAACCAGTTTTAAAACCATCGAATTTAAAGGCAAACGCATCGCTTTGTCGGTATGTGAGGACATTTGGAACGTGGGTAATGAAAACCCGCTGTACACCGTTTGTCCACTCGATGAAATGATGCACGAAAAGCCGGACTTCATCCTCAACATTTCAGCCTCGCCTTTCAGCTACAAACAAGCACGTACCCGCATCGACACGGTGAAAGCCAACGTGCAACGTTATGGCATTCCTATGTTTTATGCCAACCACGTGGGCGCCCAAACAGACCTCATTTTCGACGGTGGAAGCGTGGTGGTATCCTCCGACCTGAACGTGTTCGACGAGATGCCTTATTTTGAAGAAAACCTGCGCGTGTACAAACTCGACGAGGTCGTAAAAGGCGGCGTAAACAACGAGCAACCCAAGGAGAAAATCAAACTCATCCACGATGCCCTACTCATCGGCATACGCGACTATTTCCGGAAATTGGGTTTTAAAAAAGCCATTCTGGGTCTTTCCGGCGGCATCGATTCGGCAGTAACAGCAGTGTTGGCGGCACGGGCCCTGGGCCCCGACAACGTGCGGTGCCTGCTTATGCCCAGCCAGCACAGTTCGGAACACTCGGTTGAAGATGCCCGCCAACTGGCCGAAACCCTGGGCATTCAATACGACCTCATTCCCATCGAACCCATGTACGAGGCGTTTGTACAGGGTTTAAAAACCCAATTTTGGGCGCAGCCCCAAAACGTAACCGAAGAAAACATTCAGGCTCGGGTACGCGGCACGCTTCTTATGGCCATGAGCAATAAATTTGGCAACATCCTGCTGAATACCAGCAACAAAAGCGAAATGGCCGTCGGGTACGGCACTTTGTACGGCGACCTCGCCGGCGGACTCGCCGTGCTTGCTGATGTGTACAAAACAGAAATATACGAGCTCGCCCAATACCTTAACGACACGGTGCAGTTGTTCCCGCACGGCGGCGGTCCCATACCACAAAACAGCATCGAAAAACCACCGAGTGCGGAGTTGAGGCCGGGACAAAAAGACAGCGACAGTTTGCCGCCTTACGAAGTACTCGACCCGCTTTTGTTCCAATACATCGAACGCCGACAGGGACCACGCGAACTGGTGGCCATGGGTTTTGACGAGGCTCTTGTAAAACGCGTGTTGCGCATGGTGAACATCAACGAATTCAAACGCGAACAAGCGGCGCCTGCATTGCGCGTGAGTGAAAAAGCATTTGGTATGGGACGGAGGTTGCCGATTGTGGGCAAGTATTTGTCGTAAAACTATCCGGCCTTTACGGGATCCGAAGGAGCAATTTCGATGGATTGTGTGGTTATCGTTTTCTCAGGAGTCTCTACCTGAACATTTTTTTCTTTGTACTTGTTGGTGTCATGCACCTTGCTGAACAATCCTTCCAGAAATTCAGGACGCAAACCGGCAACAATGGCTGTAATTGACAACAAACTGGCCAGCTTGTTGTACTTTTCTACCGTCAGCTTTCCAAAAAGATCATCACTAATGATAATCAAACCTGCCATAAAACCAAGGTATATGACGAATCCTGCGACCAATCCCGTCCAGCAACGGTAAGGAATCCCATTTTCCTGGTGGTCATTGGTTGGATCTCTGTCGAGCAAGCCCCGGTTCAGTCCACCGATCAGACCTGCAAAAAGGGATAACAAACCTATGTTGATGGGCGTCCAGGTCCAAATGATCATAAACCCTGTACAATAGGCGG
This sequence comes from Saprospiraceae bacterium, assembly GCA_020847915.1. Lineage (GTDB taxonomy): Bacteria > Bacteroidota > Bacteroidia > Chitinophagales > Saprospiraceae > M3007. The sequence goes on along the minus strand of JADLBE010000304.1, from coordinate 792 downwards.
TCGGATCTGACTGGTAGTGTGTGCGGTAAGGCTCAGAATCAATGAGCATGCCAAGCATGAACAACAATAACCACCCCCCAATAGAGATGATGCTGAATGCTCCCCTTGCATAAAGGGCATTTCGTTGTTTTTTGGATTCAATACTGGCAATTTGGTCCTTGTTCATTTTTTTGGTTTTTTGGTTTTGGATGTAACAAAAATACATCATACATAATTAAAAGTCAATACGTCCACCATTCCTGAATCGTTTTGGAAATTTTTTCAGAAATAGAAGTCTGCGAACTACTTTTGACTTTCAAACCAGTCAGCAAACATGTCCAACAAAGAGAAATTTACCACCGTCATCCAGGAAGGTTATACGTTCAAAGGCGGGTCCCTCGTACTGGGCGGCGCCATGCTCGACGGCGAGAACATCCCGGGGTTGCAGATCAAGGTGCCTTTGCGCACCCTCAACCGCCATGGCCTGATCGCCGGTGCTACCGGTACCGGTAAAACCAAAAGCCTTCAGGTGATTGCCGAACAACTGGCTGCCAACGGTGTGCCCAGTTTGCTGATGGACATCAAAGGTGACCTTTCAGGCATTGCCATGCCGGGATCCGACAACCCAAAAATTGTTGAACGTTCCGGTAAAATCGGCGTGTCGTGGCAGCCTAAAGGCACAACCGTGGAATTCCTCACCCTTTCGGGTGAAAAAGGCGCCCGTTTGCGCTCCACCGTCAGCGAATTTGGTCCGGTGCTTTTCAGCCGTATCCTGGGGCTGAACGATACCCAGGGCGGCGTGGTGGCCGTGGT
>JADLBE010000303.1 GCA_020847915.1 Saprospiraceae bacterium | reverse complement strand
CGAAGCCTATGACGCGAAAATGCCGGGCGAAAGAGAGTGCCAATGGGAGGCCAACGTAGCCCAGTCCAATAATGGCTAGCGTGTTTTGTTTTTGGAGGAGTTCGGTATACATGGATTATGGATGAGGTAGAGGCAAAGGTAGGTCAAAGTTTAAAGTTTGAAGTTTAAAGTTTGAAGGGGACGTTTTAAGGTTGGGCTTTATCAGAACGTCCGTTGCGGCGTAAACGCCGCATTACTTTTTTTTTGATGCTGTTGTGCAAAAAGGGGCGTTAGCCATTATTCAATAATTATCGCCGAATAATCTATGGATTTAGGGGCTTCAGCCCCAACCCCTCCCCAACCCATCGTCTTGTCATCCCAGCGAAGCGTGGGATCTATTCCCTTATCCTGCATACCCTTTGTCATTTCATCAATGCTAATGATCAATAATTTATACAATCATATTGATCTCCAAGGAATGGAACAGATCCCACGCTTCGCTGGGATGACAAGTCGATTGGGTTTGGGGAGGAAGGGGGTTGAAGCCCCCGGAACCAAAGATTATTCGGTAGTGAAAATTAAATTTAATACAACGCTACCCTTTTTGTATAACCCCTGGAACGTTGCGGCGTAAACGCCGCGTTACCTGCAGTGCTCACGCCTGGTAACAGAGGTGGTAATGGAAATAAGTACATTTTAAAGAAATGTACCCACGGCATGCCGCATCAAAAACCGCTTCCGGTGTGAAAACTTTCAGCTTTCCACTTTCAGCTTTCAGCTTTCCACTTTCCACCTACCTCCCCAACAACAGCGTATTTTCCCCAAAATACTCTTTAAATGCGAGGGAAAACGTTCCGGGGTTGCTGAAACCAACCATTTCGGCGATGGCCTGTGGTGTGCCGGCGCGTTTTTCCAGCAGCACTTTGGCTTTTTCCAGGCGCATTTCGCGGATGAGCTGCATGGGTTCTTTGCCGGTGAGTGTTTTGAGTTTGCGGAAGCAGTGGTTTTTGGTCATCTGCAGTTTGCGCGCCAGTTCGTCGGCCATAAAATCGGGGTCGGCGAGGCTGTTTTCCACGGTTTGTACGGCGCGGAGCAGGAAAGGATCGGCGAGTGTTTGGCGGCGGTCGGTAAAATAAAGGTGCAGGAAACGGCTGAACTGCTCGTGTTGTTCGAGGTGGGTGTTGAGCAGGTGTTTGACGGAGGCTTCAAATTCGGTGTCGAGTACCGGACGCGTAAACCAGGCTTCGGCGCCGGCGCGCAGGGCGTCAAGTTTACCGTCGTTGCCATGGCGTTCGCTGAGCAGGATGACGGGTATGTGGTTGGTGCGTTCGCTGAGTTTGATCTGGCGCACGATGTCGATGCCGGTTTTGCCGTTCAAAACGGCGTCGCAAACAATCAGGTCGGGCAACAGTTCGCCGGCTTTGTGAAGGCCTTCGTTGGCGTTGTCGGCTACTTCCACCTGGAAACGGTCGGACAGCAGTGATTTGAGGTACAACACCACCTGTCGGTTGGTTTCAATAACCAGCGCAGTTTTGTCGGGCCGTTCGCCCTGCAGGGTAGGTGGCAACATGGCCGACTTGGGTTCTCCGGTTGCTTGTTTCACGGCAAAAGCGCCTGCTTCGGCGGCCTGGATACCGGATTTGTGCACCAGTTCGGCGCGCATCATGTCGAACTCGAGTTCTTTGCGGTCGATGCGCGCTTTCCAGCGTTGTGCGGCGCGGTAATTGGCCAGCAGCAGCAGCAGGAACACCAGGGCGACCGATCCGGCAAGCAGGTAAGCGCGGTCGCGCTGGATGGTCACGGTATTGTTCTGGCGCGCTTGTTCGAGGGTAAGTATTTGTTGCATCGAGTCCATGCTGTGGCGCATGGCTGCAATTTCATTGCGTTGGTTGCGCACGCTCAGGGTATCCTGAACCGTGGTGAGCATTTGTTGCACGACCAATGCGCGGTCGGGCAGTTGCCAGTCGCGGTAAGCTGTTACCAGGGCGCCGAGTAAAGCGGATTTGGTTTTGGGGTTGGCGTCGCGGCGTGCGTCCACTTCGGCTTCGTTGAAAAAAAGCCAGGCGCTTTGTTCGTCTTTGTTGTGGTGGTAAACGCCGGAAAGCAGGGGAACCGCTTCGGCAGGGCACAAAACCCGTTGCCTGCGCAAAAACTGGCGCAGTCCGACGGCTTCTACCTGTGCCTGTTCGTAGTTGGCGGATTGTACCAGGGAACGGAGCAGTTCGAGCTTTTGGGTAAGGGAATCGCGTACGACTGCCTGCTGCGCACGAGCGGCGGGCAAAAAGGCGGTAACAAGGAGTAACAACACAAAAAGCGGGCGCATCGTAATCAGCGTTTTCAGGGTAGATGCAGGTTTGATTCAGGTTATTAATGGCAAATGTAAGGGAAAAATTCAATGATTTGCAGCATGAACCGATGGCCAAAATTGAAACGGGCTGGTACTTTCAGGCTTTGTGCGGTTTCTTATTTAGAATTGATCAAAATCATCTAAAGAATTGATACCACTGTGACGCTCGGTCGTCGAAAGGTGTCGTATCTTTACACCAAATCAGAGACGCATGAAAAAGACGCATCTTTTGGCCATAGGCATCGTAGCGATTGCGATTGCCATCCTTATTTCCGCCAGCAAAGACGTGACCACCTACGCCAATTTTGAACAAGCCACGGAAAGCGGCGACAAAGTCAAACTGGTCGGTCAGCTTGTAAAAGACAAACCCGTGGAATACAACCCGGAGACCAATCCCGACTACCTTGCTTTTTACCTTGAGGACGAAAAAGGAAATGTGCGCCGTGTGGAACTCAAAGCCGGCAAACCACAGGACTTTGAACGCTCCGAATCCATCGTTCTCACCGGCCAGATGAAAGGTGATGTGTTTGCCGCCAGCGACATGTTGCTCAAATGCCCGTCGAAATACAAGGATCAGGAAGTTTACGTGCGGGAGAAAAGTTCGTGATCATCAACGAAGTGAAATATGGTTGGAGATCAACATCAGGTGTCTCGCTTCGCTCGACATGACAATTCACTTATTATCAAGGCTTTATTCGGATTTCTCGCTACGCTCGAAATTCTGAACGCGGTCAGTCTTTGGCAAGATCAATAACTAAAAGCCAGGAAATGACTCACGGTCTGAATTTCGAGCGTAGCGAGAAATCCGAATAAAGCCTTGATAATAAGTGAATTGTCATGTCGAGCGAAGCGAGACACCTGATAGCGACACAACGAGTGCAACCAACGGTTTATTCGCGGTATGAATTGGCCCCAAAAGGGCCGAAGCGCCAATCGACAAAACACTGGCGAAACAAACCAATCAGTTGTCTCGCTTCGCTCGACAGGTCAATGGTCGGGTGAATAATTGCGGGGCTGAACCTCCGAAACCAAACTTGATTTTTTTTTAAACATCGACACATTATTACCATGCAATACATCGGCGAGAATTTACTCCCCGGACAAATAGGACACCTGCTCGCAGTTTTGTCCTTTGTGGCTGCCCTACTTTCTGTCTTTGCCTACTTTTTTGCTACCCAAAAACGCGAAACAGCCGATTACGAAGGCTGGCGCAACCTGGGCAGGTTCAGTTTTTTAATGCACGGACTCACCACTTTCAGCGTCATCGGGGTGCTTTTTTACATCCTGACGGGTAAAATGTACGAATACCAGTATGCCTGGGCCAACATTTCCGACGACCTGCCGATGGAATACGTTTTTTCAGCTTTTTGGAAAGAACAACAAGGCAGCTTTTTGTTGTGGAGCTTTTGGCACATCGTGCTTGCCGTGATCATCATGTTGCGCGGCGGCCGCTGGGAAACACCGGTGCTTACCGTCGTTGCCCTCGCCGAAACCATCATCGCTTCCATGATCCTGGGATTGTATTTCGGCGAGTTCCGCCTCGGCGCCAATCCGTTTGACTTGCTGCGCGAGGTTATGGATGCACCCATATTTGCCCAGGCCGATTACCTGTCCAAAATCAAGGGCAACGGCCTAAACCCCTTGCTTCAAAATTACTGGATGACCATCCACCCACCCACCTTGTTCCTCGGTTTTGCAAGCACCATTGTGCCGTTTGGCTTTGCCGTTGCAGGTTTGTGGATGCGTGAACACACCGAATGGCTCAAACCGGCCCTGAAATGGGCACTTTTCAGCGGCGCCATCCTCGGACTGGGCATCCTCATGGGCGGCGCGTGGGCCTACGAAGCCCTGTCGTTCGCCGGTTACTGGGCCTGGGACCCCGTGGAAAACAGTTCTCTCGTGCCATGGATCATCATGGTGGCAGGTATCCACACCAACCTCATCGCCCGCAATACCGGTTATTCGATCCGGAGCACCTACGGCTTTTACCTTGCCTCTTTTGTACTCATTTTGTATTCTACATACCTCACACGCAGCGGTATTTTGGGTGATACCAGCGCCCACGCGTTTACCGAAATGGGCCTGAGCATACAGCTCATCCTGTTTATGGCGGTGTTTTCTTTGTTTCCCCTGGTTTTGTATTTTACACGCAGCAAAGGTATTCCAGGCAAAAAAGAGGAAGAATCTACCAATTCCCGCGAATTTTGGATGTTTATCGGCGCCCTGGTTTTGTTCTTTTCCGCTGTCCTCATTACCGGCGCCACCTCACTGCCGGTTTGGAACAAACTGGTGCAGTTGTTCAATCCCGATTACGTCGGTGCTGCGCTGAAAGACCCCATTTCCCACCACAACCGCTACCAGTTGTGGATAGCGGTGTTTATGGGCATGTTGAGCGGTGTAGCACAACTGATGCGTTACAAGGAGCGAAACTGGCAGTCATACGCCAAAACCTTTGCCGTGCACATGGCCATTTCCGCCGTCGGTGCCGTGGTGCTCACCGTCCTGAATGCCTTGTGGATCAACGTGCAGGCCTGGCAGTTGTTCGCCCTGTTGTTTGCTGCCATGTTCACCATTACGGCCAACGCCGATTATGTCATCCGGGTTTTGAAATTCAACCTTAAACTCGGTGCTTCAGCGGTTTCCCACGTAGGTTTCGGCATTTTGCTGCTCGGCATCATGAGTACCGGCCTGAACAAGGAATGGGTGTCGTCCAACAGCTTCGCCATGGAGGGACTGATTGAAGGTTCCGACGAAGAGTCGATCAACAAAAACGTACTGCTGTTGAAAAATGCGCCGATGCCCATGCGCAGCGGTTACGAGGCGACGTATGTGAAAGACACGGTTGTGCGCCAAACGCGTACGTTCTCCGTGGAGTTTCAAAAACGCGATACCTCCGGCAATTACACCGGCGAAAAATTTGTGCTCACGCCCAATGTGATGTACGACCGCGAGTTTACCAAGATTGTGGCGAGCAATCCTTCCACAAAACACTACTGGAACCGCGACATATTCACCCACGTATCATCGCTGCCCAAAGCTGAGCTTGATCCCGCTTTTGCAAAACAGCAGGATGACAGTTTGAAATACGCTCCATACGAAGCTGTACTCGGCGACACCATTTTTACCAAAGAACACTACCTCGTGCTGGAAGGCATCACCAAAACGCCCGTACACCACGATTACAAGCCTGAAAAAGGCGATCTGGCCATGGGTCTTAAATTCCGCGCCTACGACCTTGAAGGGGATCCCAAGGGATTGGCCGCCGAACCCATGATGTACCTGCGACCGGGACAAGGCGCATTTGCCCTGCCTGCCCACCTCGGTCAGATGCAAATGAAAGTCCGTCTCACCGAGAAGTCCATGGAGCAGATGTTGGTGATGGAAGAAAAGCTGGACTTCAAACAGTTTCCGCTTAAGGAAGGTCAGGAATTTGCTTTTGGCAACTACCAGATGCGCTTCACCGGCGCCGACCGTGACATCAAACACCCGAACTACGAAGCTCAGGAAGGCGACATCGCCATCGCTGCGGTAGTTGAGGTAACGAAACCCGACGGCAGCAAGGTGAGCGCCAAACCGGTGTACCTGATCCGCGGCAACCAGCCGTTCAGTTTGAAAGACGAGCTGCCCGAACTGGGACTGCATTTCCGTTTTGAAAACATCGATCCCAAGGAAGGCCTCATCACCATCGGTGTAGCCGAAGCCGATGCTTCGATGCGTGTGATCCCGGTGGAAATTGCGGAAAACGCGGCGCGAAGCGATTACATCGTTTTGGAGGCCATTTTGTTCCCGGGCATCAATTACGTGTGGCTGGGCTCCTTGCTGATGCTGTTCGGATTGGCGCTGGGACTGGTGTTTAGGATGCGGAAGAGCGGTTAGCAGGCAGCAGGCAGTAGGCAGCAAAAAAAATACCCAATCATTTGTTTCCAAACGATTGGGTATTTTTTTTGCCTGCTGCCTGCTGCCTGCTGCCTGCTGCCTGCTGCCTGCTGCCTGCTGCCTGCTGCCTGCTGCCTGCTGCCTGCTGCCTGCTGCCTGCTGCCTGCT
>JADLBE010000302.1 GCA_020847915.1 Saprospiraceae bacterium | reverse complement strand
GGGTAGTCCGAAAAATAACCACATTAGGCACATTAGATTACCAAGGCACATTAGATAGAAATTTCTAATGTGCCTTGGTAATCTAATGTGCCTAATGTGGTTACTCTTCAATGTCTTCAAAAACAACCCCGTACTGCTGAAGTTCTTCGAGCACTGGTTCGTACACTTCGGGCATGATGGGAATGTTGACGCCTGTGGGTGACAATTTGCCCTGGAGCAGAAGTTTGACGAAGATGCCGAGGGGCAGGCCAACAAGTTTCGACATGGCGGTGTGTTCCGCATCGTCGCCTTTCATGACGAGTGTGGAGGTAAGTTTTTTCTTTTTGCGCCCTATTTCGTATTCAAAAACGTGCTGCATGATGACCATGTCGCGGTCCTTGGGTTGCAGGGCCCATTTTTCGAGCAACAGGTTTTCGAGGATCAGCGAAGGTGTTGCGTTGTTGATTTTGATGCGTTTTTTGCTGAAAAGTCCGAGCCATTCCAGTTTTTGCATGATCTCGCTGTCGGGCTCCGTTTCGATAAGTTTGGCCATGCGGTCCTTCACCGAGCCTGTATGCTGGCTGATGCCGAGGAAGGCCTCCATGAGGTCGTGGTAGGTCAGCTGGTCGGAGTCGACGATGGGGAAGGTGCCGTCGGTGAGGCCGATGCGCACCAGCGCGTTCCAGGCGTCGCAGAAACCGAGGTGACGAATGGTGCCACGAAGCAGCGTTTTTACATCCTGCAGGCCGTAGGCCTCTTTGTACATGAGTGAGTCGCGGTTGGCGTACATTTCCCATTTGCCCATGCCGGGTATGTCGATGACGCGGTATTGGCGGAACAGACGGCGGTAGGGGATGTATTTCAATTTACCGTCTTCCAAAAACTGTGCGGTACCCTGGCCTGCGAGCACCACGTTGCGTGGGTTCCAGGAGAATTTGTAGTGCCAGGGGTTGTCGTCGCTTTCCGGCGCCACAAGTCCGCCCGTGTAGGAGTAAAAAGCGGTGATTTTACCGCCTTTGTTTCGGATATCGTTGATGCGCTGCATGGCGCTCATGTGGTCGATGCCGGGATCGAGACCCATTTCGTTCATAAAGACGAGGGCGCGTTGCCGGGCTTCGTCGCCGAGGCGGAAAACTTGTTTGGAAACGTAGCTGGCGGTCACCATGTGTTTGCCAAGTACGATACAATCCTGAGCAACTTCCAGGTGCATTTGGGGCGGCAGCAGTGATACGACCACATCGTGGCGTTGGATCACATCGCGGCGGTCGTTGGCTTTGGAAGCATCCAGCCAAATGGCACGGCCATGGGAATGGTTGTTGATTTTGCGTTTGGCGAGTTCGACATCGGCATCAGCAACGGTAATAAAAAAATTATTCTGTTTGCCCTGATCGAGGATGTAATTGATCAGGGCGGTGGCCGATCGTCCGGCGCCTATGATGAGCAGATTTTTCATACTAGGGTAAGTGTTGTCTGGACGTAAAGTTAGGACTGGAAAGTTAATATTTCAGCCTGGCAATTTTTTTTGCGGAAATGTGGCAGCAGAAATTGACAGGTAGATGACAAAACCGCAAAGTAAAGGGCCACTTAAAGGCGCAGGCGCGTCACAATACAATTCACTTTGAAGTAATTATAATCAATCTATACTATTATAAAAAAGATACTTACAAAGTAATAATAAATAAATACATATTCACAAGCAGGCAAAAATGTAATTCTATTCGTGTAGGTGGTGTCGCACATTTGTAACATGAAAAAACACAGTTGTCCGACCTAAAGAGGTTGGAGCCGGTGTTTTGGACATGTTCATGGGATTTACTTCCAGACGCAACGAAAAGCCCGGGGAGCCGCTTAAAGTAAACGGCTTCCCGCTTGCGCCTAAAAAAAAAGGTCGACCGAAGTGGTCGACCCCCATTTCCTTACCGGAGAATGTGCATGGGATTACAACGGGCATATGCCATACGAGTGGATTAAAGTATATGGCTAATTTCTGGCTCTTGCTCTATTGTATGGGTCAAAAGTAGGATACATTTTCCGATGCAACAAACATCCTTGAGAAAAAAAAGTACAATGTTCATGGGTTAATTCCCTTTTGGAAAGCCGCAACTACCGCGAAGCGGCTTTCTTTTTTCATCTGAGGAGCCTCCGCCGGTTCACAAAGTAACAACAAATTTTACCTTTAAAAACCACGCATTCAATAGTTTGATTTTTCAAATCAACATGACAACTCTTCACAACAGGCAAATTTTGTAATTGTGAAGCCTGTAACCTGGTTGCACCTTTGTAACATCAAACTTTAACATCCTTCATCTATTAAACCTGCAGTGTCTATGTGTAAGCCTGTTACGATTAAGATCCAGAACGGTACCATCCGTGTCGCCAACGCGCGCTAATCGCCCCCTCAAACCAACAGGTAACCCAACAAAGACCAAACTATCGATAAATGTTCATGGGATTATAATGTGAAGAAGTCCTGCCAAACGCGGCAGGACTTCTTTTTTTTGTCGGTTGGTCAGTTGGTCTGTGGTCGGTTGGTCGGCTGCGGAAATTGGGCTTTTACGCGTATTTTTGCGTCTTCACCGTTAAGCTATTTATGAAAAAGATACTGTTTGCGCTGTTCCTTGTCCCTTATTGCCTTATTTCCGCTGGCGCTCAGGATGTTGACACCACCATTTATGACGTCGCTCAAACGCTTCCTTATCCGTTGTTCAACAAATGCAAAAAAGAGGACAACGACAAATGGACCGACGACTCCCTTCGCCGTTGCAACGAAAACTACCTGTTGAGCATCCTGGCTCAAAACATACGTTACCCTGAAGCCGCCAGACAAAAAAACATTGAAGGCACGGTGGTAGCTTCCTTTGTGGTGGAAACCGACGGTCGTATGAGCAACCTGAAAATCCTCAAGGACATCGGTGAGGGCTGCGGCGACGAAGCGATACGTGTGCTTGGCGCACTCGACGGACTGGGATTGCGCTGGCGCCCGGCATCGCTCAACGACAAAGCGGTGCGCATGCGTCACAGCCTGCCCATTCGTTTCCGGCTGGAAGAGCCCATTCCTTTTTATGTTTCCGATTCCGGCGACTCCATTTACACCATGCTCGACCAAGAAGCCCAGTATCCGGGCGGCGTTGATTCGTTGTACAAATTCATCCTCTCCAGACTGGAGTATCCGGCCAACATGCTCGACAGTTGCAAAACGGGCGTGATCGAAATGGCCCTGCTTATTGGTGGAAACGGCTCGGTGGACATGGTGAACCAGATCGACTTCAACAACCTGGGTTACGATTTTCAGTGGAAAGCCCTGCAACTCGCCAACCGCACCGCCGGACAATGGACGCCTGCCATCTACAACGAAAAACCGGTTACAAGCACCATGCCCCTGCGTGTTTTGTTCAAATCGAACAAACCTGCCTGCAAAGCCGCCAACGAGCGTTTCGACCAGGCCATGATCCTGAGCAACGACGGCGCCATCTTGCTTGAAAGTGAAAAACCCGAAGAAGCCATCGCCAAGTTCACCGAGGCCCTTGCTTTGTCGCCCAACAACACCGAACTGCTCTACTACCGCGGTTCAGCCTTGCTGCAACTCAATCGCCGCGATGAAGCTTGTTTGGATTACAACCAGATTAAGGCGATTTTGGGGATCACGTGGTTTGAAAGTGTAAGGAAGGTTGTTTGTGGGTGGTGAGTACTCAGGCTAAGTAAAGGAAAGGATCAAAAATCGGACAACATGTAATCGTATTTCGTTAATCTGTGTGCTCCCTACCCTTCCTGATCCGTACGCTCCAGCCAATCCACACTCAACAAGCCGCCGAGCAACGCCGTGACTACCAAAATCAGGATACTCACCCAGGTCACCGCCGCTGCACCCGTCCCCGCCGATCCGCTGTAAATGCCCGGAATCGACCAGGGGAAATACGTTCCGAAACCAAATGCCGCTACGATTTGCGACAAAACCAAGGTCAACGCCAAAAAGCCCAAAGGCGCCAGGTATCCTTTACCACGAAGCGCGAAATAGGCAATGGGAACGTCGGCTAAAATGGTCAACACCGCTGTTTCCCAATACAAGGAGACATCCGATGCTTTTAAGGCAAAAGGTGACCCCTCCAACCCCAACATCACTCCAAGCAGCAAACCTATGATGAGGTTTGATCCCGCAAGCAACAACGACCACAAGGCGTACACGCCAAACTTGGCCAATGCGATCCGCGTACGCGAAACCGGCAGCGCCAGCAAATCTTTCATGGTTCCATCGGAATATTCCCTGCCGAACAACCAACTCGATACAAATCCAAAAACCATGATACCGCCCACACCCACCGCCTGCGATACAATGGCAAACATGGCTTTCCAATTGGCCTGCAAACCCATGGACTCCGCTTTTACCCTTAACCCCGACGAACCGTTAAAGGAATCGGGGTGGTCCAGGATGTACAAAAAAACGGTCGCCATCAAAGGAGCAAGCGCAAAAGCGACAAACGTGGCCCAAACCACACCGTAATGTTTGCTTAGATCAAAGGTTTGCATGATGTTCATCACATGTTTGTTTGGATGTCAAATCAGACACCATTTCATACTGGGCTGTTACCCCGTATACGAAGGTTTCCGCAAGTTGTGTTTTTTCTCCCAATTTCTCCCGTACTTCGCAACGCTGTGCGTTCCATAACTTAACAATTACTTAAACCGTTCTTAAACAGCGCGCAACACCTGTCTGCTCTACCTTTGAGCCAAACAAAAACAACATGAAGGACAAGGCGCCTCCGAAAAAAATTCTCATCGTCGACGACGAACCGGATATCCTGGAATTTCTCCAGTACAACCTCCGCAAGGAAGGATACACGGTCGTAACCGCCAGCGATGGAAAATATGCCCTCAGCGTAGCTGAACGCGAAAAACCCAACCTCATCATCCTCGACATCATGATGCCCGAGCTCGATGGTGTGGAAACGTGCCGTCAACTGCGCAGCAAAAAAGAATTCGCCGACACGCCCATCGCCTTCCTGACGGCCCGCGACGAAGATTTTTCCCAAATTACCGCCCTCGACGTCGGCGGCGACGACTACATCACCAAACCCATCAAACCCCGCGTACTCATTTCCCGCATCAACGCGCTGTTGCGCCGGGCCGACCGCGCCAACGCCGATGACCTCGACCTCATCCAACTCTCCGACCTGGTCATCGACCGACAAAAAGTGCTCGTATTTAAACAGGATAAACCCATCGAACTGCCCCGCAAGGAATTTGAAATCCTGTGGCTGCTCGCCTCCAAACCCGGCCGCGTTTTCACCCGTGAAGAAATTTTTGATAAAATCTGGGGCGCCGATGTCATCGTAGGCAACCGCACCATCGACGTGCACATACGTAAACTGCGCGAACGTCTGGGAGAGGAATACATCAAAACGATGAAAGGAATCGGGTATAAATTCGAATTCTAGATGTTTAAAAACCAGACACCGCAACAGCTCTCCTTTTACATTGCCCTTCTTACGTCTTCCGGGCTTATTGCCATTTTTGCTTTTTTAAAAATTTTTGGCATCCTCACCAACCCCTGGTGGGAAATCGGACTTATCGGCGGCGTAGCCTTTGTGGCCAATTTTATTGCCAACTATTACCTGGTACGCTACTACATCTTCAGGCGCATCAAACTTATTTACAAAATCATCCACCGCCACAAACTGCCCGCCGATTTTAAAGCAGGTAAAATCGCGATGAACCAAAACATCCTCGACGATGTGGAACGCGAAGTGGGCGAATGGGCCGAACAACACAACCGCGACCTCGAACAACTCGAACGCCTGGCCACCTACCGCCGCCGCTTCATCGGCGACGTGTCGCACGAACTCAAAACACCCATTTTTAACATTCAGGGCTTTGTACATACCCTGCTCGACGGAGCAATCAGCGATCCGTCTGTCAACATCAATTACCTGCAGCGCGCCGCCAAAAATGTGGACCGGCTCCAGGCCATCGTGGAAGACCTCGAAACGATCAACAAACTTGAATCGGGACAAATGGTGCTCGACCTGCGCGAATTCGACATCTACGACCTCGCCCAGGATGTGTTTTCCGACCTCGAAATGCGCGCCAGCAACCGCAACATCCGACTCACCTTTAAAGACGGCGCCAACCAGCACTTCCGTGTACGGGCCGACAAGGAAAGTGTTCGTCAGGTGCTTATCAACCTGATCCACAATTCCATCAAATACGGCAAGGAAGGCGGTGTCACCAAACTCAGCTTTTACGACATGGAAAGTTACATGCTCGTGGAAGTAAGCGACAACGGCATCGGCATCGACCCGGAACACCTCAAACACGTGTTCGACCGCTTCTTCCGTGTGGATAAAAGCCGGTCGCGCGACGCCGGCGGTACGGGCCTCGGACTTTCCATCGTAAAACACATCATCGAAGCGCACAAACAAACGGTTACGGTGCGCAGCACGGTGGGACAAGGGGCGACGTTTGGGTTTACGTTGGAAAAGGCGTGATAAGAGGGGGTTTCACACAGATTTCCACAGAAGGTTCACGCAGATTTCCACAGATTTAAGGCGCAGATTTCCACAGAATATAATATTTTTTTTCTGTGGAAATATGTGCCTTAAATCTGTGAAAATCCGTGTGAAACCATCTGTGGAAATCTGTTACTGCCGAACCACCCGCTCCACTACCCTTCCCCTGCTCGTTTCCAAAGCGATAAAATACACGCCCGCTTTTTCAGGCAACTGCACAGGCATCTGTCCGCCCTTTTGATCAAGCACCATTTTGCCTGAGGCGTCCCAAACTTGTATACGGCGCACCGACAAACCTGAAGGGGTTTCTACAAATACCCTTCCGTCGTGCGACAAGGTTGGGTAAACACGCACGTCCTTTTTCCATGCCGCCTCTTTGGATGAAACCGGCGACACCATCACACTTTCCAAAATTTGTTCGCCAACGAGTACCGGCGAGCGATCGGAAGCGTTGAACATGGTTTCAAATGCCTGAATCTCAGGCGCCTGGAAAGCAAACATGGGATCGAGCCACTTCAACGGCAAACTTTGGTACCACACCCGCGCCTCCACGCGCCAGGCGCCTGTGTAGCCGTTGACCGGTATTGCAAAATGCAACACGTCGGCGCCCGTGCCTTCTTCGCCCAGGGCGTCGCGGTTGAAATCGGGATCGGTGAGTGCCTGTCCTGCAATGAGGGTGGTGTCGTACGCCGGGTCATCCAAACGGAAACCTTCGGGCGTAAGACGGTTGTCCTTGAGTGCATAATGCGCGCGTTCGAGCACGTTGGTGAACTGTCCGGCAACATCGCCGGGGGTGAGTTCGTAAATCTGCACCTGGTCGGGCTGATTGATGGTTTGGTAGTGCGGCTCGTAATTGGCGTCTTCGTCCAACAGCCTGTACTGCGCATCTGTTTCACCGGAATGGAAAAGTGTATCACCCGCGGCAGACAAAACCACAAATTCCACCCATGCCCGTCGTGCCGGATAACCGCTTGGGAATTTGTGTCCGGCTTTGTTGTGCAGGTTCAGGCTGAACCGCGCGGTATCGCCGTTGAGTACGCCTGTTTCGAGCGTGACGTCCAATGATTTTTCCTGCAACATGCGCACCGTGGCGGCGATGGTGCTGTCGAAATGCTCGGGTAAAGCCGTGATGCCGAGAGCGTCGCGGTTGTCGCGCATAAGTTTGAGCATGTGCGTATTGGCGCCGGCCATTTCGTGCAGTCCAAAAGGAAACTTGGAAACCAAAAAAGCGTAATTGGAGGAAATAACCACGGCATCGGGGATTTGCGGCAGGTGGCAGGACTGGCAGGTGATGTTGTCTACGTCCTTGTCGTACCGCGAGTTGAGCCACTCGTGGTACGTCGCCTGTTCAACAAACGTGTTGCCTGTGTAAGCGCCGTTGACATCCACGGATTTGGTGATCAACGTATGGCAGCCGGCGCACAAACCGGCGTCGCTGATGTGTTCGCCGTATTTGGGTGTGATGCCTACAAATTCGTGCATGGGTGGTGCGAACACGGTTTCGTACGGTCCGTAAGCCACACGGATGTAGTTGGTATCAAAATTCAAAGCGCCGGAGTGCAGGCTGCCGTTCGGACCGGGCGCCTGGGCATGGCAGGACTGGCAGGTTACGCCGTCGAGACCAAGCGTATCGGCATACAAATCCGCAAGCGTATAAAACTCGGCGTGGTTTTTCAGTTTGGCCTGGTAGTGTCCCGTGGGAGCGTGGCAGGACGTGCATTTGTCCTGCAACTCAACGCTGTGCGCCGGGTTCACCAACATTTCGTGCCGCACTTTGGCACGCCAAAACGGGTCTTTGGCCGAGTTGGCCATCATGCTGGAGCGCCAGTCGTCGTACACGTTTACGTCGGTGCCGTTGCTGGTGATGCTTGCCAAACCATTGGGGTCTTTGCCGTGGCAGCCGCTGCACAGTTTCGCATTGGGGAAAAGGATGCTGGAATCGATGGGGATAAATTCGCCGTTACCGTGTGGATTGAAGGACAGTTTGGCGCGGTAAAATGCGAGTTCTTCTTCGGAATGGAAGTTGGACGGTTTGTTGTCCCAGGGAAACCAGGCGAGGAAGGCGATGAGGGCGGGAAGCGCGAGTACAGGGAGGAAAGATTTTTTCATTCAGCGGGGCTTGTTTAAAGCAGCCTTCGCAAAGATAGGCGAATCATTTTTTTTCAATAAAATCCTTAAAAGCTTTGCGGTAAGTGTCGCTGATGGGCAAAAGTGTTTTCCCGATCTGTACTTTTTCCTTGTGGATGCTGTCGATCCAATCCAACCCCACAATGTACGAATGGTGGATGCGTACAAACTGATTTTCAGGCAGTTGCGCTTCAAGCGATTTCAAAGTTTGGTGGGTCAGCACACGTTTTTCGCCTGTATGGATGCTCACGTAGTCTTTCACGCCTTCAATGTAGAGGATGTCTGCCAGACGGATTTTTACCAGTTTGGTGCCGTCCTTGACGAACAAATACGGCTGGGGTGTTTCCGCCGGCGCGGGTTGCGTTACGACCATTTGAGGTGGCGCTTCTTGTGGTTGGTTTTCACTTGCCCTTTGCATGGCCTTGTTGGCGGCTTTGAGAAAACGTTCGAAAGTGATGGGTTTGAGCAGGTAATCGAGCACATCAAGCTCATACCCTTCGAGGGCGTATTCGGAATAGGCGGTGGTGAGCACCACGAGTGGTTTGCGCGGCAATATTTTGAGCAGGGAAATGCCGGTGATATCTGGCATCTGCACGTCGAGGAAAAGCAGATCGACGGGTTGTTTTTGCAACACGTCGATGGCCGTGATGGCGTTGGAGCAGGTTTGCACGAGTTCCAGGTACGGCACTTTGGCGACGTACTGCTCGAGCAGGTTCCGGGCCAGGGGCTCGTCATCAACGATGAGGCAACGCAAGTTCAAAGTTTAAAGTTTAAAGTTTAAAGTTTAAAGTTCAGGTATCTCCCGTTGGTTCTAATGAACCGGGCGTAAAGTAGGTGTCTCCCTTCGGTCGACATGACACTTTATAGGAAATATTGGGGGGAGGGTGCGCGGGCCTACGGCCCGCACCCTCCCTCTCCCACCAACCGTGTGTCATGTCGACCGAAGGGAGACACCTTTATCTATTCAACGGTATGTTAAAAAATCAACTCTGTGCTTCCTCTGTGCAACTCCGTGTAACTCTGTGGTTAAATTGCCATCTCCCATAAAACGCTCAGGACAAATCAAGTTTCAATTCAACAAAATACGCCTCTGAAGTTTCTTTCACCTCAAGCCCGTATTTCTCCGGATAACTCAACGCCAACCTTCTCTCCACATTTTGCAAACCGATGCCTGTTTTAACGATTTCCGCCGTCGCCGGTGGTTTGCTGTTTTCCACGGTGTAGGTCAGGGCATTCCCCTCTACGGATAGTTTTAACCGCACCCAGGCATCCGGGTTGTTGCTGCTCACGCCGTGTTTGAACGCATTTTCCAAAAACGTGATCAAAATAAGCGGAACGATACGGGCGCGGGCCGTATCGCCGGAGACTTCAAAGGTGATGGGAATTTCGTTGTTCAGCCGGAGTTTTTCCAAACTGATGTAATTTTCCATGTATTCGATCTCTTTCTCCAACGGCACTTCCGGCGTGTTGGAGTCGTAAATCATGTACCGCATCATTTGCGACAACTTGGCGATCACCTCCGTCGTGTTAGGCGATTGGGTAAAAGCGAGGTAATACAGGTTGTTAAGCGTATTGAACAAAAAATGCGGGTTCACCTGGGCTTTCAAAAACCGCAACTCGGCGCTTAATCGTTCGTTTTCAAGTTCCTTTTTGCGCGCTTCGAGTTCAAACCAATCTTCTGCAAACTTTAATACACCTACAAAAATGACCAGAAACAACGTGTTGAGCGTCATGGAAACCACAAACCGTTCGGAAAAGAAAAAATCCTTGTGGTGCACATCGTTTGCGACCTGCAAACGCACCATCCAGACGTACCCGGCGATCAAAACGCCAAATAGGGGCAAAAATTCGAGCAGATAAACCCCGAATTTTCTTTTTTTCAAATACCTCGGAAGGAAAAGGAGGTAGTTCAAATAACTCACCAGCATCACAAACGTCACGTGTTGCAGGGTATCGAAAAACAACTTGAGCTCGTCGGGGTCTTCCTTGTGTTTAAAGCCGCTGATGCGGTAGTAAAAAAAGGAAAAGTACACGCACCAAAACGATAGGTGCAGGAGCAGGATACGGTGTCGTTGTAAAAAGACCGAAAGGGTGCCAGGCATGGTTGTACGGTTGGTCGGTGTTGGTCGGGGTTGCCCAAAGTTCGGTTTTTCACACCGAATAACCGGAACCAACACGTCATCAACCCGTCATCTGTTCCTTATTTTCTGCCATCCGGCGTTTTTAACCGGTCATCCGGCATTTCCATTGCTTTTTCCGGATTGCAACGCCTTTTTTACCGTTGGCGGAACCAATCGGCCGGATGGTCTAAGAACACCACTGCATTTCCACAACCTTATTGTTCTTTGTACTGTAAGTCAACCAGTTCATCTCCCATACCATGCAAAAGTTACTTTTCTCCGCCTTTTTTTCACTCCTCGTCTCCAGCTTGTTTGCCCAAACCGCGCCCCGCGGCAATGCAAAGGTGAGCGGCACGGTGGTTGATTCCATCACCGGATCAGCCATGGAGTTTGCATCCATCGCCCTTATCGATCAGGCTACGGACAAACCCATCGACGGCGGCATGACCGACGAAAAAGGACGGTTTGAACTTGAAAAACTGCCCGAAGGCACCTTTGCCATACGGGTCAATTTTATCGGTTATCCAACCATAAAAACCGCGCCGTTTACCCTTTCGAAAGGACAAAACAAAAAGCTCGGAAACATTACCATTGCACCATCCGCCACGATGCTGAAGGAAGTGACTGTGACGTCGCGCCAGGAGTTGTTTGAAGAGCAGGTAGACCGTATGGTGTACAACGCCGAAAAAGACGTCGCTTCCCGAGGCGGCGATGCCACCGATGTTTTGCGCAAAGTGCCCATGCTGACGGTCGATCTCGACGGCAACGTATCCTTGCGCGGCAGCCAAAACGTGCGCGTTTTGATCAACAACAAACCTTCCAGCATCATGGCCAGCAGTGTGGCCGATGCGTTGAAACAAATACCGGCCGACATGATCAAAAGCGTGGAGGTCATCACTTCACCCTCTGCCCGTTACGACGCAGAAGGTACTGGCGGCATCATCAACATCGTTACGAAAAAAACCACACTCGAAGGTCTTACGCTCAACATCGACGGCGGCGTGGGCAACCGGAGCTCCAACCTGGGACTCAACGGCAACTACCGCCGCGGCAAAATGGGTTTTTCACTCGGCGGCTGGGGCAGGGCTTTTTACAACCCGGCCGAAACCGATACCCGCCAGGAAACCTTTTCCCCGGGTCTCACCACCCTTGTCGACCAGTCCATCGACGCTTACGACCTCGGCGCATTCGGAAGATACAGTCTGGGTTGGGATTACGACATCGCTGAAGGACACAACATGAGCGCCAACGCGCGTTTCGGTGGCCGGGGCATGAACAAAGACCAGGAACAAACCAGCCTTTATTACGAAAACGGCATCCTCACCGACCAGATCGACCGTATGGTGGACAACACAGACGCCAACCGCAACATGGATTTCAACCTCGATTACCTGCGTACGTTTAAACCACGTCAGGAATGGAGCATTTCCACACAATACAGCCGCAACGACCTTGTCAACGATTTCGACGCCGAAATCATCGGCATGGACGGCATCATCGACAACCGTACACGCAACGACAACGACAACCTGAACCAGGAGTTTACCTTGCAAACCGATTTCCAAACACCCATCGGCGACATGCAGTTGTTTGAAACCGGCGCCAAAGGTATCCTGCGCAAGGTGGACAGCGATTACGCCTATTTTTATGGCGAAGGCCCTGATGGCGCGCTTGAGCCCGATCCACGCCTCCCCTCCGGCGCACTCGATTATGCGCAGCAAGTAGGCGCCACCTACGCCTCGTATACCTTTAGCACACCCAGCAAATACAATTTCAAGGTAGGCGCCCGTTACGAATTCACCGGCATCCAGGCCGAAACCACCGGCGTGGGAGCTATTGATTTGCCCGATTACCACAATCTTGTGCCAAGCATCAACATTTCCAAAACCTATGCCAAAGGAGTGACCGTTCGCGCAGGGTACAACAGGCGTATCCAGCGTCCGGGATTGGGCCAGCTCAACCCCAACGTCAACGCCGCCAATGCCCAAAACATCAGTGTGGGCAACCCGCTGCTGCGCCCCGAATTGAGCGACAACTTTGAGTTGGGCATAAGTTCGAACATAGGTAAAACTTACATTAACCTCACGACTTTTACGCGCTACACCAACAATGCCATTACCCAGGTGCGCATCGCTTCCGATACCCTCGAAGGTTCCATCATCACTACGTGGGAAAACGCAGGCACACAAACCAATTACGGCGCCAACCTGTTCGGCAACTTTGCGGTTACACCCAAAATCACGCTTAATGGCGGCGTAGATGCCATTTATTCGCGCATCGAGGGACAAACCCTGAATGCTGAAGGCATCCGTGTCAATACAGAAAACAGCGGCTTTATTTTGAGCGGCCGTGTTTGGGGGCAATGGCAAATTTCAGACAACTGGAACGCCCAGGCTTTCGGCATGATCCGCAACCCGCAAGTTCAACTTCAGGGTACCCAAAGCGGTTTTTACATGTATTCTCTCGGACTCAAACGCGATTTTAAAAACAAAAAAGGCAGCCTTGGTTTGTCCGCCGAAAACTTCCTGACCAAAGGCACCGTGCTCACCAACACGTTGGAGTCGGCCCAGTTTGTCCAAACCTCGGAAACCCAACTTTACAACCGCGGCATCAAACTCACCTTCAATTACCGCATCGGTAAAATGGGCTTCGACCAGCAACCCCGCAAAAAAACCAAATCGGTGCGCAACGACGACGTGAAAGACGGCGAGGGTGGCGGCGACAACGGCGGCGGCGGACAAACACCCGCACCTGCAACAGGCGGCGGCAAACCGGCCACCCCTCCTGCCGGCGGCGGGAAGAAGAACTAGTACGGAGTTTAGTTTATCTATAATTACAGCACTTTTTTCAGGTCAGTGGGAGGATTTGAATGACGAAATACGAAATTTGAAATTTGATTTTAAGAGGCCATGATTCAGACAAAGAGGCGAAGTGAGAGCTCTTAAATTCAAAAATCAAATTTCAAATTTCGTATTTCGTCATTCAAATCCTCCTGCTGACTTTATCAACCCAACATTTATGAAAAAGTCTTTCCTCCTGCTCCTGCTCCTTCCCCTCCTTTCCTCATTTGGCGCCCCTCCGAAATACCGCGATTTGAACAAAAACGGCCGCATGGACGTGTACGAAGACGTACGCAAGCCCATCGAAGCCCGTGTAGAAGATTTGCTCAAACAAATGACACTGGAGGAAAAAGCAGGCGCATTGTTCCTCCCTGGTGTTCGTGTTCAAACGGACGGATCGCTCAACGACGTACCCGGTCTTGGGTTTTCAGCCATGGCACCCAATGCATTGAACCTGGTTAATAGCAACATCGTCCACATCAACATCTGGGCGGCGCCTGGTGTACGGGAACTGGCTACATGGACCAACAACGTTCAAAAAATTGCCGAAAAAACCCGGCTCGGCATCCCGGTCACGATCGCTTCCGATCCACGCAACTATTTCAGCAACAACATTTTTTCCATGGTCTCCGAAGGTTTATCGCAGTGGCCCGAACAACTTGGGTTCGCCGCCATCGGCGACGAAAAACTCATGCGCAACTTCGGCGACATCGCCCGCCAGGAGTACGTCGCCCTGGGTATCCGTATAGCCTTGCACCCCATGGCCGACCTGGCCACCGAGCCCCGCTGGGCACGTGCAAACGGCACTTTTGGAGAAGATGCACGCCTGTCGGCAAAACTTATCAAAGCTTATGTGCTCGGTTTTCAGGGCGAAAAACTCGGCAAAGAAAGCGTGGCTTGTATGACCAAACACTTCTCGGGCGGCGGTCCGCAAAAAGAAGGTCTCGATTCCCACTTCCCTTTTCATAAAGGACAAGTGTACCCGGGCAACAACTTCAATTACCACCTGATTCCTTTTGAAGCGGCGTTTGAAGTAAACACGGCCTCCATCATGCCTTATTACGGCGTACCGATGGACCAAACCAGCGAAAATGTGGGTTTTTCCTACAACAAAGACATCATTACCAAACTGTTGCGCGAAAAATACCGCTACGATGGCGTGGTGTGCACCGACTGGGGACTCGTAACCGACGCTCCCATGGGTCCCGGCGTTGTGTGGCCTGCCCGCGCCTGGGGTGTTGAAGCCCTGAGCCGCGAAGACCGTGTTTTAAAAATCATCGAGTCGGGTTGCGACCAGTTCGGCGGTGAAAACTGTCCGGAACTCGTGGTCAAACTCGTGCGCGACGGCCGACTGAGCGAAATCCGCGTCGACCAGTCCGTACGCCGTTTGCTGCGCCAGAAATTCCAACTCGGTTTGTTCGACAACCCGTTTGTAGACGTTGAAAAAGCCGTAAAACTTGTAGGAAACAAAGGATTTTCCGATGCCGGACTGCAGGCACAACGGCGCTCCATTACCTTGTTGAAAAACGACAGCAAACTGCTGCCGTTTGCCGGGAAAAAACTGAAAATCTACGCCAAAAACATGGACCAAAAAGTGGTTGCCCAATACGGCATACCCGTAGACAACCCTGCCCAGGCCGACCTGGCCATCCTGCGACTGAGTACGCCATGGGTTCCGGTGGAAACCAACATCCCGTTGGCCAAAGGTTTCCACCACGGCGATCTGGATTTTAAGGGCAAAGACTTGCAGGACGTGCTCGACCTATGCCAACAGGTGCCCACCATCGTGGACATTTACCTCGACCGTCCGGCAGTGTTCCCGGAAATCAATGCAGTCGCCAAAGCCGTAGTGGCCAATTACGGTTGCAGCGATGCCGCCCTGCTGGATGTGCTTACCGGTGCTGCCAAACCCGAGGGCAAATTGCCGTTCGAGCTGCCGTCGAGCATGGATGCGGTGCGCAAACAAAAAGAGGATGTGCCATACGATTCTGAAAATCCATTGTACAAGTTTGGGTACGGGCTTAAGTATTAAAATCCGTTTTAATCCGCGTTGCTTGCATCTGTGTTATCCGCGTTCCCATTTCGATGTCGCATGGGAACGCGGATAACACAGATGCAAGCAACACGGATTTACACAGATTTTTTTTAAAAGCGCAGAACCTTCCCTTTCATTTTCCCTTCCAGATACGACCGTATGATGCGCCCGGCATCGGGGTCCTTGTAGGGTGTTGATACCCGTTCCCGCAGGTCATCCACCCGGATGCCGTCTTCCTCCGTTTCCACAAAACCGAAACCGAGAAAACGCCCGTCCTCCACAAGCACCACGGCTTTTTCAACCGGATTTCTACCATTTTCATGGTATACAAAGTTGCCCTGCAAAGCGCGGGACACCACCTTCATGGCCTCCTCTACCCTGGCGTTGTATTCCTCGGGACTTTCCTCGCCCACGCAGGCGCCGCGGCATTGTTTGATGCTGTAGTGGAAGCAAGCGCGTTCGTGAAAATCGAGGTGGCAAAGGCGGTGGCAAAGTTCGTATTGCCGCACGATGCTGGCCAGGTAAGCTTTAGCACTTTCCAGTTTGGGCAGTTCGATAAGTGTGTTCAGGCCGGGCGATGCTTTTTTACCCGGTTTGGCAGCCACGAGGCACTGGTAGCCGAGTTGGTCGGTGTAGGTGTAAATGCCGGCATTGTACTGGCGCATGCGCAGGGCCCGGTTGATGCGAGGCTGGATACGTTTGATTTCGGCGCTTTCGAGCAGCAATGCGACGAGTTCGCTACCGGTCACTTCACAGGAAATATCGGCGGCGCCGGCGCGCATTTTTTCCCCTTTGGGCGTTGTATCGGCGAAATGTTCGTAGAGGCGTTTGCGGATGTTCAAACTTTTACCGACATAAATCACATCGCCTGCCGCATCGTGCAGGTAGTACACACCACAGTCTTCGGGCAGTGCGTCAAGTTTGTCGATGGTAATGCCCGGAGGCAATTTTGACTCTTTCAGACCGGCGCGCATCAAGCCTTTAAAGCTGCCGCCTGCGACTTCCTGTTCGGCAAGAATGTATTCAAAAAGACGCACGGTGGCGAGGGTATCATCGAGGGCGCGGTGGCTGCGTTCGGCGGCTATGCCGAAGTGGTTTTTCAGGTTGCTGAGGCTGTAACTTGGCAGTCCGGGAAAAACCTTACGTGCCAGCCGGACGGTACAAAGCTGCTGGCGGGTATAGTTGTAGCCCAAACGGGCGAATTCCTCGCGGATAAAATTGAAATCGAAGGTAACGTTGTGTGCAACGAAGATGGCGTTCTCCGTCATTTCCACAATTTTACGTGCCACTTCAAAAAACTTCGGCGCGGTGGACACCATATCGTCGCTGATGCCGGTGAGTTGTGTGATGTTCCAGGGGATGCTGCGCTCCGGATTGATGAGGGTGCTGTACGAATCCAGGACCTTTTCACCGTCGTGCAAAACGATGGCGATTTCCGTTACACGTTCAAAACGGGCGGAACCTCCTGTGGTTTCTACGTCGATGATGGCGAATTTGGACAAAATGGACCAGGTGAAATTGTTCGAAAAATAACGTTAATTTGAAAGGTTTAGAGGGCAACATGGTGTTTTTACAAAAAAAACCGGTTTTTTAAGAAATTTCCCCGCTGTTGTCCTATCCTTGTTTTTGCAAAATTGAGAAAACGTTTTGTGTTTAAAAAAATATTTATCAAATAAATTGTTAAATAATATCATCCGAAGCGCCTTGTTTGGTTT
Source organism: Saprospiraceae bacterium (assembly GCA_020847915.1). Taxonomy (GTDB): domain Bacteria; phylum Bacteroidota; class Bacteroidia; order Chitinophagales; family Saprospiraceae; genus M3007. Next base: position 4,324 of record JADLBE010000302.1, on the reverse strand, counting down.
GGGAATGTTGCTTTGTGCACCAGCCACCGCCCAGGACCCCGACACTTTCGTGGGTCCGCCCGACCCTGTGATCCTGCCTTTGCACACCGGCGCCGAGCAACTGGAACTTTACCTGCCCCAGTTGAAGGACAAAAAAGTCGGACTTGTGGTTAACCACACATCCCGAATCGGAACAACACACCTCGTAGATAGTCTGTTCAATTTAAAACTCTACCTATCCCGTATTTTTGTACCCGAACACGGTTTTCGCGGCGACGCCGATGCCGGTGAAAAGATACGCGACGGTTTGGATCCCCGCACCGGCACACCCATTGTTTCCCTTTACGGCAAAAAGAAGAAACCAGCACCCGACGATTTTACATTTGTCGACGTTGTGGTTTTCGACATCCAGGATGTGGGTGCACGTTTTTATACTTACATCAGTACCCTGTATTACGTGATGGAAGCCTGCGCAGAAAATGGCATTCCACTCATTGTGCTCGACAGGCCCAATCCGAACGGACACTACGTAGACGGCCCTGTGCTCGACATGCGGCTTGAGTCCTTTGTTGGTGTGGCGCCCCTGCCCATCGTGCACGGCTGCACCGTTGGGGAGCTGGCTCGCCTCATGGCGGGTGAATATTGGTTCAACAAGGCCCAGAACCTTAACCTGACGGTAATTCCCTGCGAAAACTACAGCCACAACCAGCGTTTCGACATCAAGCTCAAACCTTCTCCCAATTTGACCAATCCGCTGGCCGTACAGCTTTATCCGTCGTTGTGTTTGTTTGAAGGCACTTCTTTCAGTCTGGGCCGGGGCACAGACTGGCCTTTTCAGATGTTTGGTCATCCCGATTTGATGTCGGGCGAATTCCGTTTTGTACCCCGTGCCAATGCCGCTTCCAAATACCCGCCCTTGGATGGGAAAAATTGCCGGGGCTACGACCTGCGGTATATGTCCATCGACAGCTTGCGACACACCGGCAAAATCAACCTCGAATGGCTGCTTGATGCATACCGCGATTTTCCCGACAAAGGGCAGTTTTTTTTGAAAAACAACTTTTTTGATTTGCTGGCCGGCACCCGGCAACTTCGGTTTCAAATCGAGGATGGTTGCTCGGAGGCCGAAATCAGGGCAACCTGGGCTTACGATCTCACACAATACCAAATTTTGCGAAGCAAATACCTTTTGTATCCGGAATGAGCAATACGTCACACCTCGATACCGGTCGCCGGGGCGAAGACATCGCCGCCGAGTTCCTTGAACAAAAAGGCTACCGCATCGCCGTGCGCAACTTCCGCGCCGGAAAAGGGGAAATTGACCTGATCGTTTGGACGGCCTCCGGCGACCAGTTGGTGTTTGTGGAAGTTAAAACCCGCTCGGGCGACGGCTTCGGAGGACCTGAAGAAGCGGTCAACAAACGCAAACAACGCGTGATGGTACGCACCGCCGGGGAATACATGGATTCCATCAATTACGATTGGGAAATACGTTTCGACATTATTGCCGTCATTCTCCAAAACGGTCGCCTTTTAACCATTCGCCACATCGAAGACGCCTTTTTTCCAAGATGACCAAAGGATGACGTAACATTGCCTTATATTATGGCAAATAAAAATAACCACCCGAACATGAAACACTGCTGCTGGCTGCTTTTGCTGCTTCTTGGAAACGTTTGCGCCCAGGCGCAAAACATCAACACCACCTTCCGGTCGAAACTTGTGTACCCGGGTCAAACCCTTGCCAACGTTTGGGGATATGTGGCGCCCGACGGTTCCGAATACGCCCTTTTGGGTGGTTCGCAAGGGCTCGTCATCGTAAACGTGACCAACCCCGACAATCCGGTAAACGTAGCCCAGGTGCCCGGCCCCAACAGCCTGTGGAAAGAAATCAAAACCTACGGCCACTACGCTTATGTGGTTTCGGAAGGCGGCGGCGGCATTCAAATCATCAACCTTTCGGGACTGCCCACGCCCACACCGCCCAGCAAATATTACACCGGCGACGGCGCCGTGGCCGGTCAGCTCGCCCGCATCCACGCCTTGCACATCGATACCACCAAAGGCTTTTTGTATGCCTACGGCGGCAACGTGTTTTCCGGCGGCGCCAAAGTTTTTAACCTCAACCCCGATCCGTGGAACCCCACCTATGCAGGCAAATACGACCAGCTCGGCTACATCCACGACGGGTATGCAGACAACGATACGCTTTACAGCGGTCATATTTACGCCGGACAATTTGCGATTGTGGACATGTCCGACAAAAGCAATCCGCAACTGCTGGCCACCCAAACCACTCCAGGTGTTTTTACCCACAATACCTGGCCCACCAACGACAAAAAAACCATACTCACCACCGACGAGGTGACCAATTCTGTCCTGGCTGCATACGACATCAGCGATCCAACAGATATCAAGGAGCTCGACCGCATCCAGAGCAACCCGGGCAGCAACTCCATTGTGCACAATACCCACATCCAGGGCGATTTCGCCATAACATCGTGGTACAAAGACGGGTTCACCATTGTGGACGTCAGCCGACCGCACAACCTCATTCAAACCGGCAACCACGACACCTATGTTGGTGTAAACGGCACCGGCAGCGGATTCAACGGTTGCTGGGGTGTGTACCCGCATTTCCCGTCGGGCAACATCATGGCCACCAACATCAGTTCACCGGGCACCAGCAACAACGGTGAGCTGTGGATCGTAACACCCAACTACAAAAAAGGGTGTTACCTCGAAGGCATGGTGCGCGACGCCGCTACCCTGCTGCCCATCGGCGGCGCCACGGTGGTAACCGCCGGAAACCTGCCGGTGCTCAGCGAAAGCACAAGTTTCGACGGCCGTTTTGCCACCGGCCAGGTGCAGGAGGAACTGGTTGATGTTTTGGTTGCCAAACCGGGTTACCAGGATGCCCATTTCGAGGTATTTTTTCAAAACGGGAACCTTCGTTACCTCGATGTTTTGTTGTTTCCCGAAGGCAGTTTAAACATCACCGGAAAGGTGATGCGCGAGGGCAAATTTGGTCCCAAACCTGTGGCCGATGCAGCCGTGTTCCTTTATGGACTTGAACTGGAATACAGCGCCGTTACCGATGCTTTTGGAAACTTTCTTTTCCCCAACGTGTCGCCCGGTTATTACGACCTGGTAGCGTCGAAAGACCCCACCGGCATGGCCATTTTGTACAACCAGATTTTGGTAACGGACAGCACGTTTACCATCCTTTTACAGCCCGAACACAGGCGCGACGGAAGCTCCGGCGCCACCGTTTCACCCAATCCATTCAGTACCGAAACCGTACTCAGTCTCGACCATCCGCATACCGGTTGTGTGGTGCGCATCACCGACGTACAGGGCCGTGAAGTACAACGTTTGGAGCTGCCGGAAATGAAAACCCAGGTGGTACTCGGCGCCGAACTTCAGCCCGGCATGTATTGGCTGAATGTGGAGAAAAATGGCGTCAGCGAACCTCCTGTTTCCATCATCAAGCATTAATACAAGCATGAACATAGGATTGCTGGGCTACGGTAAAATGGGCCGCGCCATCGAAGAAGTCGCTGAGGGAAGCGATGTACATTTTGTGTGGCGCATCGGCCGCGACAACCGCCAGGAGCTCACGGATGAACTCCTGAAAAAAGCCGATGTGGTCATCGAATTCAGCAGGCCCGAAGCGGCATTGTCGAACGTTAAAATGTGTCTGGAAGCCGGTATCCCGGTGGTGAGCGGCACAACGGGTTGGCTCGACCAGTTGCCCGAAGCTTATGCTTTTTGTTTGGAAAAACAAGGCGCCATGCTTTGGGCGTCCAATTTCAGCGTGGGTGTAAACCTGTTTTTTGCCCTCAACCGCTACCTCGCCACCCTGATGAACAACAGGCCCGAATACGACATCCGTGTGCAGGAAATACACCACATGCACAAACTCGACGCACCCAGCGGCACAGCCCTCACCCTAACCCTCGATGCCATCAAAGCACTCGACCGGAAGTTGGACTGGAAACTCACACCCGCCCCCGCATCAGCAACCGACATACCCGTGGAAGCCATCCGCGAAGGCGAAGTGCCCGGCACCCACAAAATCAAGTATGAAAGTTCTGTCGACAGCATCACCATCGAGCATAAGGCGCATTCGCGCAAAGGTTTTGCCGCAGGCGCACTTTTGGCAGCACAATGGATTCATGGTAAAAAGGGCGTGTTTGATATGATGGATGTACTGGAAATTAGTCGGTTAGTCAGTTAGTCGGTTGGTCGGTTGGTCGGTTGGTCAGTTGGTTGGTTGGTCGGTTGGTCGGTTGGTCGGTTGGTCGGTTGGTCGGTTGGTTGGTTGGTCATGAGCGACTAACCG
>JADLBE010000301.1 GCA_020847915.1 Saprospiraceae bacterium | reverse complement strand
CGCAGGCATTGCACCTTGTATCCTTCGGATTGCAAACGAAAAATGGTATCAAAAACGCCTTTGGAATCGGGACCGCGGTCGACGTAATCGCCCAGCAAATACAGTTCATCGGCTTTGCTGAAGTCGAGATTTTCGAGCAGGGCCAAAAAGGTTTTGTTGCAGCCGTGGATGTCGGAAATGGCGTATTTTTTCATGAAAGTTTAGACTGGCGGAAGTATTTTTTTATACCGTCAACTATTTTTTCAAACATGGTTTTCTGACTGTTGTTCGCAGATGAAGGCAAATCCATCGCTGTTTTTTTAACATTGACGGTATTTTCCCGCAAATTTTCGGCATTGCGTTTTAAAATTTCAGCGCACTCCGAAATGAACTTTTCGATGCCATCATAGCCTCTGTAGTCCATGATGTTTTGAACCGGATTGTCTTCCTCCATTTCAAACAAATAATACTTTGCAGCAATGGCGCTTTCCTCGACATGGTGGTCGATGGAAATCAGGGGTGGATAATCATCGTCCATCTGGATGTATACAAAAAATTCAACCGCCCCTTTTTTAGCGGTGACGTAATATTCATCCTTCTGCTGCCATGCTTTAAAAGGCGTAAACCCAAATTCATCCTGCAGAAATGAAAATTTATCCCGGATTTCGGATTCTATGAATTGATGTTTTGGTTGATCCATGGTTGGTTGGTTTGCGTTTGGCTTTGCAAATGGGGCAGGACGGACAATCGCCGCTTCTTTTATAAAGATGGTCTTTAGGACACATCCTCATTTTTTCTTTGTTTGGGCTTTTGCCAAATTTTCCTCCACACGCAGCCGCACGATGTCGGCCACCATATCCAGCGGCAAAGGCTTGTCCATCGGTATTTGAATGGCGCCTTTCGACGATTTCAGGTTTCCGTATTTTTCCACAAAAAACTTCACACCCGAAGTGGATGGGTAAAATCCGATGTGGTTTTTGGCTGCTGCAAACCACACCAGACTGCCGTTGAGTTTGTAACCCGGCATGCCGTAGCTGATGAGTTCGGTAGCGTCGGGCGCGGCTTCACGGATGGTTTGTCGCATTTGTTTCAGCAAAACCTGAATTTCGGGCGGAAACGAAGCGATGTACTCGTCGACGTTTGCGGTGGGTTTTTGCATGGTGTAATTTATTTTTTAGTTAAATATTTGATAGCCGCATCCAAAACCTCATCCTTACCAGCCTGAATGCCCTTAATTGTAGGTTTTACATAAACTTTTGGTTGCAAACCCACCTTTTGCAACTGCCTGCCGTCAGCATGCCTTACGTCGTGGCCGCTGAAAGAAAGTGAAATATTTCCTGGAATTTTGAAGTTGGTCACGTCGCCGTTTGCGCCTGCGGTTGGACTGCCGATGAACTCCGTGCCGTTGGCCGCTTCAAAAAACAAACCCGTGTGTTCGGCCTGGCTTTGCGTGGATTCATCGATCAGCATGACGGTTTTGCCTTTGTACACCGATTTTCCCATGTTGGCGGGGATGTGTTGAACAAACGTATGGGTAGTGCTCATACTATTCATATCCCGAAATCCAATGTCCGGAGACATCGGGTTGTAACGCATGAACCGCGCGGCAGCCGTATTTGATTTTTCCGTCAACCTGGGCGCTATGGACCAGGCCGTGCCATTTGGGTACCCGCGCATGTCGAAAATGATGGCCCTGGTGTCTTTCAGTTTTTCGAACATGTTATCTACATCGTCGCCAACCAACCTTGCAAGATCAACATAGCCGATGTTTCCAGGCAAAATTCGTACAGTATCCAATTGGTCACGGGCGGATTTGAAAGGGTATTTTTGGCTAAGCGGCAAAACGACGGTTTTTTCACGGTTCTTCTTATCACGCACTTTCAGGGTTATGTTTTCACCTTCTTTTCCCCTCAACAAACGCCAGGAAACGTATTCGGACCTGGTCCATTCGTTCGAAGCGTTCAGCAATGCCGCGAGGCGCTGGGCTCGGATTTCGGTTTTTTCACCGTTGATTTCAAGTACCACATCACCGATCGATAAACCCGCTTTTTGAGCGATGGAATCATCCCTGAAAACGCTCACAATGGCCTGGCCTTCCACAAACTTTACGGAACAAGGCGCGCTTGCCCTGCCGAAATAATCCCCCATGGTAGGGGAGGAAATAAAGCCGTGGCCGTCTTCGATGTTGCGGTACATTTTGTAAACCGCCAGGTTGTATTCCAAAGAGTCTTTGGCGCCGGCGAGGGAATTCAGGTGGTCGGGCAACATCTTGTCCCAGTCGCCCGACATAAGTTCCTTGTACGCAAAAAAGTAGTGTATGATGCCCCAAATTTTGGCGCCAGCCAGCAATCGGTAACCCAGCGAAGGATAAAATGTTTTCTCGTAAGTTGAAGCAACCAGTGTTTCATCGGTTTTTGTTTTTGTTAAACCGCTTTTGGGGTGGCTTACCGGTTTGCCATAGACAAAATCATAAGCGGCTTTTTCGGCGGCATCCCAGGCGTATGTTCCTTCGAATACGTAGCAATCGCCTGAACCCACCGCCCCGTTTGGTGCGAGCAGCTCCGACACACGGAAGTTCACAAGAATTTCGGGACTAAATTCAAAGGTTGTTGTTTGGATAAGTGAACTTTCAGGCAAACTTCCGGAAATAAAAACGGCGCATCCTGGCGACATGGACAAGGCGACGGCCTGGGAAGGGACATCAGAATGGTCGTTGATCAGGATGGCGACAGGAAGGTTGATGCGCTGGTTGGCGGGTTTGATGGTCCCACCGCCGACCGTATAAAATCCGGAATAATATCCCCCTGAGGTTGTGCCGTTTTCCGGCGCAAAACCGCTGTGCATGCGGAACCGTTGGCTGTAATTGTTGATGGGTTTGGAAATGAAATGCCCTGCTATTTCAGCGGCGTCGAAAATATACGGCCAGTAACCTACAACGTTTTCGCGAATGGGTTGCAAAGTGCGCATGTCGAAAACGATACCTTTGGCAAAGGCCGCCATTGATTTGATGCTGTCCAATTGTTCGGATATTTTTCCAAAATCGTCAAAACCAAAATAGTTGTTGGTATTGATGATCAGGATGCTGTCGTGGTTGAAATAAAACTGCAGGGAATCGTTCGCGGTGCCTGTTAGGTAATCCTGTTGGATGAGCCCTTGCTGTTCAACGGTGGTTGCAGGATCGTTCAGAACCTGAAGAAATTCCTGTAAAACCAAGACCTGTGCCTGAACATCCGGGGCTTCAATCAGTTTGGTTGCCGACGCTGCAAAAGCAGAATCCAGGGGAATGTTCTGGCAACCCATGTAGGGATGGAAAAACTTAATGTGGCTGTAAAGCTTGGAAAATTGCGCCAAACGGGTGGTTTGTTCGGCTGTTAACGGACTGTTTTGCGCCTGAGCGCCAATCGAACAAACCAGCAAAAGATAAATCAGAAGACGCGCCATGGTTTTCATTTGGTTAAAGGTTTTTAATGGTCTTTTATCCTACGGCCTTGCTGCCAGGCTTTCCTCCCAAAATCAAATTTCAAATTTCAAATTTCGTATTTCGTCAATCAAATTGCCGAGCGCCCATGCATAAAATTCCGCATTCGGCTCCCACGCTTCGCTGGGATGACAAATTCCGCATTCACTCCCGCACCATCTTCGTATGCGGAATTCCATCTTCCAAATATTCTTCTCCGGTAGATTCAAAACCAAATCCTTCGTAAAATTTCAGCAAATACGTTTGCGCGCCGATTTTGATGGGACCGTGCCCGAACAACCGGTGGCACTCGTCGATACTTTTGTGCATGAGTACACGCCCGAGGCCTGTGCCCCGCGCTGCAGGGGCGCTCACCACGCGGCCGATGGACATGTAGGTTTCGTACGACAATCCGGGCGGCAACAAACGTGTGTACACCAGCAACTTGCCGTCGGCGCCGCGGCCCAGGAGGTGGTGCGATTGCTGGTCCTTGCCGTCGCAGTCGAGGTAGGGACAGTTTTGTTCCACAATAAAAACCTCCTGCCGGAGGGCGAGGATTTCGTACAGCTCATCAACACTGAGCTCATGAAAGGATTTACAGGTAAATTGGACCATTATGTTTAGGTTGTAAGTACAACTTTGCCAATGGTTTTGCCCGATTGGAAAAGATGAATGGCTTCGTGCATGTTTTCGAAAGGAAGGATATGGCCTACGTGGGGCGGCGACAGTTTCAGGGCATCCAGGTCCTGAAGCAACTGTTGCATGAGTTCCACACGTTCGTAAAGCCAGATGAGGTTAAAACCGAGGATGCCGCGGTTGTTTTCGGGCAGTTTTTGCGGGTCGAAACGGGGCCTTGTGAGCCAGGTGCGCAACATGTGTAGTTTGTTGGGTTTGTTGCCCACGGTGGCGTAGCGCGACGAGCCGAATACCACCGCCCGACCCATGGGCGCCAGCATAAAAAATGGGATGGTAAGGTAGGGGCCGCCCACGCTGTCCATCAACAACATCAATTCCCGACCTTCCAGCGCTGTTTTCAGGTTGTTTTCAAAATCCTTGTCGCGCACCAACACCACGTCGCATCCTTGTTTTTTTGCAAAATCTACTTTGGAATCGTTGCCCACCGTGCCGATGGTGTAACAACCGTAGGCCCGAGCAATTTTAAGCGCCTGCAGCCCTACGCCGCCCGCCACGCTGTGGATGAGCACCGTCTGGCCGCGTTGCATGTTGCCAAGGGCCGTCATGCCGTACCAGGCCGTCAGTGTTTGCACGGGATACGCAGCGCCGGTAGGGTAGTCCCAGTCGTGCGGCATGGGGATGGCATACCGGGCGTCGATGTTGAGGTGGGTGGTGTAGGCGCCGAACCGTGTCACGCCCATGATGCGGTCGCCGGTGTGCAGGTGAGTAACACCTTCACCCACAGCTTCCACGATGCCGGAGTATTCGAGTCCGGGTGTAAACGGACCTTTGGGTGTGGCGCCGTAGAGTCCCCAGATCGCAAAAACATCGGCAAAGTTGAGCCCCACAGCTTTTACGGCAACACGCACCTCGCCGGATGCCGGCGACGGGAGGTCGAAAGGTTGCAATTGCATGTCGGCCAGGTTGCCGGCTGTGAGTACGTATTTTTTCATAAAGGAATTGATAGGTGTTGCAATGCTGATTTTGAAAGAAATGGCGAAATTCCTTATAATTCATCAAAAACTAATGCTTCAGACTATAATTCCCTAAAAACCGGGGTTACCTTTGCCAACCATTTTGCAAACTGTTTGTTCTTTGGTCAAATTTAACAAAAGACATGAAAAAACTTCTCTCCCTGTGCACCTTCGCTGTGCTGTTGACATTCACGGTGAATGCTCAAATCAAGACGCCCCAACCGAGCCCCCTGGCAAAAATCAGCCAGGAAGTTGGTCTCTCCAAAGTTGATGTTGAATACTCGCGCCCAAGTGCAAAAGGCCGCAAGATTTTCGGCGAACTGGTACCTTTCGGTGAAATGTGGCGCACTGGCGCCAACGCATCCACCAAAGTGACGTTCGGCGACGACGTTAAAATTGGCGGCACCACCGTAACCAAAGGTACTTATGCCCTCTACGTTACGCCCAACATGAAAGACTGGTCGGTGATTTTTTACAAAAACACCAGCTTCTGGGGTGTTCCCGGCAAAGATTTCAACGAAGCCGATGTGGCTGCCAAGGTAACCGTTCCTGTAACCACGCTGGCTGAAAACGTGGAATCGTTCACCATCAACGTGGACAACCTGCGCAACAGCTCGTTCGACCTCGTGATTGAATGGGAAAAATCCCGCGTTTCCGTTCCTGTAATGATGGACACGGACACCAAAGTGATGGCCGACATCAAATCACAGATGGAAGGTCCTTCGGCCAGCACCTACTACCAGTCGGCCCGCTACTACTACGAAGAGAAAAAGGACATGAACATGGCCCTCGCATGGGTTCAGATGGCCCTCGACAAAGGCGGTGAAAAGTTCTGGATCGTTCGCCAAAAAGCCCTCATCCTCGCCGAACTTGGCCGTTACAAAGATGCCATCGCTACCGCAGAGCGCAGCACGGAACTCGCCAAAGCAGAAGGCAACGGCGACTACCCGCGCATGAACGACAAGTCGATCGCGGAGTGGAAATCTAAAAAATAAGTTGCAAGTTGCAAGTAGCAAGTAGCAAGTGAGCCATCCCGATAATTTCGGGATGGCTTATTTTTTGAAAACGACAATCAGGAAAAGTTGGGAAGTTATGGTTGCCGGAGACCCCGACTGCGGCATGCACGAAGTCTGTAGGGGCGCCCCTTGCGGGTGCCCTTTGACGGGCCGGGTTGAGGAATGGTTGTGATGCCCTTTGCCATTCAGGCATAAGGTTAGCCCTTTTTGTGCTTTTCATATCAGCGATAAATCCGAATAATTCCTTGATAAACAGCGCCTTGTCATGTCGACCGAAGGGAGACAACTGATAGCATCTGATGGTGTGTCTAAGCGGTTCATTAGGAGCGTCAGCTAGGCAACTGATAGCGTTTTACGAAAAAGCATTTCACGGCATTTACCTCCGGTTCATGTCGACCGTAGCCAAACATCTGATGGTGAGTGTCTTCGAAATATTGACACCCATTTCCACACCTTATCAGGAAACCGTAACCTCCGCTTCCTCCATTTTTACCTCCAACGGCAATTCCATTTCAAACAATACCCGAACGCCCTTTTCCTTACCGATGATCTGAATGGTGCCCCCAAGGTCCTGTGCACGTTGGCGCATGTTGGGCAAGCCGTTGCCTTCGCGGAAGCCCTCGACCGGGAAACCTTGGCCATCGTCACAAACACACATTTCAAGCATGTTGCCTTTGATTTTCAAACAAATATCCAGGCTGGTGCAATTGCTGTACTTAACGGCATTGTTGATGGCCTCTTTAAAAATCAGGTACAAATTGCGACGTGTTTCAATGTTGAGTTTCAAAACCGGCAGGTTGCGGGGGATGTGGATTTCGTAGGCTATGTCCTTGGCATCGAGCACGTTGGATGCGTATTCGCGCATGCGGTCGGCCAGGTCGTTGAGGTAATCGGGATTGGGTTTTACGGCCCAGATGAGGTCGCCGATACTTTCCAGTGTAGATTGGGCGCTGCGGGTGATTTGTTCGAGCAGGGGAGCGGCTTCCGGCACTTTGTGGGCGAATTGTTTGAAGGCTACCTGACTGAGGATGCGTATGCCCGACATTGAAGCTGCCACGTCGTCGTGCAGGTCCCTGGCAATACTGTCTTTTACCCTTTGTTCCGCTTTTTGGATGGCCAGTTTTTTTTCACTTTGCTCGATGGCCAGTTTGTATTGCAATACGTCGCGTTCGTTTTCCATGTACCTGTGCCAGCGTGCAAATCCGACGGTAAATATGAGTACCTGAATGATGAAGCCTGCCATCACGGCGTGGTTGATCATGGGGTAATTGGGGATGACGTTCATGTTGCGCAGCAGGATGGCAACGAAACCAACGGCGATGGGAAGGTAGGCATAGGTTG
>JADLBE010000300.1 GCA_020847915.1 Saprospiraceae bacterium | reverse complement strand
TTAAAAATCTGTGTAAATCCGTGGTGCTTGCATCTGTGTCATCTGTGTACCAATCACCATGTGCGATGGTACACAGATGACACAGATGCAAGCAACACGGATTTACACAGATTTTTAAAAAAGTACAATAATTCCTCAAACGAAAGAGTTTTTTTAACAGAAAACTACCCGTATGAATCATCGTTTTTCCGAACCATCCTCCGATACAGAACTTGTGACGGAGGCCCGGCGTGTGTTGCAAAACAACCTGCTGGGCACCTTCACCAAACCCGCTCCATCGCTGTATCCACACCAGTGGAACTGGGACGCCGGATTCATCGCCCTGGGTTGGGCGCCAACAAACTTTAAACAGGCCTGCTCGGAAATAACAGCTTTGTTTCGCGGACAATGGAGCAACGGCATGGTGCCGCAAATTGTATTTTCCGTAAAAAATGTGGGCAAATATTTCCCGGGTTACCGTTTTTGGGAAACCCAGGGCTTGCCGGGCAAACCGCGGAATACGCGTACTTCCGGACTCACCATGCCCGCCGTGCACGGTTTCATTTTGCAACGGTTGCTGGAACAAGCGCCCGATACACGGGCTGCCCGGCCGTTTTTCAGGCGCATGTTCGACCGCGTGATGCTGCTCCACAACTACCTGTACACACTCCGGGATCCACACAAGGAAGGACTGGCCTTTGTTTGTCACCCCTGGGAATCGGGCATGGACAACCTGCCCACCTGGGAAACGGTGTTTGAAACCATTCGTTTTGACCCGGAAAAGGACGTGCCTCCCTACGAACGTATGGATCTTTTGCACGTGGATGCGCCTTTCCGGCCGCGCAAGGAAAGTTACGACCGGTACATCTACCTCGTTGATTTGCTGCGCAAAAGCCGTTATCAAAAGCCTGAATTGTGGGGCGATTATCCGTTTCAGGTGCAGGAACCTATGTTCAACGCCATCCTCAGCCACAGCAACGAAGCCATGATGGAACTCGGTACGTGGTTGGGCAAGGATACCGGACAGTTGCAGGAATGGTACGATCAAACCAACAAATCCCTGAACGATAAACTTTGGGATGAGCAGCGCGGGGTGTATGTCTCCTACGATCTTGTTCAACAAAAACAAGTCCCGGTTGTCACGGCAGGGGGCATTTTGCCTTTGCTCTGTGGCGCTCCCAATGAGAAGCAGGCTGAACGGCTTGCTGCCCTGATCCAAAGTCCCAAATTCTGCGGCTCACCCGAAAACCCGACCTGGTTGTGCGCATCCACGGCTTTGGACGAGCCCGGTTTTGATCCGTGCCGCTACTGGCGCGGTCCGGTGTGGATCAACATGAACTGGATGCTGTACCATGCGCTTCTGCGGTACGGCAGGCCGGCATTGGCGGCTCGTCTGCGCGACGATTCACTGGAACTGGTGCGTCGTCACGGATTTTGGGAGTACTACAATCCGTGGAAAAAGGATTCGGGCGGTTATGGTTCCGACCGGTTTTCGTGGACGGCGGCACTGGTGGTGGATTGGTTGCGGAAATAAAAAATCTGTGTTAATCTGTGCTGCTTGCATCTGTGTCATCTGTGTACCATCGCACATCGTAATGGTACACAGATGACACAGATCTTCGAACACGGATTTGCACAGATTTTCTGCACTTCACTCCCTCCATTCGACACTTCGGTTTACCTTATTTTCCTACCCCCGACAGCAGGCGCATCTTTGAAACATCATTCACACAAAAATCAAAGAAGCCATGAAAAAAGTCATCCTGCTGCTCGTTTCCCTTGCTATTGGTTACCTCGCCACTGCACAAGACCAATTCACCGGCGCCATGGGCGCTGCGTTGGGTCAGATGGGCGCCGCCCAAAAATCCGACGACTTTGTCGCCTGCGCCAACACCTTCAACCGCATTGCTGCGGCCGAGCCTGAACAATGGTTGCCAGGTTATTACGCTTCCTACAACATGCTGATTGCCGGTTTTATCGCCAGCGAAAAAGACATGGCCAAAGCCCAGGGTTACATGGATGAAGCACAGAAGTTGCTCAACCAAACCACTTCCAGGGTCAAACAAATCGAGGACATGTCCGAAATTGCCACCCTGCAGGCATACATTTACACGGGCAAAGTAATTGAAGATCCCATGACGCTTGGTCAGCAACTTTCGCCCAAAGTATTTCAGGAACTCGGCAAAGCCATCGGTATGAACCCGAACAACCCTCGTGCGCACTACATCAAAGGTATGTACACATTCAACATGCCCGATTTTTACGGCGGCGGTGCAGCCAATGCAAAACCCATTCTGGAAAAAGCGAAAGCGTTGTACGATGCCCAACCGGCTGCCATGACGCTGAATCCAACCTGGGGCAAAGAACAAAACGAAGAATTACTGAAAAGCATCAAGTAGTACCCACTGGGTTGTTAATCAATAAGCCATACGACATGAAAGCACTCGTTGAAGCATTAAAAGTTTTCGGAATCATTTTCCTCGGGTCGTTTTTACTTATTGCAGCGTTCAATTACGACGAACTATCACAACCCGGTCCATTGTACCGGGTTGCGATGGGTGCGGTTGCTTCCGGATTGATGTGGGTAGGTAACAGCATGTCGGTTATATTTGTAAGTCAACGGTACTCCTGGCTGGATGCTCCCGTCAAGCGGTTCTTCCTAAGTTTGTTTGCAACGCTTATCATCACGTTTGCCATTTGGTATTTTATCGCTTCCTTGTGGTATGTTCCGGAAAGAGGCGCTGATTTCACCTGGCCTGCAAGAAATTTCCGATGGGGATATTTTTTACCCTCACTTTTCATCGCGTTGTTTATTTCCATTTTTATGCATGGCCGGGGATTTTTACTCTCCTGGCGCGATGTTACCGTAGAGGCCGAACGTTTGAAAAAAGAACAAGTGGAAGCTCGGTACGAAACTTTGAAAAATCAGGTAAATCCGCATTTTTTGTTCAACAGTTTGAACGTGCTCACCACACTCGTGCACAAGGATGCCGACCAGGCCGAGTTGTTCATCCGCCGCTTGTCGGCCGTATACCGGTACGTGCTCGACAGCCGCGACCGCGAAGTGGTGTCGCTCGACGAAGAACTCAAAGCCCTCGAAGCGTTTGTTTTTTTGATGAAAACCCGTTTCGGCGATTCCTTCGAGGCCCGCATCGACGTGACCGACCGCCAGGGCCGCGTGGCGCCGCTTACTTTGCAAATGCTGGTGGAAAACGCCTTGAAACACAACGAAGTATCGAAAAGCCATCCGTTGTCGATTGAGGTTTTTCAACAAAACGGCCACGTGGTGGTGCGCAACAACATACAAACCAAAACCAGCGTGGGTGAAAGCTCGGGCGTGGGCCTGGAAAACATTCGGGGCCGTTACCAGTTTTTGTCAGACCAACCCATTGAAATTTCCCAAAACGACGACCATTTTACCGTAAAAGTGCCCATTGTATGAACGTGGTTATCCTCGAAGACGAAGCCCTGGCCGCCGAAGGTTTGCGCATCCAACTCCGCCGTTGTGACCCAGGCATTCATGTACTTGCCGAACTCGATTCGGTAAAAACCGCGGTGTTGTGGTTCAAAAACAACCCCGCGCCCGACCTCGCTTTTTTCGACATCCAACTGGGCGACGGGCTTAGTTTCGAAATTTTCGAACAGGTAAAAATTACCTGTCCTGTGGTGTTCACCACTGCCTACGACGCTTATTCCCTGCGAGCCTTTAAGGTAAACAGCATCGATTACCTGCTCAAACCCGTGAGTTTTGAAGCGCTGCAGCAGGCATTTGAAAAACTGCGCACCCTGCGTGGTACACCGGCAGCTTCCGTGGCGCCCGACCTCGACATGATCCGCCAGTTGCTCAACCGCACCACGCCCAACTACAAGGAACGGTTTATGGTCAAAGTGGGCGACAACCTTTCGGCGTTCACCACCGACGAGATCGAGTATTTTTTTGGAGAAAACAAAATCGTGTGGATGCGCCTGAAAAACGGTCGGAAATACGTGGTGGATTACACACTTGAAGAACTTGAAGACCTCGTGGATCCGAAACATTTTTTCCGGCTCAACAGAAGGTTTTTGTGCACGTTCGGCGCCATCAAATCCACCACGGCTTACAGCAACAGTCGGTTGAAAGTGGTGCTCAAAGAACCGGTGGATGCCGAGGATGTTTTGGTGAGCCGGGAAAAAGCGGAGGAGTTCCGGGTGTGGCTGGGGAAATGAAGTTTAAAGTTCAAAGTTCAAAGTTTAAAGTTTAAAGTTTAAAGTTTAAAGTTTGAGCAAGTTCTAAATCTTGGATAATGTGTGAAACATATAAATCATATTTTTAATTTTGTAAGATTACAGGTATTAAAGACATCACCTTTGAAATCACCATAAATCCAAAGTCTGAAATGATTAATTATTATTTACCGTTACTCAAAAAAACAGTACCTATTGGTTTGTTTTTAACCTTATCAACAGTTGCCATGTCGCAAACACTTCCAACCGTTCCTTTTGTTGATTTAAACAAATATGCAGGCAAATGGTATGAGATAGCATCGTTTCCACAACGGTTTCAAAAAGGTTGTACAGGTACTACTGCCGAATATACATTAAGTGATAAAGGGTATGTAATTGTTGAAAACAGATGCAATAAGGATAGTATTAACGGAAAAGAATCCTACATCAAGGGCAAAGCATTTGTAGATAAAAACAGCGGTAATGCTAAATTAAAAGTACAATTTTTTTGGCCTTTAAAAGGAAAATACTGGATCATTGATTTGGCTGACGATTACAGTTATGCGGTGGTGGGACATCCAAACAGAAAATATTTGTGGATACTTTCAAGAACATCAACGATGAACGAAACAACCTATCAACAAATACTGTCAAGAATTAGGGCGCATGGATATGATGTTTCAAAAATAAAAATCACCAAGCAAATTTGATAAATAAGGTCGAGATGCCCGACGACTTTTTTTCCGTACCTTGTGGCAACGCATTTATTTGTCATGACGACGCCCAAACGAACACTGCACCTCTACTGGCTGAACTTCCGTAAACACGATTTTCGCGCCAGTCTCACCGTATTTTTCGTAGCCCTTCCCT
>JADLBE010000299.1 GCA_020847915.1 Saprospiraceae bacterium | reverse complement strand
GCTTCGATGTTGTGAAACTGGATGTTTTCCTGGGTAATGATGTTTTTATGGTAGGCCACTACTTTGGTACTGCCGTACACAATAAGGTTAAAGTTGGCGCCGGCTTTGTTGATGGCCAGGGCTTTAAGAATGACTTCGAGGCCGATGCCGTTGATGTCTCCGCAGCTGATGCCTATCGTTATGTTGCTCATGCAGGTGGGTTGGGCGTTGAAAAGGGGTAGTGCGATTGTTTGGTTGCGGAGGTTAGTTGGTGGCGTAATTTTTCAAAAAATCGTACAAAAGCCGCACACCAACACCCGTTCCGTCTTTGGTTCGGTAACCGTTGGCCGTGCGAAGATACGCAGGTCCGGCAATGTCGAGGTGCAACCAGGGGTAATCGGTGAAATGTTCGAGAAATTTTCCTGCAGTGATCATGCCTGCATTGCCCGAACCTACATTGCGCAGGTCGGCAATGTTGCTTTTCAGATCATCACCAAACTCTTTCCACAAAGGCAGTTCCACCATGCGTTCGTAGGTGTTCCAGCCGCTTTGTTCCAGGTCTTTTTTTACATCGTCGCCGGCAGTACCCATGTAACAGATGACCTGGTTGCCCAAAGCTCGAACGGCCGCTCCGGTGAGGGTGGCCAGGTCGAGCACGAGTCCGGGCTTGTATTGTTTGGCATAATGCAGGGCATCTGCCAACAACAGACGTCCTTCGGCATCGGTGTTTAAAACCTCCACCGTGGTGCCCGAATGCATGCGAATCACATCACCGGGCAAAATAGCGTTCGACCCTATAAGGTTGTCGGAAGCTGGGATGAGCCCCACAAGATGCACCGGAAGCCGGTTGCGTGCGGCAGCCGTGAATATGCCGATTACCGTAGCAGCGCCTGCCATGTCGCATTTCATGTAATCCATACCTTCCGTAGGCTTCAAACTCAGTCCGCCGGTATCGTACACCACACCTTTACCCACCAAAACCAAAGGTTTGGCATTGCGCGCATCGGCAGGTTTCCATTCCAGAATGCAAAACTTCGGCGGTGCCGAACTGGCGCGGCTCACAGCCAGAAGACCACCCATGTTCAAATTTTCAATTTTGTCCTTGTCCAAAATTTCGGCCGAAAAACCGTACCGGTAAGCCGAATCGCGCACCACTTCGGAGAGATGGTGTGCATTGAAATGCGAATGGGGCTCGTTCACCATGTCGCGGGCAAGAAAAACAGCTTCCAGCACAATATGCAGTTCCAGGACCTCGGCGGCAGATGCAGCAGAGGTATTAAAACGAATGGTGCGCAGGGCTTTTTCCTTCTTTTCCGGATGGGAGTAATATTTCAAAAACTGGTAACTGCCCAGAGCCATACCTTCGGCATAAGCCAGGGAACGGTTGTTTTCACAAGCGTTGTACAGGGTAAAATCTTCGATTTTGTGGAGGCGCAGGTCGCGCAGCATTTCATTGCCGGCCAAACGGGCCTCTTCAAGTGCAAAACGTGGGTCAGACTGCGCTTTCAGCACGTGCACCACAAGCATTTTACCTTCTGGTCGAATAAAAAAGTACCGGTGAGCGTCACGGGCAACAGCTTGTTCCACATAAACCATCTCGGCATCGGTCAGCCATGATGAAAGACGGGAAATACCCGCCTTGTCCGACAGGATGAGCTGGTGTTCTGATGTTGGGCCTTCGGGGGCGGCGGCCAATTGGACTCGTTTCACTTAAAAGCTGTTATTGATTAACCCTGCAGCTCAACACGTTGATTTTCAGGAAAATGAAGCATCTGCTTTTGGAAAGACCGCAAAATTACACATTTTTACGTCAAAAAGTAAGGGAAAAACAAGCACTTGCTCCCACTTCGCCCTTCGTGAAATTCTTCTACCTTGTTGCCCCTTTCCAAATCCTGCTACGCTGCCATGTCAAAAAAACTGTTCCTGCTCGACGGACACGCACTCATTTACCGCGCCCACTACGCCTTCATCACCCGTCCGCTGCTTAATTCCAAAGGATGGAACGTTTCTGCCGTCCAGGGGTTCATGCGCACTTTGTGGGACATGATGCAAAACGAAAAACCCACCCACCTCGCCGTGGTGTTCGACCCGAAAGGCGGCACCTTCCGGCACGAAAAATTTGAGGCCTACAAGGCCAACCGCGAAGCGCAACCCGAAGACATCTCTTTCGCCATTCCGTGGGTGCACCGCATCGTGCAGGCCATGAACATCCCCGTGCTTTGCATCAACAATTACGAAGCCGACGACGTGATCGGTACCCTCGCCAAACAAGCCGAAAAAGAAGGATACGACGTGTTTATGGTGACGCCAGACAAAGATTACGGACAACTCGTGGATGAACACGTTTTTGTGTACAAACCCGGCAAAGCGGGTGGTGACATGGAAATTTGGGGTATTAAAGAAGTGTGCGAAAAATGGGGCATCCAACGCGTCGATCAGGTGGTGGACATGCTCGCGCTTATGGGCGACGCCGTAGACAACATCCCGGGCCTGCCCGGTATCGGTGAAAAAACCGCCGCCAAACTGCTCGCCGAATTCGACAACGTTGAAAATCTGCTCGCCAACGCCGACAAACTTAAAGGCAAACAAAAAGAAATCGTTGAAAACCACGCCGACAAAGCCATCCTTTCAAAATGGCTCGCCCGCATCGACATTGAGGTGCCGGGCGTACAGTTCGAAGACAAGTTTTTTGAAATAGAACCCTTCAACAGGGAAGCACTGATCGAAATTTTTAAAGAACTCGAATTCCGTTCTTTTGCCGAAACCATCCTGCGCCACCCTTTATCCAACGGCGGCAAAAACGATACCTCCCAGGAACCAAACGCACCAAAATCCAAAGGGAAAGCTGCAGGTGGCGATGGCAGCGTGCAAGGCTCGTTGTTTGAAGATGCGTTTGCGCCCGGCGAAGCAGCGGCGCCCGCCATGCGTATGGCTTCCAAAAACATACAAAACACAGCCCATTCCTACTACCTCGCCGATACGCCGGACGAACACATGGCGTTGCTGACATTGCTGCAAAGCCGTCCGAGCGTTTGTTACGACTCCGAAACCACGTCCCTCGATGCCACACGCGCCGAATTGGTGGGTTTTTCTTTTGCCTACAAACCACACGAAGCCTGGTACGTTCCGGTACCCGCCGACCCCATACAAGCACAGGCACTTGTCGATTTTTTCAAACCCTTTTTTGAGAATGAAAAGATTGAAAAAGTAGGTCAAAACCTGAAATACGACATCATTGTGCTCAAAAATTACGGTGTGAGCCTAAACGGTCCGCTGTTCGACACCATGCTCGCCCACTACCTGCTGGAGCCCGAGCACAGGCACGGCATGAACTACCTGGCAGAAGCATTCCTGGATTATACGCCGGTCAAAATTGAAGAACTTATCGGGAAAAAAGGCGCCGCACAAGGCAACATGCGCGACGTGCCCGCAGAGCAAATCAAAGAATATGCCGGCGAAGATGCCGACATCACCCTGCAACTGCGCCATGTTTTGGAGCCCAAACTGGAAAAAGGCGGCGAAAGTTTGGTGCGTTTGTTTCACGAAGTGGAAAATCCTCTCGTGCAGGTTTTGGCCGACATCGAACACGCCGGTGTGCGCATTGATCCCGATTTTTTGAAAGCGTATTCCAAAGAACTGGCGGTCGACATCAACAGACTGGAGGCTAAAATTTTGGAAGAGGCGGGACTGAAATTCAACGTGGCCAGTCCGAAACAAGTGGGCGAAGTGCTTTTTGAAAAACTGCGCCTGCCGTATCCGGGTAAAAAGATGAAAAGCGGACAATACAGCACCGATGAAGAAGTGTTGAGCGTTTTGGCCGTAAACTTTCCGATTTGTGCCGACATACTTCAGCACCGCACTTTGATGAAACTGCGAGGCACTTACGTGGACGCCCTGCCGGCGCTGGTGAATCCTGCTACCGGACGTGTGCACTCGTCGTTCAACCAGGCACTTGCCGCAACGGGTCGCCTCAGCAGCAACAATCCCAACCTGCAAAACATCCCCATCAAAACCGCCGAAGGCCGCAAAGTGCGCGAGGCGTTTGTGCCGCGCGACAAAGACCATTTGTTGCTTTCTGCCGACTATTCGCAGATCGAACTGCGCCTCATCGCCGAAATCAGCCACGAAACGGCCATGCTGGAGGCGTTCCAAAAAAACCAGGACATCCACCAGGCCACAGCTGCCCGTGTGTACGGCGTACCCATTGAAGAAGTGACGAGCGAACAAAGGCGTGCCGCCAAAACCGTCAATTTCAGCATCATTTACGGCGCCGGGGCCACCAACCTCAGCAACCAGCTCGGCATCAAACGTCCGGAAGCCAAGGAATTGATCGAAAACTACTTCAAGCAATACAGCGGCCTGAAACACTGGATGGAAAACATCGTGGAATTTGCCCGCAAACACGGCTATGTGGAAACCCTGTTGGGCCGCCGCCGTTACCTGCGCGACATCGATTCGCGCAACGGCATGTCGAGAAGTATGGCCGAACGTATGGCCATCAACACACCCATCCAGGGCACTGCGGCCGACCTGATCAAAGTGGCCATGGTGAACATCCACCGTGCCATGGAAAAAGGTGGGTACAAGTCAAAAATGATCCTGCAGGTACACGACGAACTCGTGTTCGACGTGTTGAAAAGCGAAATGGACGACCTCAAACCGCTTATTGCCGAACACATGCGCAACGCGATCCCGAACCTGAAAGTGCCGATTTTGGTGGAAATGGGGGAAGGGGAAAATTGGCTTGAAGCGCATTGATTGATTGACGAGATACGAAATTTGAAATTTGAAATTTGATTTACCAAACCCCATGCAATACTCCACCAAATTGAAATGGTTCATTGCCGCTTTTTTGGCGGTTATGATCCTTGGCCGCGTAGGTTGTTACTACGCAGATAAAAAATACGACACCTACCGCCGTCCGTGGGCCTACAGCGACGAACCTGGTAAACCATTGCTTGTGGGCAAATGGAAAGGCAACTGCAAGGATGCCGACCAGGTGGTGCACAACGTTGAACTGGAAATTTTTGCACCGTTGGACGACGACGAACGATGGGCAAAAGCATTCCGCAAACGCGGCAGGCGCAGCCGTACCAGCGCCACGTTTTTCGACGGCATGGCCGTGGTGGAAACCAACGGCAAACGGGATACCTGCGAAATTTGGGGCGGTTTGGATGAAGCGGACGGCCACGAGATCCATTTTCAGATCAGTCCGGTGAGCGAAAAACATCCTCCCGGGTTCAACATCAACCTGTTGAAAGGCACGTGGCAGGAAAACACCCTCGATTTGGCCGTTGATTTTGCATTTTTCAAACCCGACGGCGGCAGTTTTTCCGACAGCGCCGATCCGAGGCATGATTTTAAGGGGAAGTTGGTGATGGAGAGGCGGTAGGTATGGAGCGCCGGTTTATTGCTGCTGACATAAGGGAAATTGAGATGATAGCGGCAGAGCCGCGATAATATTTGTAGGCATACGAAGAGAAAAAATCAGGAGGTGCAGCGCACCGAAATGGGAATCGAGCCGCCAAAGCGCGTTTCGGTGCGCTGCACCTTCAGAACTATGATACCGTTAATGCTACAAATATTACCGCGGCTCTGCCGCTATGTTGTACGGAAAATCCTATATCAACACCATTGAACTGGAGCTCAATAGCTATGAGTCTTGCACTTTTAACAAACTCCGGGGAGGAGCTCATTCCTCCCCAATCAACCACGCACACACCTCCGGCGGCGTGTTTTCAAAATTGATCAGGTTGAGGTTTTTATCCAAGACATACTCCATGGGATCGTACCCGCCCTGGGGACGGGGGATATCTACATACAGACGGTGGTAAACCACACCGTTGAAGGTTTTGGATTTGCCAAAATGTATGGTCAAACCTGATGGATCGGTGTGTTTTTCCTTCTTTTTAAACAGGTTTTTGTGAAAAATCACGGCATGCACCGGGGTGCTGTGGGCTTCCAAAACGCTGTCGCAATAGGCGAAAGTAAGAATGTCGTCGCCGGCAAGCGTGTACAGATATTCTATAGAATCGCGCGACAGGTGGCACTTCAGGACGGTTTGAAACAACGTATCTCCGGAGGTGTGGAACCGGAAAGGTTCAGCAACGGCCAACTCGATGAGTCCGTAGTCGTCGAGACCGTCGATGAAGGTATTTTCATTTGCGGTGCCCAAAAACGCTTCGATGTCGGTGGTTTCGTCCACGTCTTCGGCGTAAAAATACGTGGGAATCCAGTACACCGTTTCGTTGTTCAGGTTTTGTTTGGTGACCTGAAAATCGTAACAACACACGAAATGTGTTTCGTTGCCGCCTTTGGAAAACGCCCGGATGTTCAGGTTGTTTTTTTGTAAAAAAGCGATGGATTCGAGGCTGTCTTTGTGGATGGTTTCTTTTTCCAGCTGATCTTCGTCGGTGGTTTGGGCGGAGGCTAGGGTGGGGAAGAAAAGGAGGGTTAGGAGGAAGGGCAGGAGGTGTTTTGGAGGCATTGGGTGCTGATTTTTTTATTTTAAAATATTTACGAAAGTAGCCCCAAATAACGCTCCACCGCCATCTCAACTTTATCCACCACAAACCCCACAAACGTCGCTTTATCCGGCTCTTCCTGCGCTTTTTCCAGGGCGTCGTAATACCGCATTCGGGTGTCGTAGTCGCCGGCTATGATGGCCAGCGGATAAGCGTGTTGCAGCAGAATCAGGTTCATCACGAGGCGGGAAGTGCGGCCATTGCCGTCGATGAATGGGTGGATGCTCACAAGGCGTTCGTGCATTTCGGCGGCAAGCACCACGGGATGCATCGTATTTTTATTGGTATCGTAAAAAGCAAAATAATCCTCCATCAACGGCGCCGCCAGGTAAGGCTGTGGCGGCACGTGTTTGCTTCCGGAAATGAGTACCGAAACCTGGCGGTAGCGCCCGGCATTGTCGTGGTCGATGCCGTGCAGCACCAGGGCGTGTATTTGTTTGAGTAAATATTCAGAGATATCAACTTTGCGTGCCACCAGATCTTCCACCAATAGGATGGCTTCCTTGTGATTAATGGCTTCAAGGTGTTCGCGCAGACTTTTCCCTCCAATGGTTAAACCTTCGTTGACAACCATGTGTGTTTCACGAAGCGTAAGTGTATTGCCCTCTATGCGGTTGCTTTCGTATAAAAACTCCACGTTTTGAGCCTCCCGGATGCGGTCGTTGTCCAGCTTTTGCCGCAGGATGTCAAGCTGTTGTTTGCGCTCGTCGAGCCTTTGTAGTTGTTCGGTCAGGTTCATGGAAAAATTTGGTGATTACAAAAATACGCAAATCCTTACAAAACCAATCCCCGCCTTCTCCTCGTACGTATGAGCTCAACTCCTTATTCGCTTCATCAAACTGCTCAACTTATGCGAACTCTACCCTCTATGCTTTTCTTTTTTGCGGCACTTTTTGCCGGCAATATCCAGGCACAAACAACTTACGGACTTTCCGGCTCCACCCTCATCACCTTCGACGCCTCCGCTCCGGGTAGCGTGATGGCCAGTTCAACGGTCACCGGTATTATGGCCGGACAAACCATCGAGGGCCTGGACTGCCGTCCTGCTACCGGCGAACTATACGCCCTGGGATACAACAGCACCACCGGCGAAGCGCGCCTTTATGTGATCAATCCCGCAACAGCCACCGCAACTGCCATGGGTATGGCCGCCATCAACCTCGGCGCCAACCTGGGCAACAT
>JADLBE010000298.1 GCA_020847915.1 Saprospiraceae bacterium | reverse complement strand
TCGTTTCGTATCTTTGCCCTACAACAGATAAAACAACCATGAACACCTCCATCGCCATGCTGCGCGGCATCAACGTAAGCGGCCAGAAAAAAGTCGTGATGACCGAGTTGAAAAAACTGTTTGAAGAACTGGGTTTTTTAAACGTCGCCACCTACATCCAAAGCGGGAACGTGGTTTTTAATTCGGAATCAACTGAAAACGAACTTGTTGCAACGCTCGAAAAGGCCATCGAAGCCCGTTTCGGATTTTTTGTACCGGTGATGGTTCGCAGCGGAGAGGACATGAAAAAAATTGCAGCCAGCCATCCGTTTGACGGCGCTGCGGAGGACAGGATTCATGTCACATTTTTGGAAAAAGAACCTGAGGCGGAACGTGTGGAAGCGCTTTCGCCCGATGCATTTTTACCCGATGCCTGGGTTTTGAAAAGCCGCGAAGTGTATTTGCACATTCCGGTGAGTTACGGCAACACGAAACTGTCGAATAACTTTTTGGAAATCAAACTGAAGGTGAAGGCAACCACGCGGAATTGGAAAACGGTGCAGGTTTTGGCGGGAATGGCGAATGCGGAGTAGGGAATTCGGAATGCGGAAATTCAGGGACTTCGGTACATTTGCGATTGATCTTACCTATTATTTATGAAAAAAATCATTGTTGTCACGTTGCTTCTCACAACGTCCTTTTCAGTTTTTTCCCAATCAAAAACGGTCGTTACCCAGTACAACGCCTGGCTCATGTATTTCGGCACGCACAAGGTTTCGGAGCATTGGGGCGTGCATGCGGAAGCCCAATGGCGCAGGTCGGATGTGATTGAACATCCTCAGCAATTGTTGTTGCGCACGGGTGTAAATTACCACTTTGGTCCCAAAGCGTTTGCCACCGCCGGTTATGCTTTTATTGAAACGTATCCATACGGCGAACTTCCCGTGGCGGCGACTTTCCCCGAACACCGCATTTGGCAACAATTGCAGGTAAAAAACCAAATGGGCGCGATTGAATGGGTGAGCCGTTTCAGGCTCGAACAGCGTTTTTCAAAATTGCCTGTGGCAACCTCCGAAAACACATTTGAACCCGGCGATGCAGTGTACACCAACCGTTTCCGGTTGTTCAACCGCATTTCAGTGCCGTTTATAGGAAAAACGATCCAGGACAAGTCGCTTTACGTCACGGCATACGACGAGATCATGGTCAATTTTGGAAAAAACGTGGGTTTAAACCTGCTCGACCAGAACCGGGCTTACCTGGCGTTGGGCTACCAGTTTCCGAAGGTTGGTCGTGTGGAAGTCGGTTATTTGAACCAGTACATCGTGAAGTCGAGTGGTGTGGCTTTTGAAAACAACCATACGGTGCAGGTGGGGCTGTTTTCGAATTTGCCTTTTTACAAAACCAAATTTTAACGTACCACCGCCACACCACCCGCTACCCTACCCTCACGCCCGAGCTGCCGCACCTTTGCGACCCAGGTATACACACCCGGCTGAACATCGCTTCCTTCCCACCAGGCAGAGGGCGCGTCGTTGTTTTCAAAAATCATGGCGCCCCAACGGTCGTATACCTGCAGGTGCAACACTTCCAAACCGGCGCCAAACAACTCGAAACGGTCGTTTTCACCGTCGCCGTTTGGACTAAAAACGTTGGGGGCATAAAAGTCGAAGTTTACAAAACAATCCTCGCGCAACACCAGAACCGAATCTTCGAACAGGCAGTTTTCATAAACGATTTTACGCCGCACCATGCCCGCACTGTCGAAAACAAAGTTTGCATAACCCGGCGCGTCGTTCCAGGAAATGTAGCCTTGCGTGCTTTTGCCTACGTCCAAACGCAAACCTACGCCTTCACAAACAAGGGTATCGTCTGGCAAGGGCGGCGGAGCAGGCACCAAACCCACGTACAAATAATCGGAGGCAGGACACGGACCGAGGTAGGCCGTGATGCCGTAATAGCCGGTTTTGGAAAAAAATCGGCTGGGCGACGTTTTGCCGTCGCTCCACAAATACGTATCAGCATCCAAAAAACTGATGTCAAGCAGGAGGCTGTCGATGCCACAAACAAGGGTGTCGCCGGGCAAATTGATGCTCACCACATCGGCAAAACGCACCTCGATGGTGTCGGACAACGTACATCCAAAACTTTCCATTTCAAGTGTGTAAACGCCGGCAGACTGGATCACGCGCTGGGGCCCGGCGAAACCATCGCTCCAGGTGTAGGCATCTGCTACGGTGCTGCTCAGGTCGAAAACAAGGCCCGGTTCGGGACTGCACAACAAGGTGTCGGGGCCCAGATCGAACAACGGCGGCCCCGCTTGAACCAGAAGTTCCTGCATGAAGGTATCGATGCAAAATCCGTCGGTAACCACCACCTGAACTGAGGCAGGTCCCGCCTGTACGAACGTAAATCCAGATACATTGCCGGCGCCTGAAGAAGTCGCGGGTGTGCCGGGGGTAAACGTCCAGTTGTAATCTTCCGCCTGGCCCGTACCGATGGTTTGGGCGCTGACGGGTTGGTTGGTACAGGGCTGAAGTGGTGTTACCAACAAACTGTCGACGGCTTTTGAGTTGCCACAAAAATCGGTCACTGTTGCCGTAAAAGGAACAAAATCCATCGAAGCCGGATTGATGGGCGGCAGGTTTAGTTGCTCCCAATACAGCGGCGCTCCGCTGCCACCTAAGGGTGAAACGGGTATGTTGAGGCTGTCGGCCACACAAGCTGTACATTGGCCCTCGTCGTCGGTTTTAACAAAAAGGTGTCCGCCCGGACGGAAACGCAAACCGGCCAGTCCGCCGTCGTTGGTGGCGATGCCTTCCGAAATGCCGTAACTGTGGCAGCGGTCGTAACGCCGGGCCCAACGGAATTGTCCCGCAGGTGAAAAACACATCATGTCGGCTACGGGTTGGTCGACGGGTGTTTCGTAATTGAACACCACCACATCACCGGCGGCATTGAGGGTTAATTTGGGGCTCCAGTTGAGCGCGTAGGGCATGTCGAGGCGGTTGGCCCACAAAACAGCGCCTGAGGTATCCGTATTCAGCAATACGGCGCTTTGGGGCAGCGGACCGTTGGCAGTAGCTGCAAAAAGCCAGGAACCGTCGGGCTTTTCAACCATGTCTTTA
>JADLBE010000297.1 GCA_020847915.1 Saprospiraceae bacterium | reverse complement strand
TTGATGTACAAAACCTGATGGGTTTCAAACACGTTTACTTCAACTGGAACCAACACGGCCACGAACCCATGCCTGTGTACACCATTCCCCACTTCGACGTGCACTTTTACTACCAGTCGCAAGCCGAACGTGAAGCCATCATGCCCTGGGATACCATCAAAGGCAACAGCCTGCCCGCCGGCACCCACCTGCCTCCAACGTACGTTCCGGGTGGCCTCGTTCCTCAAATGGGCAACCACTGGATCGATGTGTTCAGCGGCGAACTCAACGGAGAAACTTTCACCGAAACCTTCCTCTACGGCACGTACGACGGTAAAGTATCCTTCATCGAACCGATGATCACCAAAGCCTACATCGATGAAAAAAGTGGTACGTTTGAAAAGGAAATCAAACAACCAACCGTATACGAACTCACCGGAAAATACTACCCCACCAAATTTGGAGTTAAAAAAGAAGGCGAGGATTACCGGTTCTATTTGAGTGGCTTTGTGAAACGGTAAAAATTAGCTCTGTGTCATTTGTGTGCCAGGCACTACGTTGTGCAATGGTACACAGATGACACAGATGCAAGCAACACAGATTTAAACAGATTTTATTTTTTTAAATTCATTATCAAATATTTTCCTTTTAAATTCTGGTTTGTGGCCAAAATTTAAAATGTAGCCAACCTCGATATCTGTTGATCTCAAATAATTGACAACTTGTTGTTCAAACTCTATAACTATACATTCAGCAGCTTTTAATTCCAGTAAGACTACTTCATCAACTACAAGATCTGCGTAAAAAACGCCAACTATTTTTCCCTTAAAAAATACATTCAGCTTTTTCTGAGCTTCAACATTATAACCTCTGTTTTTTAATTCCATATAAAGCGAATTCTGATATACTTTTTCCAAAAAACCATATCCCAATTCGTTGTAAACATGATAGAAGGTTTTTAAGATGCCATCGCAAAGTTCCTGATGTTTGAAGGCCATAAAAAAATCTGTTTAAATCAGTGTTCGAAGATCCGTGTCATCCGTGTACCATGAGGACATCACGAAAAATGACACCATAACATCCGCAAATTCCCCTGCAGCAAACTGAAATTAGACAGATTCCCACTAAGATACCCCCAGGTAATGTACATTTGCAAACACCCCATTTGCACTGTACATATTTTTTTTAAATGAATATTTTCGAAAACCGTGTGGCCATCGTCACCGGATCCAGCAAAGGCATCGGACGGCACCTGGCCCTCGAACTCGCCAAACGCGGCGCCCGTGTCGTGCTCAACGGTCGCAACGCCGACGCCGTACAATCTACCCAAAACTGGCTCGCCGAACAAGGCTTCACCGATACCCTCGCCGTTGCCGCCGACGTATCCCAACCCCTCGATAGCAAACGCCTCATCGATACCACCCTGCAACATTACGGCCGCATCGACCTGCTTTTTAACAACGCCGGCCTCGGACAAAACAAAGCCACCCTGGAGGAAAGCAGCCCGGAAAGTTTAAAACTTATGATGGACGTCAATGCGCTGGGACCCATGGTTACCGCGCATTTTGCTTTACCCCACCTGCGTGTAAGCAAAGGAGGCATGTTGTTCACCGGCAGCCTCGTAGGTGTTCACGGCATCCCTGGCCGCGCCTCCTACAGCGCCAGCAAAATGGCGCTAACCGCCGTAGCGGAAGCCCTCCGCAACGAAGTCCGTGGCACCGGCGTGTACATTGGTATCGCCTACGTAGGTTTTGTGCAAAACGATGAGGGGAAACTGTCGCTCGGCGCCAATGGCCTCATGGAACCCATTGACGGGGCCCACAACGACAAACGCGAAGCACAGGACGTGGTCGCCCGACGCATGCTGCGCATGGTGGAAAAAAAGCAATTCAAAAGCTACTTCACCGCTTTGGGAAAACTGAACATGATTTTGAACCGGATATCGCCGGGTTTTGTCAGCTGGATGTTGGGGAGATTTGCGTAAAAAATGCCCGACGTTGTGATTGGTACACGGAAGACACAGATGCAAGCAACACAGATTTAAACAGATTTTAGGAGGCTCTTTGCGCTTCCAAAAACGCCCGCACCCCCGAAAAACTCACCGCATGAATCCCGAAATGCACGGCCGCTGCGGAAGCTTCCAGCTCACTGGCGCCGAGGTGGTTCAAAATATTCGTGAGGTGCATTTTCATGTGCCCGTGCTGGATGCCTGTGGTCACCAAAGAGCGCACGGCGGCGAAGTTTTGTGCCAGCCCTACCGCCGCTGCAATGCACATCAGTTCCTGAGCAGAAGGATTGCCCAGCAAATCGAGCGACTGTTTGGCGAGCGGGTGCAGGGCCGTTAGTCCGCCCACGGTGCCCAGGGCCAGCGGTACGGTGAGTTCAAACCTGAACATTTCGCCATAGATCGTACAGGAGCTCAGGCTCCGGTACTGTCCGTCGCGCGCGGCAAAGGCATGTCCGCAAGCTTCTACCGCCCTGAAATCGTTGCCGGTAGCCATCACCACGGCGTCGATGCCGTTGTAAATGCCTTTGTTGTGGGTCGTGGCGCGGTACGGATCGATGCGGGCGATGCGCACGGCCAAAGCAAAACGCTCGGCCAGTTCGGGCGCTACCATGCCGGCCTGGCGGGCGACGTCATCAAAGGAGGCAATGGGAGTTTCCGCCCAGGCATGCACAAGGCACTGTGGGGTGTAATTGGACAAAATGGCCATCACCACTTCCACGTCTCGTTCGGTATCGCTTATTTCTTTGCTTTCGGTAAAAAAACGGTTCAAGGCATCGCCAAAACGCTCCAATATTGAATTGATAAAATTGGCGCCCATGCTGTCGCAGGTTTCAAAGGAAGCGCGCAACTGGTAATAAAAAGGCTCCAGTTCGGTGAAATCCAGCAATTCAATGTCGAGTATGCCGCCGCCGCGTTTTTGCATGTTTGCGGTGAGGTCGGCGCAATTGGCCAACAAGCGTTCGCGGATGGCAGGGAAAATCGCCTTCAAACGCGAAGGTTCTCCTTTCCAGATGAAATGCACCTGACCGAGCTTCACCGTTCCGAGCACCCTGGCGTGGATGCCGCCGCGGTCGAGCCAAAACTTGGCCGCTGCCGAAGCTGCAGCCACCACGCTGCTTTCTTCGATCACCAGCGGCACGGCATAAATGCGGTCGTTGATGCGGAAATTGGGCGCGATGCTGTAAGGCAAAACAAAATTGGAAACGGCATTTTCCGTAAACCCGTCGATCACGCGCTGAACGCCGGCGTCGGGGTGTTGCCAGGATGCCAGACCGGCAGTGGTGGCGGCAGGATCGCTTGCAAAATTTTCAGCCAGCCAGGCAATTTTCTGGGTTTTGGTAAGCTTGGAAAAACCGGAAATGGTTGTCGACTTCATGTTGGGAGGTTAGCGTAAATTGCCGTACTTGACCTGTAAAAAGGCGCGGGCCAACTCAAGACCACGCACCTGTGCCTGTAAAAACGCCTGCAATTCAGCGTATTCGCCCCGGGCGTGCTGAAGCAGTCCGGATGCCTGACCGTACAATGCCGGCAGGCGTGCAAAACTGAGCAGGTAATATCCGTCGAGAAAATCGCGCACACCACCCGAAACGATCAGGTTTTGCACCCGGCAGTTGTCACCGAGTTCCAGACAGATCTCATTGGCAAAAGTCAGCATGTCGGCGGCCGTATGTCCCACGGTAGCTATTTTTTCAAAAATTTGTTGCCGCACGAGGTCGCTGCGCAAAAGTTCAAGTTTGGCAAAATTGGTGCCGCCTGCGGCGGCAAATTCCACGGCCAGCAAAGGCAATTGCAGCAAAGCGCGCATGCTTGCGGGCCCGAAACCTTGTCCCACTTCTTTAACGATCAGGGGGACATCAATGCTGTCCAAAACGGCTTGAATGGTTTCCAGCGGTGCGCGTTTGAACACGTCGCCTTCGGGTTGCATGGCTTCCTGCAGTGGGTTCACATGGATGATGAGGCCGTCGGCACGCAACAAAGCCAGCATGTCGGCGATGCGTCCGAGCTCACCGTCGTCGATGAGTTTTTCAATTTGTGCCACACCGAGGTTGGCGAAAAGTGGCATGTCTGCGCCCATGATGTCGCGCACATCAAAATCGGCGAGGTGATCGGAGCTGTACAACAACTGCCTGCAGGAGCCGAGGCCCATGCCCATACCGAATTCGGCGCAGGCGCGGGCGAGGTTTCGGTTGATGGTGCGCGCCAGGTCGGTACCGCCGGTCATCGACGACACCCAGATGGGCGTGCGCAGGGTTTTGCCGCCGAACAACTGGGAAGGCCAGGAACCGGGAGTAGGGTGGGCCGCCAGCATGGGTTCGTAATCGAACCTGCCGTCGAGTTCGCCAGACAGCACACGGCTTTGGAAGGCCAGTTCGATGTGGTCTTTCTTGCGCGACACGGCCGTCGGGTCGGTGTCGGGCAGGGTATCCGGCCTTTTTAATTTATCCATAGGAATTGCTTCGGTTGCAAAGGTAGTGTGTTGTAAAATGCGAAAGATAAAAATGCGTGCTAACCGCGAAGCGGTTGAATATGAATAGCCCCGGGTGAAGCCCGGGTATCGTGCACCCTACGCTCCCAACCGCGAAGCGGTTGAATATGAATAATGCTCGGTTTTAGCACTACCCATTTGAAATTCTTGATCGACATCAAATGCATTATCAACAACATTAAAGCTTAACATGATTCATATTCAACCGCTTCGCGGTTGCGGGCCTGTGGGGATCGTTTCTCCGGGTTTCACCCGGAGCTATTCATATTTAACCACTTCGTGGTTGACGCCATAGCCAATCTGCCGAGCGTTTCATTAGGACCGCAGGGTGACACCTATTGGGGCCACCAGCGAAAAAAGTTGGTTTTTTCCTCAAGTTACAAACCGTGGTTCTGTAGGGGCGCCCCTTGCGGGTGCCCTTGCCACAAGGGCCGGAGGCAACCGGTTCAGGTTATACGTCCCATGGATGCATGTGCACCCGCAAGGGTTCAAATGCCATTGGCCACCGTTAATGTATGCCATTGGTAGCAAAGGCACCCGCAAGGAGCGCCCCTACAGACGCCTTTCGTTTTCCATTGCGCAACAAACAATCGCTACCGCAAAAAGTTGAAATCCCCTTTTTCCAAACTCTTATCACCGGAATTTACCGGATTTCACACACCCAATCGAATTTTTCCTACTTTTGCACCCGTTTTGCCCCGCAAAGCCCTGTTTAAGAACAGAAAAACCACTTTTCACAACTGTTTCACATCAAACAAACATTGCCGGATGAGTTCATTGGTTTACTTACTACCTATTTTCGGCGTCGTAGGACTTTTGTACATGATCGTTCTCCAGAATTGGGTAACGAAACAAGATTCCGGAGACGATAAAATGAGCACCATCGCCAAGCACATTGCCGATGGCGCTATGGCGTTTCTCAAAGCTGAATACCGCGTGCTCAGCATTTTTGTGGTGATCGCCGCCGCCCTCCTGGGCTGGCTCGGCACCATGGTTACCACCAGCCACCCACTCATCGTGGTGGCCTTCGTTATCGGAGCTTTGTTCTCCATCCTCGCCGGCTTTTTCGGCATGCGCATCGCCACCAAAGCCAACGTACGTACCACGCAGGCCGCACGCTCCAGCCTCGCCAAAGCCCTGAACGTTTCGTTCAAAGGTGGTTCGGTGATGGGCCTCGGTGTAGCCGGTTTGGCTGTGCTCGGACTTAGCGCTTTGTTCGCCATGTTTTTCGTCTTCTTCATGGATGGCGATTACGCAGGCGGCGGCGGCCACGTTACCATGACGCGTGTACTTGAAGTACTCGCAGGCTTCTCGCTCGGCGCCGAATCCATCGCACTGTTCGCCCGTGTGGGTGGCGGTATTTACACGAAGGCTGCCGACGTAGGCGCCGACCTCGTGGGTAAAGTGGAAGCAGGCATTCCCGAAGACGATCCGCGCAACCCCGCCACCATCGCCGACAACGTGGGCGACAACGTGGGCGACGTAGCCGGTATGGGCGCCGACTTGTTCGGTTCCTACGTGGCTACCATGCTTGCAGCCATGGTGCTTGGCAACTCGGTTATCCGCGACTCCGGTGGCATCAACGACGCTTTCGGTGGCATCGGTCCCATCCTCCTGCCAGTCATGATCGCCGGTCTCGGCATCCTTTTCTCCATGGTAGGCATGCAAATGGTGGGTGTAAAAGACGACGGCAAAGCCGACAACGACGCCGTACAAGGCGCCCTCAACCGCGGCAACTGGGTGAGCATCATCCTTACCCTGGTGGCTTGCTACCCGGTCATCACCTGGATGCTTCCCGAGCAAATGACCATGAATTTCTTCGGACGTGGTTCCGTAATGGTGAGCAGCTTCAACGTTTTCCTGGCCGTTATCGTCGGTCTGGCCGTTGGTGCAGTCATCTCCATCGTTACCGAATACTACACCGGCATGGGCAAAAAGCCTGTGATGGACATCGTTAAACAATCGGGCACGGGGCACGCTACAAACGTGATCGCCGGTTTGGCCACGGGCATGATGTCGACCTGGATTCCGATCGTATTGTTCGCCGCCGCCATTTGGGCTGCTTACACGCTTGCTGGTTTCTACGGTGTAGCCATTGCCGCTTCGGCCATGATGGCCACCACGGCCATGCAGCTCGCCATCGACGCCTTCGGTCCGATTGCTGACAACGCCGGCGGCATCGCCGAAATGAGCGAACTCCCGAAAGAAGTTCGTGAACGCACCGACGTACTCGACTCCGTGGGCAACACCACCGCCGCCATCGGCAAAGGTTTCGCCATCGCTTCGGCAGCCCTTACCGCCCTCGGTTTGTTCGCTGCTTATGTAGATTTCACCGGCATCGACGGCATCAACATTTTTAAAGCCGACGTACTCTCCGCCCTCTTCATCGGCGCCATGATTCCCGTGGTGTTCTCCGCCTTTGCCATGCAAAGCGTAGGTCGCGCCGCCATGGACATGGTAAACGAGGTACGCCGCCAGTTCCGCGAAATCCCGGGTCTGCTCGAAGGTACCGGCCAGGCCGAATACGGCCACTGTGTCGACATCGCCACCAAAGCTGCTTTGCGCGAAATGATGACGCCCGGTTTGATCACCATCATCACCCCGATCGTTGTAGGTTTCCTCATGGGCGCCGAAGCACTCGGCGGCTACATGGCCGGCGTAACGGTAAGTGGCGTGATGTGGGCCATTTTCCAGTCCAACGCCGGTGGCGCATGGGACAACGCGAAAAAATCGTTTGAAAAAGGCGTTGAAATCAACGGCCAGATGTACTACAAAGGCTCCGAGCCACACAAAGCCGCCGTAACGGGCGACACTGTGGGCGACCCTTTCAAAGATACTTCGGGCCCGTCGATGAACATCCTCATCAAACTCACCTGCCTCGTAGGTTTGGCCATTGCGCCCATCCTCGGCGGCCACTTCAAAGACGCCGACCACTCGCAGGCGCCGGCACCGAAAGTAGAGCAGGGCGTAAGCCAGGCTCCGGTGGAGGCTGCGCCGGTGAAATAGATCCTTACAGGATGACAAGGCTGTTGCGTTGTCATCCTGTAAGGAAAGCCCCCGGTTTCCGAGATGGAAGCCGGGGGCTTTGTCATCCCAGCCCATTTTTGGGCGTGGGATCTGTTGCGCCGGTCTCAACCCCGATCTCATTTCAGGTCTGGTCAATCACCCGGTGGGATCCCACGCTTCGCTGGGATGACAAAGCCACCGGGTGACGAGGGAAACAGGGCATGCCAAACCACACACGTCACCCGCTGACTTTTTGGGTCAGCGGGTGACTGACCGGGCGCGAAGCGTGGGTACATGTCATCCTGGCGAAGCTTGGGATCATGCCA
>JADLBE010000296.1 GCA_020847915.1 Saprospiraceae bacterium | reverse complement strand
CTGAAGCCCCTAAATCCATAGATTATTCGGCGATAATTATTGAATAATGGCTATCGCCCCTTTTTGCACAACCTCGATTGTAAAAAGTCACCTCACAGAAAATACCGCGTTTTCACATACCATTGCAACCAGGGATGGATGGCGCCATCGTATGAGAAGTAACATTGCAAAAACTGAGCTTCCTTTTCCTGAAAACTTTTGGCATCGTACAACAAATACCCACCATCGCCGCATAAACTGACTACAGGGATGTATCCATTTTTTAGGTATGAAACCTGGTAGCAATCCACCATATCATAGTCTGCCTTTCCATCTGCCCAAGCTCTATAGAGTTTGTTTTTGAATTCAAAACCAGCCCGAAATTTATAATCAATGGTATCTCCTCGGTACATAAAAGTATCTAAAGTGAATTCAACTTCCAGCGTTTCAGCCGACCCTACGAGACCTGTACCTTCAAAAAATATAAACTTCCCAATACAGTCCTTGAGGATATGCAGTTTATACATTTCGAATCGAGCTTTCTCAAACTGAAACCTGTTTATAATTGTATTTTCAATATCAGGACGCCTTGGCAATGAAACATAGTTACTTGACAAAATACGCCTCCTGAACCCATAACCTTTGGAAATTGGGCGGTAAAAATACATTTGGTATGGAACGGTAAAACCACTACTGTCTACCCAAAAGTCTTCGCAATGCTTTGAAAAAGACTCATTCTTGTAAGTTTGATGCAATTGAATGTAAAAAGTAACAGAATCCCCAATATCCAGATTTATCCGCTGAGCTACATCAAACCAATCATGTATGGCATGTTCTTTAGGCCTCCCTAAAGAATCATAATGTTCAGTATATTCAAACTCAAGCACTGGAAGACTATCGCAATATTTCCATGGAAAAGCAAAGTCAATGTTGTCCAGGAAATAATTCGAAAAAGTCACCCTGTATGTGCCTTCAGTTGCTTCAGTTTCATTGCACAACCTTAAATCACACGGCCCCTCCCAGCTTTTGGGTGGAATGACGCATTGCACACTCATGCCATACCCCGGATCAACATACACAGGCTCCGGAACAACCTCGCCGCACCCCAGTCCAAAAAACAAAACAACAAAGCAAAATAAACGGATCATAACCAACGGTTTTAAACATCAACGCACAACCGTCACCGATCCGTGCCTGTTTTTTTCAAAACCATTGCAACGGTACAAAAGCACATAACTGAGTACCGCCGGGTTCATGGGTTTGCCGCGGAAGTCGCCGTCCCATTTCACCACATTGTTGTCCTTCACTTCGTACAACATGTTTCCCCACCGGTCGAACATGGCGAAATACGTGATTTGTATGGACGTGGGTTCACTCAGGAAAATTTCAAAATGGTCGTTGATGCCGTTGTCGTCAGGACTGAACACATTGGGCACGTACAGG
Source organism: Saprospiraceae bacterium (assembly GCA_020847915.1). Taxonomy (GTDB): domain Bacteria; phylum Bacteroidota; class Bacteroidia; order Chitinophagales; family Saprospiraceae; genus M3007. The sequence goes on along the minus strand of JADLBE010000296.1, from coordinate 2,807 downwards.
TTATTCGCCGTCACGAAATAGGTCCTAAGCGTATCGCAGCCGTCCATGCCATACACGGTGTCGGTGTACACGCCGCTTTGTGTGAAGCCGAGGAAAGCTTCCCCGTCGCACAAGTCTACATCCATGGAATCCGTGGGAAGCTGGAAAGACAGTTGGAGCATCCTGATGCTGTCGCAACCGGCCAAGGTTTGCAGGGTATCCGTGTAAAAACCGGGCTCGGTATAGCCGTCGTACGACAAACCTTCGCACAAAAGCACCGACAAACTGGTATCCTGGTGTTCGTACACCGTCAATTGCAAAACGATGGTTGAATCGCACCCGTTGAGGTTCGTGTAGGTTTGTGTGTAGGAACCGCTGGTGGTCAGGATTTGTCCGTAAAAATCATACGATTCGCCTTCACAAAGGGATTCGGTAAAAATCGTGGGCGGAATGACCGGATTTACCACCAGATTAAGCACCACCAGGGAATCGCAGCCGTTTTGGTCTGGATACGGAAGTGGGTAAATGCCTGTTTGCGCATAGGATACACCGTTGAATACAAAAGGTATTCCGTCGCAGGTAACGGCGGCCAGTTGGCTGGTGTAATACGGGAACAAATCCAGTTCAAGCGTTACGGTGGAGTCGCAGCCGTTGATGGTTTGAAACGTTGCGGTGTACGTACCGCTTTGAGTCAGGTAATCGCCGTTGAACAAAAAGCTGTCGGTGGAACAGATGGTTTCATTTACGGTGGTTTGCACATTTGGCCACACCAGAAGGTTCAGCGAAATGATGGAATCGCAGCCACCGAAAGCAGACAAGGTATCCATGTACAAACCCGCTGTTGAAATAGAATTTCCATTAAAAACATACGATTCTCCTTCGCAAACAGAGGCGTTTACATCCATCGACAGCTCGGGTATAAATTCGAGGGTAAGTACCGCCACCGAATCACAACCCTGCCATGTTGCCAGCGTATCGGTGTAAACACCCGACTGCGACAAGGCTTGTCCGCCGAACTGGTAATTCGTTCCATCGCAAAGCGATACCGCCAGGGTCGTTTGTTGCACCGGATGTACAATCAACGTTAGCACGACAGTAGAATCGCACCCCTGGAATGAGTTCAACGTTTGCGTGTAGGTGCCGCCCACCGTCAGGTCCTGCCCGAAAAACAAAAAACTCTCTCCTTCGCAAACAGCAGCCGACAGGTTGGTAGGCGGAATGGGCACTACACAAACCGGACATGGACACGGATTTTCCGAAAAAATAAACGCCACATCCGAAATTTGCATGGTTTCATTGTTGGTCGACAACGGCGCCGTTAATTCAGGCAAAACAACGTTGTTGACAAAGGGATTTGGCACATTTGTAACCGTGACATTTACCGGTATCACGATGTTCAGGCAACTGTCGTTGATTTCACCCGCAGCATTCATTTTAAACAACAAAATATCCGAAGTTCCTAAACTTTCGTTGGCTGCGTTTGCCGTGAAATACACATCACTTCCGACGGCAATGGTCCAGGATTGGATGGAAGCGATTTGGGTTAAATTATCGTTTTGCTCATAATCTATTCTTTTGGCCCACAAAAGATTAAGGTCTTTATCCACCTTTACGATCAGCAGATCTGAAGGGGAAAAAACGCTGGTCCGACCAAAAATAACGTAGCCGTCCGGAACGTTTACGAGCTCTTGCATAAACTCATTGGCAACACCCTGAACATCGTATTTTTTCAGCATCGTTACATTGCCGTCAAAATCGGTTTTTTGCAAAAAAAACTCCGTTTGGGTAATGGATGTGCCGTTGTCGTCACCGCTGGTCACGGAAATGATGGCGTTGTTTTCAACGATCATATCTTGTGTGTACAAACGGGCAGGGGTTGCTGTAGGCAGGTGGGTGAGTATGGTCCACACCGCCGATCGGTCGCTGAGGTTCAATTTGGAAACCGTACCACGCATTTGGGAAAAATTGTTTCCATCGGTAAAACGGCCGACGCCATAAATAAAATTACCAACGATTTCCATTTCATGAAAGGCTTCCCCGGTACCGAAATCATAAACTTTTCTGGTGGTGCCTACCTGATTTCCAGTCAGTCGATCAATCTCAATAAACTCTGCATCGTTGGGACTTTGTGTATCGGACGACAACAAAAAGCTGCCACTTGCGGGAAGTTCCATCATGCCCCGCAGGTAAGTATCTCCCGAAGCATACGTTTTGGTCCACAATACCTGCTGTGTTGCTGGATTAAACCTGAACGCAAAAGCTTGTCCTGCCACCGAACCGCTACCCAGGTACCCACATCCGGCAATCATGCCGTCGGAATCAAACATGATTTCAGAAATAAATTCCTGCGCAGGCGAAAAATCCAGGGTCTTGGCCCAAATGACATCGCCATTGGGCGAACATTTGAGGAGCAAACCCATGTTGTCCTGGGTTCCTGCCAGGTAAAGGTCCCCTGCCTGATCGATGGCCAGCGAGTGTCCTTCTTCACGTTTGTCGGGATCACCGATAACTTTGAAAAAAGTGGAATCGCAAGCAAAAGATTGGGCGCCGGCCTTAAGCGTACAGACCAACAACATAAGAATCAGGGCTTTTTGAAAATACATATGGATTAATGGTCAGTTAACGGAGCTAAGTTGATTCAATGCTTTACTAAGAAACGGCCGGCAATCTGTTTTTTGCCTGATTGCAATGTGTAAACATACAATCCCTGTTTCAATCCAGAGATGTCCAGAACCTGCTTCTCTCCATTGCCAGTCACAAACAAAACCTGCCTGCCCAAACCATCGAAAACAACGATTTTTTCAATCGGCGCTTCAGCTTCAAAAGTG
>JADLBE010000295.1 GCA_020847915.1 Saprospiraceae bacterium | reverse complement strand
CCGGAAAGCAAACGGGTGGATGGTGGTGAAAACATCGCTCAAATCAATCGCCGTATTGAACGTATGGGTAACTGTCTGTTGCGGTTGAATGGTGCCCGGGATGGTTTCGACAACCTCTTCCTGGAGGCCGGAATATTTGTTGTAAAGCACCTGTATGTCCGTGAGCGGCGTGGTACCAAAGTTGCGCAAGCGAATGGTCACCAATTCGGCATTGCCCAGGTTGGGGTCCGAAACCGGCGAAATAAGTCCGATCACACCTGCATCAACAGCCACACGGGCAGGCGTACAAAACGACGCGGTATCCGGCTGGTTGGTTGCTGTTTTAACCGAGGCCAAAACGTTGTTGTAAATGTCGTACAGTTTCAGATCACCCTGCCACGACAACGTACTTGCGCGGTAAATCAGTTTGTAACACGTAAGGTCGTCGGTACAAATGGGCACCACCACGTTGTTTGATGAAGCTACCTGACCGCTGCCCACGATCGAGCCGCCGGCGCGCAGTTCCCATTGCAACACACCAAATTCGGTGGTACCTTCCAGCGACAAATACGTGCCGCCGAGGTTGCCGAAAAATTTCACCGAGACGGAGTCGTTTGAGGTTTGCTGGTCGGCAAATCCGTTTGGAAATGCCGTATGTGCCCGCAGGTTGTTCAACCCGTCGTTGATGTTGGTCATGGTCAGCATGACGGTATCGCGTTCGCCGGGTTGCAGGTTGCCGGTCCAAAAAACCGTGTCCTGCGCCTGTGTGTTCAGTTTCCAGCGCAATTCGGCGCTGTTCAGGGGCAGTCCCGAGTAGTTTTCAAGTATAAAACCAAAAGTGTGCTGGTTGTCGCACAACAAACCCGACAGGTTGAACCGGCCGGCGATGCCTGCGTTGTGGGCGGTGAGTTTTTTCACCGAAGCGCGCAGGGTGTCGTTTTTGGTAAATCCGTCGCTCGTCCATTGGGTAACCACCATGTAGGGATAGGTTTTGCCAACAACGGGCATGTCGACTGTGGCATTGAAGGTGTAATCCACGCTTTGTTCGGAAGCAATAACGCCGGGCACGGGCTCCGTAGCCACAAGGACGTTGTCGAACCAAAGTTGCAAACTCACATCCTGAGCCGGATTGATACCGCCGTTCAACACACGCACCGTTACGTTTTCGGGAGCGCCTACCAGGGCATTGGGCGCCGGACCGAGCAGTTCGGTCGGACTCACATCAAAGCTGTCGCGCTGGATGCGGAACGTGCCGATGCGGGTGCCCCAGTTGCCGTTGTTGGGTTGGTATTCGCCGGTAAACCAGAAGGTTTTGCCGTCTTCGGGGTCCACACTCATGCTGCTGTAATCGCCCCAGCGCTGGTCGCTGGTATGGCTCACCGCGCCGGCCTGCAGGGTAAATTCCTCGATGGGCATCTGTCCGAGCGGGTCGCTCGCACGGCGGCCCGTGAGGCGCAATCCGGGAAATACGGTGTTGCTCACCACGGAATAACCCAAACCGATGTTTCCGGCTTCGTCGAACGCCAGGGTGCCCATAAAACGGTTGGTAGCCAGGTCGGGCGCGTAGGTACCTTGCTGGTAAATGCTCCAGTCGTTGCTGCCCGATTTGCGCAGTTCGTACCACCGCACGGCTGCGTCGCCGCCTGCGCCGGTTTGTCCGGACACGTCTGCTATGTGGTTAAACACCACGGCTTCGTGGCTGCCGAAATTGCGGTACGCGGCACGGTGCATGATGATGTTTTCCAAAGCCGCAATGCGTGGCGCACCTGCGCTGGGTTGTTCGAGACAATCGAACAGTCCGGAAAAACACACTTTGGTTTCAAAAGGCGCGGGAAAAACGCTGGTCGGACCGTCGAGAAAACTTTGCGACAAGTCCTGCCAGTTCACGAAAATTTCAAAAATCTGTATTTGGTCGGCGCCGCCGTTCCAGGCGTCGTCGTACACGCGGAAAACGTAGCCCGGACTGCCCGGAGGCGGCGGTGCACCGCCGTCCCAGTCGGCCGCAGTGGCAGGCTGGAAACTGATGCCCGGGTATTTTGGAAGTTCGAAACGGTGCACCTGAAACGTATCGGCACCGGCGAGGATGGCGCTTTTTTCGAGCGCGTAGCCGGTGCATTGGTTGCCGTTTACAATTTCGTTTACGGTGATGAAATAGGCGTCGGGCCAGATGTACAGTTTGGGGTAATCCGGGAAACCGAGGGTTTGGAAACGGTATGCTTTCCAGCCGCCTGTGGGGTCGTGGTTGTCGGAAATAGCGATCAGCAATTCGCCGTTGCCGATGCCCTGCATTTCCATCATGAGCCAACGCTCAGCGCCGGGGTCGTATTGAATGATGGGGTCGCCAATGCTGCTGCTGCCCACCTGGTTCCAAAGGGTATTGGTCGCGGCCGGACCGTAAACGGAGTTGCCTTGTTTGTCCCAAATGCGGAATTTTGCGCCGGAGGCGCTGTTTACGGCTTGAATGTAGTGGTTTTTGCCCACGTCGCCGTTCGGGTCGGGGGGCGAAACGGCGCCGTCGCGCAGACCTTCAAAATTGAGGTCCACGTCGAGTTCCGGACCTGCGCTGCGTTCTGCGGTTATGTCCACCAGCGGATCGGGGCCCTGGGGAAGCGCATCCGGGTTGTTGAAATCGTTGGGCGGGAAGTGGTTCCATTTTTGCCACACTTTCAGGGGTGCGCCGGTGGGAATGGTAATCGGAGTGAGGTCGCGAAGGGGTGGAATGGCGCCGAGGTACGTGCCCGACGACACCATGGGGGCGATGCGTTGGGGTTCCTGGGCAAAAAGAAAAGTAGCGAAAAGGGAAACAATCAGGAGTAGACGGAGGCGGAGCATGCAGTTAAAATTGAGACCGCAAGAATACGGGGAAAATGGGAGGATTCTTAGACTTTTACGGTCTGTTTGCTCGTTTTGAACAAAGCCCTTTGGGTAATTTTGAAATTTTGAAACCAGAGCTATAGGATGTTAAAAAAAGCAGTTTGCATTTGGGTCCTGGGGATCATTTTGGCTTACAATGCCCATGCTTGTTCCTGCATTACCCTGGACACCACACTCAGACAGGAAATACGTAACACCAAACTAATATTTGTTGGAAAAGTATTAAAAAGAGAAACTGTGGATTTTCTAATCCCAATGGGTTGGTTTGCCCCCGACACCTTTTCGAAACAAAAATTCTATTTTGAAATAATGGATTGTATCAAAGGCAATTTGCCTGAAAAACAACAACCATTTGTTTTCACTGGATTTGGAGGTGGAGATTGTGGTTTTACATTTATTGAAGGCAACACGTATGTTGTTTATGCTGAAATTAATGACAAGCATTACCAAAGCACCCCAAAAGTTGCTCCATATGTTGAAACAAACATTT
>JADLBE010000294.1 GCA_020847915.1 Saprospiraceae bacterium | reverse complement strand
CCTGGATGCTGCTGCCGTTGAAAAACTTTTACAACGCCCCGACATTGCTTATTTGAGTGAATTGATGAATTTTCCGGGTGTTTTGCACGAGGAGGAACAAGTAATGGCCAAAATTGCAGCGGCCCACCGGTTGGGGAAACCGGTAGACGGTCATGCCCCGGGTTTGCGGGGCGAAGCCGCGAAACGTTATTTTGCCGCAGGCATAACGACCGACCACGAATGTTTTACGTTTGAAGAAGCGCTGGAGAAAGCCCGACTTGGGGTAAAAATTCTCATTCGCGAAGGCAGTGCAGCCCGCAACTTCGATGCTTTATGGCCCTTGCTGCTTGAAATGCCACATCGGGTGATGTTTTGTTCGGACGACAAACATCCCGACGACCTGATACAAGGCCACATCAACCAACTCTGCGCCAGGGCAGTAGCCAACGGATGCGACGTTTTTGATGTTTTGCGCAGCGCCTGTGTACTTCCCGTGGAACATTACGGACTGCCCCTTGGACTCCTGCGCGAGGGCGACCGGGCCGATTTTATCCGCGTGGAAAACCTGGAGGATTTCGCCAGGCCGGATGTATGGATTGCCGGCAAACAGGTCGCTTCCGGAGGAAAAAGTTTGCTGCCGCACCAGCCTTCCACAACCCCCAACCATTTTGAAGCCCAACTGCGCGAACCCGCAGATTTTGCTTTGGTGGAAAAAGGACACACTGGCCTGGTAAGGGCCATAAAGGCGCTGGATGGACAAATCGTGACGGAAGGTATGGATGCGCGTGCACAACGACAGGACGGAAAATTGCTGCCCTACCCTTCCCAGGATCTGCTAAAAATCATCGTGCTCAACCGTTATGCGCCGCGCGCGAATCCGGCAATTGGGTTTGTAAAAGGTTTCGGCATGACCCATGGCGCCATCGCATCAAGCGTAGCCCACGATTCGCACAACATTGTTGCTGTGGGCGCCGACGACCAGGCGTTGTGCGATGCCGTTAATGCCGTGATCAGGAACAAAGGTGGCATCAGCGCTTGCGACGGACGAGGCAACACCCTGTCGCTGGCCTTGCCCGTTGCCGGATTGATGAGCAACACCGATGGCTACCAGCTTGCGCACAACTATGCCGACATCGATGAATGGACCAAAACACAACTTCGATGTACACTCCGGGCACCTTTTATGGTGTTGTCCTTCCTGGCACTGCCCGTTATTCCTGCTTTAAAAATGACCGATCTGGGTTTGTTTGATGTGGAGCGTTTTGAATTTGCGGATGTTGAAATAGCCCGAGAGTAGCCATTTTTGCTTTAACTTTGCAAAGTTTGCAACATCAAAAACCCAGCGGCGTTTTTATGCCCTGACACACCAGCATTGGAACTCAAAGGAAAATTGTTATTCGGTATCGTCGGTTTGTTTGTCGGCGATTTGATGGGTCTGCCTTTGGGCGGGCTTAGCGGTTTTTTGATCGGCTCGGTATTGGGGCACTACTTTTTCGACCGGCCGCGTGAACTTGCTTCCTCGGAAGGCGCCTTCAAAGCCTACCGCAAACGCCAGGGGGAATTTGTGTATTATGTGTTTGCACTTTGTGCCAAAATGGCCAAAGCCGACGGCCCGGTAAGCCGCTCCGAAGTTGCCCACATGGAAAGGCTGATGCGCAACCAATTCCGTTTGTCGGACAAAGGCCGCGAACATGCCATCCACATCTGGAACGAAGCCAAAAATTCCCAGGAACCTTTCGAATATTACGCCAGAGCTTTTTACGGTGATTTTGTACGCGAACGGCATCAGGTACTCAACATGATGGACCTGCTTTTTGCTACTGCCGCCGCCGACGGTGGTTTGCACCCCCGTGAAGAAGAACTGTTGCTTCGTGCCGCCGGATTGTTCCACATCGGCCGCTTGCAATTCGACCGCATCAAAAGCAGGTATTTCCACCTGCCACCCCAACAACAGATGCGCTGGACGCCCCTCGATCCTTACTACGCTATCCTGGGCGCCGAACCCCACGAATCATTGGATGTGATCAAACAGAAATTCCGCAACCTCGCCAAACAATGGCACCCCGATAAAGTGCTTTCCCGAGGCGCCTCTCCCGAAGCCATGCGCCATGCCAAGGAAAAATTCCAACAAATCAACGACGCCTACGAAAAGATTTTGGATGCACGGTAGGTGTGTGCGTAAAAGTCGTTACTCGTAAGTCGTAAGTCAGCGTTAGGCTTGGAATATCAATAAAAAAATACCCAATTGCTTGTAATACAAACGATTGGGCCTATTTTTTTATTGATATTCCAAGCCGAACGCTGACTTACGACTTACGACTTACACAGCTTCCACCACAAAAAACCCGTCGGATCCAATTGCCTGATACAGTGGCATAAGGATCAATCCCTGGCAACATGCCTTAACAGGCCCTTCGGCATCGTCGGCCAAATGCTCTCCTTCATCAATGGGTTGAAAATTGCGGTAACCGGGTCGCATGCGGAAACCGTCGCCCGGACGGATGTGGTGTACGTACCTCAAACGTGTCACTTCGGGCAGAGTACTTGCATATTGGTGCAAAATCATGTCGTAAGGCCCTGCGAGAGCCTCCTCCGGCATACAACCTGCCGATCGCAGGGTGGTGAACAGTGCAGCCAGGCACCTGTCGATGGAGGCGGGGTCGTTGTGCTGGCCGCCTTCAAAAGCGATGCCCAAACATTGTTTCGGATAACCGCCCACGGCAAAATGGTTGCCCTCGGTAAAATGCAGCAAAGAACCTTCTATGCCTTCCAGTAGACCCAATACCACCGGTGCGTGGATGTATTTGGCAAGGCGCAAACTGGCTTTGGTATTGGCTGGAATCACAAAAATACCGCCGTCGGCCGACGTGGTGTGCAAATCCAGTATGATCAAAACCTCTGGTTGGTGTTCGTACAAGGCATGGTGAACCAATTCGAGCAATTGGGCCATCTCCTTGTCTTCAGACGATAAATGAATGTTTTCGGCTTGTTGGATGCGGTGGATGTGTTCCGGTGTCCACATGCGGTTCAAGTCGCGGTCGATGAACCTTTGACCGGCTTTGAGGGCAGGAAGGTTGCCTTTTAGGGCTACCAGTGCACCGGCAAAGGCGTCTTCCCCACCCGGCATGCGGTCGTGAAGCATTTGGAAAGCTTTTTCCATGGCAACAATGCCGGCAGTTTCATTGCCATGTATGCCTGCAAATACCAATACCAAAGGGCCCTGAATTTTGCCGCCGAAACGGCCAATCACACGTTCAGTCATACCAGCTATCAGTGGTCAGTGGTCAGCACTCAGTGGTCAGTGGTCACAGCCATTCTGGGACTGCTGACCACTGGCCACTGACTGCTGACCACTGAAAACTATTTATTCTCTTCAGCTTTTTTTGCGGCGAGTTTG
>JADLBE010000293.1 GCA_020847915.1 Saprospiraceae bacterium | reverse complement strand
GAAACCACCGCCTCGGCTTCGAAACTTGGTCCGGGCAAAAACATCGTCAGCATCACCGACTCAAAAGGTTGCGGCACAACGGCCACTGTCGAAATCACCGAAAACATCCTGCCTTTGTCCGTGCTTATTTCCGAAAACGAACCCATCACCTGCAATGGCGGGGAAGGTCGTTTGCAAGCTGCCATCAGTGGCGGAAAACAACCGTATAAAATTACCTGGAGCAGCGGCACTGTAGAAAGTTTGCCCAAAGTGAAAGCCGGCGCTTACCAAATTACCATCACCGACGCCCTTGGCGCCACCGCAACAGGTGATTTTACGTTTAAAGAGCCCGAAGCATTGGTCGCCACGGCTACCGTAACCGCTTCGGCCAGTACCGGTAATGCCGACGGCAAAGCCATGGTAACCCTCAAAGGAGGAACTGCGCCTTTCACTTTTGCCTGGGACAACAAGGAAACCGATGTCGCCGCTACGAAGCTGGCACCGGGTATACACACCGTAAGTGTTGCCGACAGCAAGGGCTGCAAAACCACCGCATCGGTTGAAATCACGGAAAACATCCTGCCCCTTGCCGTAAAAATTACCGAAGCGGCAGCCATAACCTGCAACGGCGGCCAAACAAACCTTGAATCCATTGTTTCGGGTGGTAAAGGTCCGTTCACATACTCCTGGAGTTCCGGGACTGCTGCAGGCAAGGTTTCAGGCCTGAAAGCCGGCGCCTACCAGGTTACCGTAACCGATGCCCTTGGCACCACAACCGTTGGCAACTTTACCGTGAAAGAACCTGCCGCCATCACGGTAAGCATCAAAGTAACCGCCCCGGCAACCACCAACAATGCCGACGGCAAAGCAATCGTGTCGGCCACGGGCGGCTCCGAGTCCTATGCATTCAACTGGGACAACGGCGAATACACCGCTTCGGCATCCAAACTTGCACCTGGTAAACGCAGCGTAACCGTCACCGACGACAAGGGATGTTCAACCGTTGCAACCGTCGACATCAGTGAAAACATCCAACCCCTGGTGGTTAAAATCCTGGAAACCGGCGCGATCAAATGCGCAGGTGATAAAATGGGTCTGAAAGTTGACCTTTCCGGTGGCAAAAGTCCATTCACCTACGCCTGGAACCAACCCGGACTCAGTGGCGATGCCCCTTCAGGTATTGAAGGCGGTACGTATGAAGTCACCGTCACCGATGCCAGCGGACAAAGCAAATCCGCTTCGGTGGCCATCAAAATACCCGCCGCGCTTGAAGTAGCCGTTGGTAAAAACATCGGCGCTACCACCGACCGCAGCAAAGACGGTCGGGCCGGACTTAAAGTAAAAGGTGGAACGCCTCCTTACAACATTGTTTGGGACAACGGTGAAAAAGGCGCTTCTGCCGACAAACTAACCGCAGGCGATCACACGGCTACGGTCACCGACGCCAACGGATGTTCCAAAACGGCTACATTGACCGCCGGATTGCGCATTTTGCCTGCTCTTACGCCTGGTTTGCTCACCAGCGGGCAAACCATCCGCATGGAGCAACTGCGTTTTGATGCCGACAGTACGAATGTCAAAGAGGAATCGTACCCCGTGCTTAACGAGTTGTACGATTTTATGGAAGAAAACGGCTCCATCGTGATCGAAATTGGCGGCCATACCAACAGTACACCCTCCGATGAATTTTGCGACAGGCTTTCAACAGCCCGTGCAAAATCGGTGGCCGATTACCTGCTCGGCAAAGGCATCGATAAAAAACGCGTGGTGTACAAAGGGTACGGCAAACGCAATCCCATCGCCAGCAACCTGACCGCCGCGGGCAGGGCTGAAAACCAACGGGTAGAAATCAAAATATTAAAATTAGGAGACTAGCAGACCATGCCGTACATCATCGCCATCGACCAGGGTACCACCAGCACCCGTTGCATTGCTTTCGACAAACTGGGCAACAACATTGCGGTGGCCCAGCATGAAATCACCCAATATTTCCCCAAACCCGGTTGGGTGGAGCACAATGCTGTAGAAATTTGGGAAACCGTGCAGGAAACCCTGCGCCAGGTGGCGGATAAGGTGGGCGCGCAAAACATTGCAGCCATCGGCATCACCAACCAACGGGAAACCACCGTGGTTTGGGACAAACGCACCGGCCTGCCCGTGTACAATGCCATCGTGTGGCAAAGCCGGCAAACCGCCGACATTTGCGACCAGCTTAAAGCACGTGGACTCGACCCGGAGGTGCGGTACAAAACCGGATTGCTGATCGACGCCTATTTTTCAGGAACCAAAATCAAATGGATCCTCGACAATGTGCCCGGCACACGCGCCGATGCCGAGGCTGGTCACCTGCTTTTTGGCACCATCGACACCTGGCTGTTGTGGAACCTCAGCAAAGAACAAACCCATGCAACCGATTACACCAACGCTTCCCGGACCTTGCTTTACAACATCCGCGATTTGCGCTGGGACGACATGCTTTGCCAGGCACTCGAAGTGCCGAAGAACATGCTTCCGGATGTTCGCGACAGTTCGGGTGTGTTCGGAACCTTGAAAAAAGAACTTTTGGGGCGTGAAGTGCCCATCAGCGGCATTGCAGGCGACCAGCAGGCAGCCTTGTTCGGACAAGCCTGTTTCCAGCCCGGTATGGCCAAAAATACCTATGGTACAGGCTGTTTTATGCTTTTGAATACAGGCGACCAGGCTGTGGCTTCGCAAAACGGATTGCTCACCACCATTGCGTGGGGTTTGAAAGGTAAAGTGACCTATGCCCTGGAAGGCTCCATTTTTGTGGCCGGTTCGGCCGTAAAATGGATGCGCGATACCGTGGAACTCCTGCGTGAAGCCTCTGAAACCGAACGTTATGCCATGAGTCTCGACTCTACGGAGGGCGTGTACATGGTCCCTGCTTTTGTAGGCCTCGGTACACCGTATTGGGATTCGAAAGTGCGGGGCGCCATTTTTGGCCTCACCCGGGGCAGCACCCGCGCCCACCTCATACGCGCCACCCTGGAAAGCGTAGCCTACCAAACCAAAGACGTTTTGGATGTGATGGAAAAAGATTCCGGCATCGGACTCAGCGCCCTCAGGGTGGACGGCGGCATGGTGCCCAACAATTTCCTCATGCAGTTTCAAAGCGACCTCCTGCGTGTACGTGTGGAGCGTCCGCGCGTGCAGGAAACCACTGCGCTTGGTGCGGCTTACCTGGCAGGACTGGCGGTGGGTTACTGGGCAGATGAACAGGATATTGCCACCAACTGGCAGCTCGAACGGGTATTTAAACCACAAATGAAGCTCAAAGACAGCAAAGAGCGTTACCGCGGCTGGAAAAAAGCCGTGCGGGCGGCGCGTATGTTTACCTGATAACAACTCCGTTTTGAAAAAACATGATTTTGAAGCCTTCGGAAACAGGCTGACGAAAAACCTGAAACTTACCGGCAAATGGGCCCGCAAAAACGGCATCACCTGCTTCAGGGCGTACGATGTCGACATGCCTGAATTCCCACTGGCCGTGGACTGGTACGAGTCGGTGGTGCACGTAGCCGAATATGCCCGTGATCACGCCATGGAACCCGACGAACACGCCGCGTGGCTTGAAGGCTGTATGGAGGTGTTGGCGCGTGTGTTCGATGTGCACCCCAGCAAAGTATACCTCAAATTCAGGCAGCGTCAAAAAGGTTTGAAACAGTACGAACGTTTCAACCGTATCGGTGCGGAATTCATCGTGCAGGAAAGCGGTTTGAAATTCATCATCAATCCGGCAGACTACCTTGATACCGGATTGTTCCTCGATCACCGCATCAGCAGAAGTATGGTGCGCGAGGTGGCTAAGGATAAAAAAGTGCTCAACCTGTTTTGCTACACCGGCTCATTTACGGTGTACGCCGCCGCAGGAGGCGCCGCATCTACCCTGAGCGTCGACATGTCGAATACCTACCTGCAATGGGCCGACCGCAACCTCGCACTAAATGGTTTTGAAGGTCCGGAACACAAACTTTTACAGGCCGATGCCCTGGAATGGCTTCGCGGACCCGTGCAGGATCAGTTTGATCTCATCGTTTGTGATCCGCCAACTTTTTCCAACAGCAAACGGATGAACGGTACCTTCGACATGCAGCGCGACCATGCCTGGCTCCTCAACCGTGTCATGGACCGTGTGAAACCCGGTGGTCAGGTGTTTTTTTCCACCAATTACAGGCGCTTCAAACCGGAAGTTGAAACCATCAAAGCTCGCGAATTCGTGGATTATTCTGAAAAAACCATCCCGGAGGATTTCAGGAATAAGAAGATTCATAAGAGTTACTGGATGAAATAACTAGCAGGCAGCGGGCAGCAGGCAGCAGGCAGCAAAAAAAATAGGTCAGTGGTTTAAGCCCATGACCTATTTTTTTGCTGCCCGCTGCCTGCTGCCCGCTGCCTGCTAATTTATTTCCCCCCCGCAATATTTACAAAAAGCCGCATCCGCATCGTGGCCCTGGCGTATGCAATGTGGGCATGTTTGTGTTGTAACCAGGTGTTGCTCTTTGCGTGCTGCCATCATTTCCGAAGAAACGATGCCTGTGGGTACGGCCAAAACGGCGTAACCGAGCAACATGACCATGGCGGCAAGCAGGCGACCAAAATCGGTGACCGGAGAAATGTCGCCGTAACCTACCGTGGTTATTGTGACGATGGCCCAATAGATGCTGATTGGAATGCTGTTGAAATTTTCGTTGTAAGGCGACTCAACGACATAAAGAATGGATCCTATGACCGTGACCAGCAACAGAATAAACAGTATAAATACGGTGATTTTTCGCCTGCTTGCATAAAGCGCAGTGGTAATGGTGTTGCCTTCGGTCAAAAAATGCCCCATTTTAAAAATGCGGAACACCCTCAACAGGCGCAATGCCCGAATGACAAGCAGGAATTGCAGGCCCGGGAAAAACAAACTGAGGTAATTGGGCAGGATGGCCAGCAAATCAATAACTCCAAAACGGCTGGTCGCATAAGCAAGGGGTTTTTGTACGCTGTACAGGCGCAGCAGGTATTCTATGGTAAATAAAAAGGTGAAAAACCATTCGGCATTGTGCAAAAGGGTCGTATGACGCAATCGGTACAACTCCACACTTTCCAGCATAACAACAAGTATGCTGAGTACGATGGCAACAAGCAATGCAATGTCGAAATTGCGACCAGCCCTCGTGTCGGACTCGAAAATGATCTCGTACAATTTTTTGCGGTTCACAACTCCAGACATGGTTTGGTGGTTTTGTAAGCATGGACAGCCGGAACAAATCAGGCTGTCGGTATATTGAGCCAAATTTAGCACGACCTATGATCACAGCAACCATCCACAACGAAAAATACCAAACCCTTGTCACCAACGGTACCCATACCATCATTGCCGACGAACCTGAAACCAATGGCGGCAGGCATTTGGGCCCAAGTCCGGGCGAAATACTGTGTGCTGCACTGGCATCCTGCTCCACCATCACCATGCGTATGTATGCCGATCGCAAAGGATGGCCGTTGTACGAAGCCCGCGTGGAGGTTGATATGGCATACGTCAAGGAAGCAGGCATCGTAAAAACGACCTTCATAAAAACCATCCATCTGGAAGGCGACCTGACCGAAGAACAACGCCTGCGTCTGGCTGATATTGCCGCCCGGTGCCCGGTGCATCAGGCGTTGCTGGGAGAAATCACCATTGAATCCTCCATGCCTTAAAGTCTTGTTAACGTATGGTTTCTTTTAGAAAACCGTGTAAAAAAACGTTAAATTTCGAGTTCTAATATTTTGCAAACCAAAACATTCACTATGTACCCCCGTATTGTTATTTCAATAATTTTGTCACTTTCGGGTTTGTGGTTAACCGCCCAAAACGAATGGCCGCGTGAAATCCCCTACAAAGACAACGGCAGAATCATCATTTTTCAACCTCAGCCGGAATCGCTCGTAGGCAACAAACTCAAGTCCAGAGCGGCCATTTCCATCAGGGAAAAGACAGAAAGTGAACCCATTTACGGCGTCGTTTGGACGGAATGTATCACAGAAACCAACCGCGACACACGGATGATGACCCTTGAGTCGATTAAAGTTACCGATACCCGTTTTCCCGATTCTCCAGCTGTAAAAGATCTTGCAAATTTCAAAAAATTCATTGAAACAGAGGCGCCCACATGGGGCCTTGAAATATCTCTGGACCAGCTGCTTACAGAACTTGAAAACAGTACCGCTACCAAAGCAGAAAATTTGAACACGGCGCCTCCCAAAATCTATTATACGGAGAAACCTACCACCCTCATCATCATCGACGGTGAGCCCCGGACAAAATACGATGAGGACATGAAACTCGACCGGGTTATGAACTCACCTTACCTGATCCTGGAGGAAAAAGATCAATATTACCTCTATGCAGGCGGATTGTGGTATACTTCCACTGAGGTGAAAAAAGGATGGCGCCACACCGATAAACTCCCCAAAAAAGTTAAAAAGGTAGATAAAAAAATCAAGGAAAATGAAAAGGAAATAGATGCATCGGCGGATGTTAAACCTGGAAAACCAACCGATATTATTGTCACTACCGAACCGGCAGAGTTGTTGAGTACCAGCGGACCTGCCACCTACGCCAACGTGGAAGGTACCAACCTGCTGTTTGTGGTCAATTCGGAAAGCCAGATATTTAAAGCAGTTGAGTCACAGGACAACTTTATTCTGCTCTCGGGCCGATGGTACAAATCCTTTGGTCTCGACGGTCCGTGGACGTATGTTTCAGCCGACAAACTTCCTGCCGATTTTGCAAAAATCCCCGAAGGATCTGAAAAGGACATCGTTTTGGCCAGCGTTGCCGGCACCAAAGCCGCCGAGGAGGCCGTCCGCGATGCACAGTTGCCTCAAACCGCCAAAGTTGACCGCAAATCAGCCAAAGCATCGGTCACCTACGACGGCGACCCGAAATTCGAGCCCATCAAAGGCACCAACATCGAGCTCGCAGTTAACGCCTCCACGACGGTGATGCGCGATGGCAACCAGTACTACCTCGTCGACAACGGTGTGTGGTTTGTTTCCAACAGTGCCAAAGGACCCTGGCAGGTTTCAGAGGACAGGCCTGACCAGGTTGATCAAATTCCCCCTGAAAGTTCTGCCTACAATACCCGATACGTTTACGTGTATGAATCAACGCCCGAATACGTGTACGTGGGATATACGCCCGGTTACCTGGGCAACTACGTTTACGGACCTACCATCGTTTACGGTACAGGCTACTACTACCAACCCTGGTATGGTGCCTATTATTACCCGCAGCCCTGGTCCTATGGATTTGGAATGTATTACAACCCGTACATGGGCTGGGGCATGAGCATGACCTATGCTTATCATGTCGGGTGGGGCGGTTATTACGGCGGTTATTACGGCCACTATGGTGGTTGGTATGGACCACCCATGTACCATCCTCCATATCACCCCCATTATCCTCCCGGTGGCGGTGGCGGCTACTACGGTCCGCGCCCTGGCGGTGGAACGGGTGTTAACAACAATCCGCGGGTGGAACATTACAACGATGGCCGGCAGACGAACAACATCTACAACAACCGAAAGGACGTGAGTACCCGCGACCGTGTGCCAAGTGCTGAAAGTGGTCGTCCGAGCACACGCCCGGGCAGTACCAAACCAAACCAGCAACCAAGTACCCGTCCGAGCACCGAGCGTCCGAGTACCCAGCCAAGCACGCGACCAAGTACCGAGCGTCCGAGTACGCAGCCGGCCACACGTCCGAGTACACAACCAAGTACCCGTCCGAGCACACAACCTGCTACCCGGGAAAACAACGTGATGACCGATAAATCGGGGAAAATGTACCAGCGCGACAAAAACGGCACATGGAACGAACGCAACAACAACACCTGGCAGCCCAGCCAGAATACACGGCAAATGGACCAGATGCAACAGTCTCGTGATCGGGGAAATTACCGCACTCAACAAAGCCAGCAACGTGCTGCACCAACGCGTAGTGCTGCGCCACGCGGCGGCGGCGGAAGGAGAGGGTGAAAAAAAGGATTGACGAGATACGAAATACGAGATTTGATTTTTGGATCAGGATTTACAGGATTTTAGGATTTACAGGATTATGGTCTGTGGAAAGCTGAAATCGGTTCTTCACCACAAGCCATAATCCTGTAAATCCTAAAATCCTGTAAATCCTGATCCAAATTTCGTATATCGTCATTCAATTTCCTACAGCTTAGCAACAATGGTTTCATTCCCCCGCACCATTTGATCCATCTGCACCTCAACCTGGGTGCCTATGGGTAGGAAAAGGTCGACCCGGGAGCCGAATTTGATGAAACCCATGTCGGCGCCCTGTTCCACACGGTCGCCTTCTTTTACATACCAGCAAATACGGCGCGCCAGGGCACCGGCAATCTGGCGCATGAGGATTTTGTTTTTACCTGTGTCGTACACAAACGTGGTGCGTTCGTTTTCCGTACTGCTTTTGGGGTGCCAGGCCACCAGGTATTTGCCGGGATGGTATTTGAAATAAGCCACCATACCGCTCACCGGATTGCGGTTGACGTGTACATTAAGCGGCGACATAAAAATGGAGATCTGCAACCTGCGGTCGTGAAAACATTCGGTTTCTTCCACTTCTTCAATCACACACACACGGCCATCTGCCGGCGCGTACACAAGGTTGTTGCTTGCCGCAGCGATCGTGCGCACCGGATTTCTGAAAAACTGCAATACGATGCCGTAAAACGCAAGGGATACACACAGAACCACCCAAAATAAGATCGGGTGGGCCATTTGGTTAAGCAATACATTGAGGAAGCCAAGAAGAAACAAAAGGGTAACAAGCAAAAAGTGTCCTTCTTTATGAATGCGGAAAGTCATGTCGGGGAGTAATTTTTGCGCAAATATAAGCGATGTTTGATCTTTTCCGGGTTTTGGGGGTTCTATAAGCCTGTTGTGTTGGAAGTGCGTTGTATGTTGTATTGGACAACCCTATATTTGTAGCTGCAATTTTGCAATAAAAACGATTGATCGTCGATGAAAGTAGCCGTTGTAGGAGCCACCGGACTGGTTGGTACCAAGATGTTGCAAGTGCTCGAAGAGCGAAATTTTCCACTCACCAAGTTGATTCCGGTCGCTTCCGAGCGTTCGGTTGGTAAAAAAATAAAGTTTCGCGGCCGCAAAATTGCTGTGGTGAGTATGGAGGATGCCATTGCTAAAAAGCCGGACATCGCGCTTTTTTCCGCAGGAGGAAGCACTTCCCTGGAATGGGCTCCAAGGTTTGCCGCCGTTGGAACGGTGGTGATCGACAACTCCAGCGCCTGGCGTATGGATCCTGAGAAAAAACTCGTGGTCCCCGAAGTCAACGCCCATGTCCTTACCAAACAAGATAAAATCATTGCCAATCCCAACTGCTCCACCATCCAAATGGTTGTGGCGCTGAAACCCCTGCACGATCACTACGGCATCCGCCGTGTGGTGGTAAGTACCTACCAGTCGGTAACCGGCACAGGAGTTAAAGCCGTGGATCAACTGATGGGCGAGCGCAAAGGGAAAAAAGAAGTAGTTCGTGCCTATGCGCATCCCATCGACCTGAACCTTATTCCGCACATCGATGTATTCCTCGAAAACGGATACACGAAAGAGGAAATGAAAATGGTGCATGAAACGCGCAAAATCATGGGCGACAACAACATCAGGCTGACGGCCACCACGGTGCGCGTTCCGGTCATCGGAGGCCACTCGGAAGCTGTCAATGTTGAGTTCGAACGCGATTTTGACCTCGCGGAAGTCCGCATGCTGCTCGAATCGGCGCCGGGTGTTGTGGTGGTTGATGATCCTGCCACAGCCCAGGACCCCATGCCGCTTATGGCGCACAACCGCGACGAGGTATTTGTCGGCCGCTTGAGACGTGACGAAAGTCAGCCCAATACCCTGAACATGTGGGTGGTTTCCGACAACCTGCGCAAAGGTGCCGCTACAAATGCCGTACAAATTGCCGAATACCTGATTGAACAGGGAATTTTAAAAACAAAAGTCAAAAAAACCGCCGAAGCGGTATAGTTTTGCGTCGGGGAACACAACCAGTTTGTTTTTTGGTTATGTTTACCCTTAATTTGTTAATCCGAAATACCCTTCACGGGCGCCGTGCGCCTGAAAGATCCATTTGAAACATCCTTCACCGACACGCTACGACACATGAAGAACAAGATCGTTGTTTGGGGAACAAACGCGGAGAACGAGAAAGTACTGATCGCCCTGGAATTGCAAGCTGATGCCAATAAAGTACAACTGTACACATTTCCGGAAGCCGTTGCAACAGAAGAATTCGTCAACAAAATGATGGCCGATTGGCGCAATGGTGCAGAAGTGCCATTCCCTGAGGGCTTTACGCAACTCGAACGCCCCCTCAGCATTACGGAAAGTTTGTTGCCGGACGACCTTAAGGTTGATCGCGGCGACCTTATCCAGAGAGCGCAAACCGAATGGCAGTTCGCCGTTTTATCGGCCAAACTCCATGCAGCCTACCAGCAGGAACTTGCCGATTTTAAGGAAATTGTTGGTAAGCTAACCACCTACGACCACCAAACCTGGGACAACCTCCGCACGTTTTGGGACAAGGTACAAGAGCAAGCCCGTGAACGCAACCTTTTCCGGGAGCATGCCGATAGCCTGCGCGACAACATCAATGTCCTCTTCGACGACATGAAAAAAATGCGTTCGCAGGTACAAAATGAGTTCATGGGCGCTTCCCAGCGTTTGTACGAAGAATTCAATACCACCCTCGACGACATCGAAAAACGCATACAAGCCGGCGGCTCTAAACTCAACAGCGTGTTTGAAGATCTCAAACAAATGCAGCGCCGTTACCGCGATGCCAAGATGAGCAATGAGCACCGCAACCAGCTCTGGAACCGCCTTGACGGCGCATTCAAAGCTGCCAAAGAACGCAAATTCGGTCCGACAGCCAACGAAGGCTCCCTCGTGGAACGCCACGAACGACGCCTCGAAGGTCTGCGCGATGCCATCAAACGTATGGAAGACAGCATCCGCCGCGATGAGGAGGAACTGAACTTCCAACAGAAAAAAGTGGCCGTTACCGAAGGCCAGCTCGAAGCCCAGATCCGCAGCGCCAAAATCAAAATGGTGGAGGAACGCATCTCTTCGAAAAAAGAGAAGCTGAACGAAATGAACACGACCCGCAACGACGTGGAACGCCAGGTTCGTCAGGCTGCCGAAAAAGAGGCCAAACGCGCTGAAAAAGAAGTCGAAAAACAAAAACTCGACGCTGCCAAGGAAGCCGCCAAAAATGAAATTGCTGCTTCCATCAAAACCAAACAACCCGAGACGGAAACACCCGCCGAAGAGAAATCCGGCGAAAGTTTGCTCGGCGCCATTGGTACCATCCTTACCGAAGCCATGGAAGATGCCGTGGATACCGTAAAGGCCGTTGCATCGGTGGTGAGCGAACGCAGTGAGGACATCATCGAAGAAATCACCGAAAAAGCTTCCGATGCTGCCGAAAAAGTAGCTTCCAAAGCCGGTGAAATGGCTGGCGATGTATCCGAAAGTTTTGACAAAGTTGTTGCTGAAAACAAGGGTAAAGTGACCGAAAAAGCTGAAAAAGTGGCTGCCAAAGCAACCGAAGTTGCGGGCGACATGGCCCAGGCCATCGATAAGGTCATTGATGATAACAAAGACGTGATTGCCGAAACCGCAGCCAAAGCCACCAAACTGGCCGAAAAAGCCGCCGCCAAGGCTGCCGAAGTAGCCGCTGACATGGCCGATGCCATCAACAAGGTTTTGGAAAAAACTGAAAAAACTGAAGAACCTGCGGCCCCCGAAGCATCCGTTGCCGAAACGCCTGCCGACGAAGCCGGTAAAAGCGAAGAAAGCAAGGAAGAAGAAG
>JADLBE010000292.1 GCA_020847915.1 Saprospiraceae bacterium | reverse complement strand
ACCATCACACCGGTAAAATGTACGGGTGAAACCAACGGCGCCATCAGCCTGATGCCTTCCGGCGGTACTGCACCTTATACCTATGCATGGAGCGGCCCGAACGGCTTCACCTCTACGAATAACAACCTGACCAACCTCGACAACGGCACCTACGTGGTGACCGTAACCGACAACAAAGGTTGTATCCTGATATCGCAACAACTGAACGTTACCGAGGCTGCAGCTCTGCTGACCCCGACATTCAACACATCGTCCAATGTGAAATGTTTTGGTGAAAACAACGGCAGCATACAAATTTCGGTAACTGGTGGACAAGCACCACTTCAATACTCCTGGCGCGATTTCAACAACCTTCAGGTATCGACCCTGGAAGATCCGTCCAACCTTGTTGCCGGCATCTACAATGTCATTGTTACCGACGCTTTCGGTTGCACCAAATCGTTGTCCTCTGCGGTAACCATTACGGCGCCTCCAACGGCACTTACGGTGAACTCGCTCATCACCAACGTGGTTTGCAACGGCGGCAGCACAGGCGCCATCAGCCTCACCATCAGCGGTGGCTGGCCTGGCAGCAACACCATTACCTGGTCGCCGAACCTGCCTGCCAACAACCCCAACCCCACAAATATCCCGGCCAATACCTATACGGCCTCTGTGACCGATGGTGGTGGTTGTGTCGTAACACACGTTGCTCAGGTTACCCAACCCGCAGCCATTTTATTTGACACCGTCATCACACCGCAATCGGGCGTAGCGCTCGACGGCGCCATCGACCTGACCATCCTCAGCGGCGGTGTTGCACCGTTGGCTTATGCCTGGACCGGTCCGAACGGATACTCGGCCATCACCCAGGACATCACTGGTTTGGCTGCCGGCATGTACACAGTAACCGTCACCGACGCAACGAGTTGCCAACTTGTGGTTCCTTTCTCCGTGCCTTCCGACAACGTAGCCAGTGTATTGTCTGTCGTGGATGCCTGCGGCAACAACGGTTGCATCAACCTGCTGCTTACCAACGTGGCTGTACCACCCTTCATCATCACCCTGACGAGCTCCGTGCTCCCGGGTGGTACCAAGGAAGTTTTGACCTCCGACGCTACGCCTGAACTGTGCGACTTGCCCGCAGGTTTTTACAACATCAACATCGCGGATGGCAACAGCAACGTGTACAACATCGGTGCTGTACAGATATTGCAACTGGAGCAGGCATTGGTATCGGAGCAAACTACCAATCCTACAGGTTTGAACAACAACGGCTCGATTATACTTACGCACTCCTTTCAGTCCAACTTTGATTTCGTATGGAGCACCGGTTCTGTTGACTCCGTACTTACCGGCCTTGCTGCAGGTACGTATACCGTGACGGTAACCAATGCGAGTTCGTTGTGTACCGCTGTTTACAGCTACACACTTACGCTCAACAACCCGCTTCTGGTAACGAGCACCCAGCAAAACCCGAACTGCATTTTGTCGGCTACCGGCAGCATCAACCTCGCTGTTAACGGTGGTACGCCTCCTTACATCTTCAGCTGGACGGGCCCCAACGGCTTCACAGCTGCAACGCAAAACCTGACCGGTGTTTTGGCCGGCACGTATTCGGTGACGGTAAGCGACCAGGGTGGTACCTTGTTCGACGACGACTACACCCTGACCGCCAACAGCCTGCTTGCCATTTCCACGGTGGACGAAACATCCAACTACGGTTTCGGTTTCCAGGTTTCCAGCGCTGATGCATGCGACGGCGTTGCCAATGTGGTTGTTGCCAATGCAGTTGGCAATGTATCCATCCTTTGGAGCACCGGCGAAACAGGCTTTTCGGCCAGCGCCCTTTGCGGTGGTGCATACACGGTAACGGTTTCCGACCAGTCGGGATGTACTTCCGTTTGGTCCGACAACCTGCTTGCTCCCGGTATTATTTCGGGCACAAGTACCCAACTGAGCAACTACAACGGATACGGCGTTAGCTGCTTTGAAAGCTGCGACGGGTCGGTACGTTTTTTCCCTGCCGGTGGTGTTCCGCCTTACACAGTATCCTGGCCAACGGGTCAGATCGACCAAAACATTCCTGCCGGTGGCGCTTCCGTAGCTGAAGAGCTTTGTGGTGGAAACCTCCTGGTAACCATTACCGATTTCCTTGGCGCTACCAAGGTTGTTACCATAACCCTCCTGCAACCTGATCCGCTTGAGGTTGAGTTTTCGGTGATCCCGCCAACAACCTTCAACTCCTGCGACGGTGAAATCCTCGCAGTGGTACCCGGAGCAGTAGGACAATTTACGGCCACCTGGTCGGGCAGCTTCGGCAGCGCCGGTACAGGTCAACGTGCCGAAGACCTTTGTGCAGGTGAAGTGGTACAGTTCATCATTGAAGATGCCAACGGTTGCACGGCCATCGGTGTGGATACCTTGTTTTCGAAAGACATCGATTGCATGAGCCTTCGCCCGGTCATCACACCAGGTTTGCAGGACGGTAAAAACGACTACCTGCTGATCACCTGCGCCGAATCGACGAAGAACCACATCGAAATTTACAACCGCTGGGGACAGCTGGTTTTTGAAACCGACAACTACGACAACTCGTCACGCGTTTGGACCGGTCTGACCGATTCCGGTAAACCGCTCGCGGAAGGTGTTTACTACTACGTACTCACGTACACAGGTGCCGGCGGCGAAGACGTCGTTACCAAAGGACACATCAACCTGTTGCGATAAATCAACCATTCGTGCGCTGCCCGGCAGCCCTTCTGTCGGGCAGCGCGCCATACTCCTTCATTTTCCATTGCCCAAACTTCGATTACAATGAAAAAGGTAATTTTTACCCTTCTATTGGCCGTTGTGGCCTTGCGCGCCATCTCCCAGGAGCAGGCTACCTACACCCACTACCCCATTTTCCCCATCCTGATCAACCCGGGTTACACGGGTTTTGAAAACCAACACCAGTTTTTGGGCAACTACCGCAGCAACTGGTCGGGTTTCCCCGGCGCGCCGAAGTCGTACACAGTGATGTACCACGGGCCAGTTGGTGATAAACTTGGTCTTGGCGGCGGTGTTTTTTCAGAAAAAGCCGGCGACCTCAACCTCTTCCGCATCCAGGGCAACTATGCCTTCCGTTTCCAGGCAGGCAAAACCAAAATTGGTCTTGGTCTGACCACAGAATTCCTGAAAAAGCAACTCGACAATGCCTTGTTGTCCAATCCACTGGTTGATCCCAACGATACGGACGTGGAAAACATGACCGACGGAGAAAGCTACTTCGACGCATCGATGGGCGCCCACATCCTGTACGACGAAAAACTGTTTTTCGACATTACCCTTCCCAACGTTGTTCGTGCACGCCTCGACGATGTGCCCACGGCTGACGAACCCGAGTCGAACGGACTGCTTGCATTTTACATGATTCAGATGGGTTACATCTTCAACATGAAAGACCAGGGCTTCAAAGTGATTCCTTCGATTACCCTGCGCGACATCCGCGACGTGCCGTTCCAGGTAGACATCAACCTGCAGGGACGTTTCCTCAACGAAGCACTCATCACAGGACTCACCTACCGCCCAAGCACCGGCGGCTCGCTGGCTTTCATGCTCGGAACAAAAATTTCCAAGGTTCAGGCTTTGTATTCGTACGATGTTTCGTTCAACGAATTCCAGCCTTACAGCGGCGGCGGTCACGAACTGACCCTTTCGCTGAACCTCAACAGCAAAAAAGCAAATCAAAATCCTGCTTCCAACTGATGACCTGTCTGGAAAACCTGAAACATGGTTTTCCAGATAAGTTACACATCATTAACAATTGGTTTTTGGGATGGCCTCTCTGCGAAACGTCGCATGGGAGGCCTTTTTGCTTCGATTTATGAATGACGATTGTTGAAATTTGAAATTTGATTTGGATTGGGGGATTTTAAGGGATGGGGTGCTTGGGGATCTTTACCCCGGGTCTCACCCGGAGCTATTCATATTCAACCACTTCGTGGTTGGCTACTCACGGTACATTTTCAATGTATAAAGCCCAAAAAGTTTTGTGCCTTTTCCACATGACACATAAGAAAGAACCGGAAGAGGTAAATCATAAATTGCCATCAGTTGTCTCCCTTCGGTCCTAATGAACCGGGCGTAAATGAGGTGTCATGTCGAACGTTAGCGAGACACCTCATTTGCCCCGGTGGAGTGTCAACGAGACTCCTGTTGCCGATTTCCGGTACATATTCACCCTATCCACACCCGGTTCATTTTAACCTCACCAAGCCACCTTTCCTCCCCAATTAATTTGCGCGTAAATACGTATTAACCCTCCCGCAGAGGCCTTTGCAATCTTAAATTTAAATTAAAAATTTAAATTTTATAATATTAATAAAATTTAATTCTGATTTAAAAAACAAATTCAACACGATTTCTTCTTCTTATTTTATAAATATTTTTACAAAAAAATCATCCGGCGATGGTTTTTCGCTGAAAATGCATGTAATTTTGCACCACGAAAGCGGTTGTGGTCGTATGAAAACGACTTTGATGCCATAATCTTTACCAATTTTCCTGTTATTTTATTCCCGATACCCGCATTTTCGCTGAAATGGCCTTTTATTTCGTTTCAAAATAAAATACGGTTTGAATGGTCTTTTACGACCTCAAACTGATTTATTTCACCTTATTTGCAACAGAACCATGTCGCTTACCCGTTTCAACGCACTCCAAACCATTGAGAATCGACTTGATCCGCTGCCCGATTTTGAAAGCACCGGCGTCGAGACCATTGCTTCTTATTTTGGCGAAAACGTATTCAACGACGCCGCCATGAAAAAATACCTGCCTGAAAACGCTTACCTGAGCGTTAAGGCAGCTGTTCAGAGTGGACAAAAGCTCAGCCGGGAAGTGGCTGATGTGGTATCCAATGGTATGAAGGAGTGGTCCATGGAACACGGATGTACCCACTTCGCACACTGGTTTCAGCCGCTGACGGGCAAAACAGCCGAAAAACACGACTCGTTTTTCACCATGACCCACGACGGTCGTGTGATCGAGGAGTTTGAAGGCAGCGCTTTGGTTCAGCAGGAGCCCGACGGATCATCGTTCCCCAGCGGCGGTTTGCGCAGCACTTTTGAAGCCCGCGGTTACACGGTATGGGACCCCAGCAGCCCCGCTTTCATCATGGAAGCCGGCGACGGCAAAACCCTTTGCATCCCCACCATTTTTGTAACCTACGGCGGTGAAGCCCAGGATTACAAACTGCCCCTGTTGCGTTCGCAAACCCTGCTCGACAAAGCGGCCATCCCGGTTTGCCAAATGTTCGACGAATCGGTGAACAAAGTGACCGTAACGCTGGGTTGGGAACAGGAATATTTTGTGGTGGACGACGCTTTGTACAACGCCCGTCCCGACCTTAGCATGACCGGCCGTACGTTGCTCGGCCGTCCTGCCGCCAAACACCAACAACTCGAAGACCACTACTTCGGTTCCATTCCTGAGCGTGTATACGCGTTTATGCGCGATTTGGAAACCGAATGTCACAAACTGGGCATACCTGTGCGCACGCGCCACAACGAGGTAGCGCCGTCGCAATACGAAGTTGCGCCTATTTTTGAAGAGGTGAACGTAGCTGTGGACCACAACCAGTTGCTTATGGACCTCATGGAGCGCGTGGCCCGTCGCCACAAGCTGCGTGTGTTGTTGCATGAAAAACCTTTTGCCGGCGTAAACGGCTCGGGCAAACACAACAACTGGAGCATGAGCACCAACACGGGTGTGAACCTGTTGTCGCCGGGCAAAGATCCGGGCCGCAACCTGCGCTTCCTGACGTTTTTTGTAAACACCATCACAGCCGTTTACAAATATGCCGACCTCCTGCGCGCCAGCATTGCACACGCCGGCAACGACCACCGTTTGGGCGCCAACGAGGCCCCACCCGCCATCATTTCGGTGTTTATCGGTGAAGCACTCACCAAATTGCTGAATCAAATTGCCAACGGCAAAAAAACCGACGATGCGGCGGTAAAACGCGCCCTCGACCTGATCAGCAAGTTGCCCAACCTCGAGCTCGACAATACCGACCGCAACCGTACTTCGCCGTTCGCCTTCACCGGCAACAAGTTTGAGATCCGCGCCGTAGGCTCGAGCCAGAACTGCGCCGGTCCGATGACGGCCATGAATACAATGATGGCTTTGCAACTTATCGAATTTAAAAGCGACGTAGACAAACTCACGTCGAAAGGAACCGACAAGGAAGAGGCCATCCTGATGGTGTTGAAAAATTACATCCGGAAGTCGAAAGCCATCCTGTTTGAAGGCAACAACTACTCCGATGAGTGGAAGGCCGAAGCAGCAGCACGCGGTTTGAACAATTTCGCCAACACCCCCGAAGCCCTCGACGTATTAGGCTCCAAACTGGCCATGGATTTTTACGGCAAGTCGGGCGTGATGAACAACATCGAACTGGAAGCTTTTTATGCAGTTCAATTGCACATTTACAACACCAAGCTGAGCATTGAAGCCAAAACATTGGAAGAAATGGTGCTGTCGATCGTGATGCCTGCGGTTATTCGTTACCAAACCGAGTTGGCGCAAAACATCGCCGCCATGAAAGCCATCGATATGGGCGAGGCTGTTGGTTACCAAAAAGACAAACTGAAGCAGTTGGTTAAGTGCACCACCACCATCGATGAAAGTTTGGATAAGATGCTGAAGTTTTTGGACAAAGCCCACCACGCCGGCAATGTGCGTGAGGAAGCAGAGATCCTGTGCACCAACGTAAAACCACAGATGGACCACATTCGCGAGGCGGTGGACAATCTGGAGGCCATTGTTGACGATCAATACTGGCCGCTGGTGAAGTACCGCGAGTTGTTGTTTGTGCGTTAAAAATAAAAATTCAAGAGCCATCCCCGGTAAAAGGGATGGCTCTTGTACAAAATGTCGTTGTTATTCACGGGTTACGTTT
>JADLBE010000291.1 GCA_020847915.1 Saprospiraceae bacterium | reverse complement strand
TAAAGAAGAAGTAATAGAAATAAATAACGCATTGTCTAGTACTAATAAATTTAAAACAGTTAAGGAGCACTTAAAAAGGGCTGTAGAACTTTATTCCGACAAAAAAAATCCCGACTTTCGAAACTCGATTAAAGAGTCAATATCTGCTGTTGAGGCACTTTCAAAAATCATAATTAATAATAACAAGGTCACCCTGGGTCAGGCTCTCAAAGAAATTGAAACCAAACACCAGGTTCCCCCTTCACTTAAACAAGCATTTAGCGCCCTTTATGGATTTACCTCAGATGAAGGTGGCATTAGACACGCTCTGCTGGAAAAAAACATCTCTATTAATATGGAAGAGGCTAGATTTATGTTAATTGTCTGCTCAGCGTTTATTAACTACCTCATACATAAACTATAATTTTAAAATTGCCTCAAAATCAGACAAAAATGCGTATTTACAAGTACATAAGCTCCTTGCAAAAACGCTATGCCTCAGGCATAGCCAAAGAGCATGCCTATCGGGCAGACCTTGAAGCCCCTCTCTGCCAGCTTGCACCAAGAATGGGAGTGAAATAAAAAAAGTTTGCAAATAAACAAATTGTGTTACAACTTTGTAGATCGGTATGACAGCAATTACATTTTCGAATCAGCCAGAAATTGGATACGGCATCTACACCTTACGGGATGTAGCACAGATCTTGCATTTGCCAAAGGCTACAGTTCGCCGATGGTTGAAGGAGTATTGGGATCTACGATTTGCAAAGCAAGTTGGTGAAAAACATTCATGGGGGCATAAAAGAGACAAAGCCATTAATTTTTTTACGCTTGTAGAATTTTATGTATTTTATGAGTTGCGTAAGCACGGTGTCTCTGCAAAACACGTACTAAATGCTCATGGTGTTTTGCAAAAAGAATTGGGGGTAGATTATCCTTTTGCTTCCTACCGGATCATGACGGATGGTAAAAATGTACTTTTTTCACCTGACTTGGATACCATCGTTTCTGTAAAAGGAATGCAATATGAATTGAAAGGCATCATTGCCGATTTTCTCAAAAAAATAGATTTTGACCCAAAAAATCAAACTGCACTGCGCTTGTATCCTTCTGGAAAAGGGCATACAATTGTTGTTGATCCCCAGCATCAATTTGGCCAACCTGTCATTAAAGGCACCAACATATTAACCGAAACATTGTATGCTTTGCATTTAGGAGGTGAAAGTGAAAAACAAATTGCTGCGCTTTATGATATTAAGTTATCCGAAGTACGAGACGCTATTAAGTTTTACCAACAAGCCGCCTAATGAAGATATATTTTGACGAAAATGCTTCGCCTTATTTTACCAGAGGATTGAATGAAATGCAAAAACCTCTGAACCGGCAGCAAAAAGAAGAAATCGAAGTAGTTTTCCTATCTGATGTGTTCGGCAAAGGAGCTAAAGATGAAGAATGGATCCCTGTTTTGGGAGATGAAGGTTCTGTAGTCATCACTCAGGACCAGTACATCAATAGAATTCGAAACCAAAAGGAATTATACATTAAACATGGTCTGGGCGTAATTTTCATTTCGCCACCCTCCAAAACTGGATTTCTTTATTGGGACTTTGTTCAATTGGTCATTAAGCATTGGGCCGAAATCCGAAAAATTGCATTGAAAGAAAAGAGGCCTTTTGCCTTTAAATTTTCTGCTAAGGGTAACAAAGCCGAATCACTTCTATAAAATCCAAGTTTGCACTTTGTTTCATAGTTTTACGGTTGAATGAAACCGCCATGATCTTCTTTCATATACTTACGAAACGCTTTTCCGGCATACCTGTCATCCGCTTGCTTTCAGCGGTAGTCGCCTTCCTACTTTACGCCCCAGCCCACGCCCAGGATACCACCGCCATTACCGGAAAAACCCTCCTGAGTACCAGCCAGCCGCAGGACATGCTGAAGGATACCGTAAAAAAAACGGAGGATGCACGGCTCGACATCGCGCAGGACAGGGGTCTTTTCATCGTTACGCCCGACCGCATGATGCAGCTCAGAATCCTGGGTTCGGTGCGTTTTTTGGCGGTGTACGACAACCGGGAGCTGGGATCCAAAAGTTCGTTCCGGACCTCCGAAATTCCCATTGGTGAAGGCGATTTCCTGTTTCCCAATTACTTCAATTCCCTGAGCCAAACCAGGCTTGGTTTTGAAGTAACACGCAAAACGAGCGACAGCAAAGGTGTGTTTATACGTCTTGAAACCGACTTTGCCGGCTCCAACGGCTACCGCATACGCCATGCTTACGGGGAGTTCAAAAACGTGTTGTTCGGACAAACCTGGAGCCTTTTTTCACACATTACGTCCATTCCGGGCACCGTCAATTCCGGCGGTCCCATCGGCAGCATTTCCACCCGAACGCCGCAGTTTAGGTACTATCTCAAACGTCCCGTCGTGGGCATGGACGCAGCCATGGGTCTCGAATATTTTGTACCCAACATTCAAATCCCCGACTCCGTTAATGCCAAAGCTTTTCAACTGTTGCCCGGGCTTACCGCGCGACTTCAAAGAAGTGGTTCCTGGGGATCATTCAAAATTGCAGGTATTGTACCCATTCTGTCGGGCAGAAACGAAACCAACGATTTGGTGGTACGCGCCGGGTGGGGCATCTCATCCTCTGCCGTGATCAATACCTGGCTTAACGGTAAATGGTTCACACAGGTCGTGGCCGGCCGCGCCATTTCCCAATTCGTCAACAATTTGTCCGACCACGGCTCGGATGTGCTGATCGAAAGCAGCACACAACTTGTTCTGCCGCTGTCGGTCGGCGGGTTCGTTACCTACGAACACGACTGGACGCCCGAATTGTACAGCAACCTAACCTTTGGTCTGGTTCAGACTGAAAAAACCGACTTTCAGGACGAAGACACGTACCTCAGGGGTTATTCCGTCGACTTCAATACCTTTTGGAATGTGGTTGAAGGCGCCAGGATCGGTATGGAGGTTATTTGGGGTACCAGGGTCAATTATGACCTGAGCAGCGGCAAAGGTGTTCGTGTGAATATGCTGGTGTATTATGATTTTTAAGCAGGCAGCAGTTAGCAGGCAGCGGGCAGCGGGCAGTGGGCGGTGGGCGGTGGGCGGTTTAAAATTACGCGTTGTACGCCGCCTCGAGGGCCGCGATGTCCAGCTTTTTCATAGTGTACATGGTCTGGAACATCTGCGCAATCCTGGCAGGTTCACCGGAGCTTATTTTTTCGCCCAACATGGCTGGTACAATTTGCCACGTCAAGCCGAACTTATCCTTCAACCAGCCGCACTGTGTCTCGCTGCCGCCATTTTCAGTAAGTTTTTCCCAGTAAAAATCAATTTCAGCCTGGTCTTTGCACATGACAAACAAAGAAATGGCCTCGGTAAATTTGAACATCGGACCTCCATCGAATGCGTACAATTGCAACCCGCATAGAGACATGGTGCCGGTCATGACCCAGTCGGCCGGAAACTCTGACCCTTCACCCCACTTTTTCAGGGAAATTATTTCAGAGTTCGGGAAAATGGAGGTGTAGAGGTTAATGGCGGCTTCTGCCTGGCCATCGAACCAAAGGAATGGGGTGATTTTTTGCGAAGATACATAAGGCATAAGGACAGGGTTTGGTGATAAAGTTTACAAACTTAAACTTTTTTGTTTTAAATAAACAAAAATTTATAGTAAAAATGTTTTAAAAAAGTTGTTTTCCAAAACCGTTTGGTCCTTTGTCATATTGGAATTGTTTGTGCGACTTATGTTTCAAACCAGTAACAAAAAATCAATTCATGAACAAACAATGGATCAAAACCGGCGAGGGCCGGTACAACTTTTTGGTAAACGGCCAAGTGGTGGGTAACATCAGCATCGCGACCAACACCACGGACCGAAGGGCCGTTGCCACCCTGGGCGACAATACCTATACGATACGGCACAACGGGTTCTGGAAAAATGGTTTGGAAATCATCGACCAGCATGGCAAACAACTCGCTACGGCCCAACCGGCAAACTGGTTCAGCAGTACCATGGCGCTGGAATTCAGAGGAAAAAAGTACAACCTGAAGGTGCGCAACAACCCACTTGCCGAATGGGTCGTGACACACAACAGCCTTGATGTTTTGGCCTACGGTTTGGATGCCGGACATGGGAAACCAGCCGTTCGCATAACCTCTGCCGCCGAACAGGCCGATTATTTACTCGATTTTCTGTTGTGGTACTGCTTTGTACCCATCGCCATGGAAAACACCACCGATGAATTGTTCCTGCTTTTGGTGGCGTAAGGAAATTACCTGCGCACCAGTTTGAATCCGACATTCCTGCCCATTTTTTGAAAAATGGCCAGGTTGATCCACGCCATGGCAAATTGTTCGAGCAGCTCTACCCTATCGGCGCCGCCGAAATCGTAGCAGTTTTCAAAGCCGGCGTCTTTGGCCAGTTGTTCGGCGAGGTCCTTGGCGGTATCGCTGTCGCCGGCCATAAACATGTCGAGACGCACGTGACCGTAATCCGGATTCAGCATGTTTTCAAAACCGGTGGTGTTGAAACATTTCACCACATTGGCGCCGGTTTTATCCACCAGGGCGTGGTAAACCGTCTGATACGGCTCCGGTTTTTGCCGCACGGCGTTGGTGGCATCGATGAGCGCCTTGCCGCTTACATCGCCCATACTTTCGATGATGTCGAGGATGGCTGTGGGAGGTGATGCAATCAATACGGCATCACATTGAGCGACGGCAGAAGCAACGTCTGTGAACCGGTCTTCACCAATTATGGAAGCGAGCGCGGTATTTTTATCGCTGAGCGGAAACCTGGCGCCAACAAGGACGGTGTGGCCCGCTTTGATCCATTGTTGCGCCAAAGCGCCGCCTACGTTTCCCGAGCCGATGATGGCAATTTTCATGTTGGAGATTTTAAGATTGGATTAGAACAAAGATTGGGTTAAAAAGATTGAAAAAACGATCTGCCTGACCTATTATCTTTGCAATAAATACATTGGAAATGATACGCCCCTACAACCCATCCGATCACGACGCCTTGCTCGATGTCCTTAAACGCAACGTTCCCGCCAATTTTGCCCCGGAAGAAGTTGGAGATTTTGAACAATACCTCGTGTTACACGGCGACCATTACCAGGTGTTTGAACACGACGGCAAAGTGGTGGGTGGCTCGGGTTACAATGTTTTGCCCGAAACCAAAGAAGGCCGCATCAGTTGGATCTTTTTCGACCCGGAATACGCCGGTAAAGGTTTGGGCAAACAACTGACATACCACGTTTTGGGTATTTTGAAAGACGAGCCTGAAGTGGACAAACTGGTTGTACGAACTTCCCAAATGGCTTCACCCTTTTTTGAAAAATTCGGATTTAAACTCACCGATGTCCAAAAGGATTATTGGGCCGAAGGCATTGATTTATATTACATGGAAATGGGAAACGAGTAATTAAAAGGTACAGCGACCGCTCCGGCAGGTTTCCCCACCAAAACGGCTGCTGTTCTTTTGTTTGTCAACATGCATTATTTGCCCATATCCGGCATGGGAATGATCGGCGTTTGCGAGCTGAAAACGGCAAGCCATTTTCCTTTTTCCTTGTGAAGCACCAATGCAAATTTGGTATTTCCACCGATTTGTTGTCCGCCTTTGAGTTTGACGTCGGTGGTGATGTTGGCAAGCAACAAAGCGTTGTTGGCGTCGATGAAATGGATGTCGGGTTTGGAGTAGGTAAAGATGGGCGCACCTTCCAACAAGCCCTTGAACTGGTCGTATCCGGCTTTGATGTTGTCGAGTCCGCAAACGGTACTGCCGTCGGGGTAAACTTCGCATGCATTGGGGGCATAAAAGGTCCACATTTTTGATTCATCGTTGTCTTCGTACGCTTTCCAGGATGTATCCCAATATTTCAGGATATCGGCTTCGTCTTTGGCGTTTTTTTGAGCGTTGGCATTCAGGGTAAACAGGGTTGCAAGAAGGAAGAACAGCAAGTTTTTCATGTTGAAAAAAAGTTTAAATTGGTTGAAATTAAGCGTTGTAGTTATTGGTTTTCGGCCTGAACCACCTTGTTTTTCAAAGGCGGCGTGGTTTTCAGGTATTGCCAAATGGCGGAAACTTCAGCATCGGTCAGCACGGCAAAAGGAGGCATGGCATGGTTCATGGCACGACCATCGGGACGTTTGCCGTACCTGACAGCATCTGAAAATTGCTCCAGTGTCCAGTTGCCCAAACCGGTCTCTTTGTCGGGTGTAAGGTTGGCGGACGGTACCGGTTTTTCATTTTTCTTGCCTACCAGGTTACCCCCGCCCAAATAACCCGGCGATTTTTCCGGTTCGAAGTGGTTGTACGTTTCAAAACTTTCCGAGTGGCACAACGAACATTCCCATTTGCTGGTAGTCAGGTATTTGCCGTAAGCGATGGAGTCGGCTGGCGAAGGCGTAACTATGGGTTTGTCTGAATATTCGCTTGGTTTTACCAAAACTTTCAGCCACATTTTTGCCAGGAAAGTGAGCTGGGCCGGTGGTTTTTGCCAATCGGACGGCTGAACTTCTGGTGCATCCGATTTCAGAAAGGCGATGACTGAGGCAAGATCCTCGTCAGTCATGGTAGGAAACATCATGAATGGTCCGGCAAATTTTCCGTCTTTTTTGATGCCTGTTCGAAGCAGGTAAGCAAGTTCCCCACCGGTGTAATTTCCGATGCCTGCGGTGGGATGGTGGGTTAGGTTGGCCGCCCATATTTTCCCGAACATGGGATCGTCGCCCCACAAATCACCGCTCAACGTTCCTTCGGGACTTCTGTGGCAATAGCCACATTTGGTCAACACGATGCGGCGTCCTTCCGCGATGTGGGCGCTGTCGCTTGCAACTACAAAAACTGGCATTTTGGCTTCGTAAGTCGGGAAAGGTGCAACCTGAATGTAGGCTGCAAAACACGCTACGATCACCAACAAGGCAAGCAGGAAATAGCCGAGGATTTTGAGTGCTTTCTTCATGGCAGTTTGGCTTGGTGATTTGTTTAACATCCGGTTTGATGATGCAAAGATGCGGGGCTGCGCCAACCCGCCACATCAGCGGATTTGCGTAAAACCACTACGCAGATTTGCGTAAAATGGGTGTTATCACCTAAAAAGGAACCTTAGAGCTTGTTCGGATTTCGGGTTTTGGGTTGCGCACGGCAAATTTTATTTTAAAGTGCGCTAAAATTTTCGCTGTAGGCACCCGGCTACAGCTGCAAATTTTGCCTTCTTTAAAACAAAATTTGCTCATGCTCGCCTCAAAACCGAAATCCGAACAAGCTCTAAGCCAACCCGTTTTGGAGGGCAAATCGCACCAAACCTGCTATACCGTTCACGCCGAGTTTGTGAATCAGGTTGTTGCGGTGGGTATCTACGGTGCGTGGACTGATGAACAGTTGTTCACCGATTTCGGTGCTCGACAAACCCTCGGCAATGAGCCGGAGCACTTCGATTTCACGTTCGCTGAGTTGTTGAACGGCGGCGTTTTTTACCTGTTGGGTTTCTGGCTGAAGTAAGGTCATGGACACCTCTGAAGACAGGTACATGGCGCCCTGGGAAACTTTTAAAATCGCATCGGAGAGCTCCGAAACGGATGCATTTTTAAACAAAAAACCTCGGGCCCCTTTGCCAACGGCATCCTGAATCACAGCACGGTCGTTCAGCATGGTCATCATGATGACTTTTACGCCAAAAGCGTCGCGTGAAAGATGTTCGAGGGTTTCGAGTCCGTTCATCACCGGCATGTCGACGTCCAGTAAAATCACATCAGGCTTTTTCCCGGATTTCAACAACGAAAGCAGTTGTTGTCCGTTCGACGCTTCACCGATCAGATCAACAAAATCCAGGGCGCCCAGAAGCGCGGCAAGTCCCTGGCGTACCAATTGATGGTCGTCGGCAATGATGAGTTTTACGGTATTTTCCACACCCCTAAGGTAAGTTTTTTCTCAAAAAACGCCCGTTTTACAATCCAATCCTAACGGTAGCCACTGTTCCGCTCGGAACAGCTTGTTCGGCAAAAAACGTCCCATCCAATGCCCGAACCCTGCTCAGGATGTTCAAAAGCCCCATACTTCCTTTGGCTTTTACACTTTCGTAATCAAATCCTTTGCCGTCGTCCTCCATTTTCATTACCAGGTTTTTGCCGGTACGGTACAGTTGCAATTTCACGTTTTGGGCATCAGCGTGTTTAACAATATTGTTTAGCAACTCCTGCGCGATCCTGTACAAACCTGTTTCCATTTTTTCGTTCAAACGATCGGGAAGTTCAAACGATTCAAATTCGGCATGGATGCCGGCCGGCTGAAGGGTGTTGCGCAACAACAACTGCAGCGACGGTGCCAGACCTTGTTGTTCGAGCATCGGCGGCGCCATGCCGTGGGCGATGTGGCGGACCTCGGTACAGGAGGCGTCAAGTTGTTGAAGCAGCGGGTCCAGTTTTCCGGCTTCGGCGCCATCTGCCTTCTGCTGTATGGCCTGAAGTCCCAATTTCAGAGCCACAAGTTCCTGGGCAATCCCGTCGTGCAAATCTTTGGCGATGCGTTTGCGTTCGGTTTCCTGGGCTTCGATGACGGCATTCAGGCCGATCTGTTGTTCGCGTATAATCGCGGCATCTAGTTCTGCCTTTTGTTTCAACCGGTAACGGTTCCAAAATAAATAAACGACCAGAGCAAATACCAGCAGGAAAGCAGCCAGAGAGATCAGCAGTACACGTTGCCGGTAATTGGTGGCGCGTTGCTGAAGCAGTTCGCGTTCTTTTTTTTCGGAACCGTATTTGGCTTCCAGGGTTTGCGTAGCGCGGTTGTACGACTCTTTTTGCAACTTATTTTCCACTTCACCGAGCTGTTTCAGGGAGGCCACAGCCATTTTGAAATCACCCTGTGCTTCGTATACGTCGGCCAAACCTTTGTAACTGCTGCCAACGCCTTCAACATTGCCGCAGGACGTACAGACAGGCAAGGCTTCATCAAACCACTTTTTCGCCTCATCCCAACGATTCAGGTCCCTGTTGATGTATCCTATGTTGACCAGGTTAAAACACAAGCCGTAACGACCGTCCATCTTTTTTTCGTAAAAAACTGCTTTTTCATAAAAACCCAGAGCCTTCTCCAAATCTTGATTGATGTGGTATAATACCCCCCGGTTGTTGGCAACCGTCGCCTTAACTTCGTTCAGATCGTGTTTGTCGGCGATCGATTGCATCTTGTCCAGGTAATGAAAAGCCGAATCCTGATTTACGGCACTGTAATAAATAAAAATGGCGTTGTAGGCTGCACATAAATCACTCCACAGATTCAATTTTGAAAACAACAATGCCGCTTCACGGGCTCTTTGAAGTGCAAGTTCCTTTTGTTTTTGGGCATGGTTGAGGTTGGACAAAGTATGCAGGACTTTGGCGCGCAAAGTATCGTTCCCTGCTTTTTCCGCTGATTCCAGCAATGGAATAAGAATGTCGGCAGATTTTTCAAATTCCAGCAAACGGGTGTATGTGGCAGCAATTCTGACATCAACAAAGGGTGCAAAATCAGGCTGCTTGCGTAAAACCTCCTCCTTGAACTGCATGCTAATCACCAGGGCCGAGTCCAAATGGTACAAACTGTAAAACTTTTCCAGTTTGGTGTACGCTTCCTTCCGCTTTTCGAAATCCGGCGCCTGGTTGTAAACAGACCAGAGTTCTTTGGCGTATTCGGGTTGACTTTGCAGTTTTCCGATCAAAACGAAAAACGCCAATCCCAAACAAAAGCGGAGGTTGGTTGTCCAGCTCATAGGGTACCTGTTTTCATTCGTGGATGTAATGTTACAAAATTGTTGAAAAAAAAGGAATGGTTGAGGCCGGAAAAAACAAGAGCCACCCCGTACATCCGGAGTGGCTCTTGAACTTCAAACTTTAAACTTCAAACTTTAAACTCAGTTCTTCACGATCTCCCTCGCCCAGCTTTTTTTGCCATCCGTGCAACGCAGGATGTACATGCCAGCCGCCAGTTCGCCAAGTTCCAATTGGGTGGTTTCTTTTTCAGAAACACTTTGGAACGTTTTTTCTACCACCATTTTTCCGGTTAAATCGAACAACTGAAGACGCAGCTCTTTGCCTTCGTAACCCACGACATCAATATTCAACACGTCGCTTGTCGGGTTCGGGTAAGCGCTGAAAAGTTGCAGGTGATCGGTGGCTTCTTCGCTGTCCACCATGGCAGGAAGTGTAAAGTCGAACTGCACCCCGGCTCCAAAATCTGCATTGAAC
The DNA here is from genome assembly GCA_020847915.1 of Saprospiraceae bacterium. Lineage (GTDB taxonomy): Bacteria > Bacteroidota > Bacteroidia > Chitinophagales > Saprospiraceae > M3007. The sequence continues at coordinate 14,091 of JADLBE010000291.1, read as the reverse complement.
GCCTGTATGGGCGCAATGATGCCCGTGGGAAGTTTGCGTTGAAAACGCAGACTTCCGTTGCCGTTGTTGGGATAAAACCAAAACGACAAGCCGTCGTTGCCCGCATCGTCGAACTCCAGGGTGTAACATCCACCCGGGAACGTCAGATCTTCGGTGTAGGTCGTATTGCTTGCAGTCATGTTGCGTTCCAAAACCACGGCGCCGGCGCCGTCTTTAATGCGGTAGCTGTAATCGGCGCCCGTGTTGTTGGTGATTAAACGCAACTGGATGATGTTGTTGGGGTAATTAAAATTCTTGGCCGGCGTAAAATTGGTGCGTGCAAAATTGTTGTCCGGATTGTAGTCCGGACCTCCGTTCACTTCCAAAATGGTTGCCGTAAACGTGGTTCCGGCACTCCAGAAGCCTGTTGGCGGTGCAGGCAGGGCAATGTCGGCCATTTGCTGACGGTCCAAATTGCCTGTCCATGTGTATTGCTCCACAAAACCCGGACCCGTCGTATATTCAAATTTGATCGATTCAATTACCTGGAATCCACCATTTTTTACACGTACCGTCGGCGCGTTGCAGGCCGGATTGAGGCGTTCAAACTCTACCTGGTCTTTGTTCGGACGCACGATGGCCTCAATCGAAGCGTCATTTGGGAAATTGTAAGCGCCGAAACTCACCAGTTGGTTGTTCACCAGGTAGTTGGCAGAAGCGAGGTTCGGACCATTTACGCCGTAATCAAATTCAACCGATTGTCCGGGCTGAACAAGTCCGTCGAGTGCAAACTCACGCACGTCGGTCGCCATTCCCGGACACCAGCCCGCGCGGTCGAATACCCACGTTCCACCCTGCGGGTAAATGGGGTTTTTGCCGCAGGCTTTCCATACGTTGTAGGTAAACTCCTGGGTACCGCCATTTAGATTGATGTAGTGTTCCCGCGACACAAACTCGCCGTTTTGTTCGTGGCCTGTGATGGCGGAACGGACTTTGAAATACGAAGCGTCGTTGCGCAATGGCAGGATACGTGGTTCAAAAACCTGGTCGTTCTGGATGCCGCCAAAACCGCCGCGCCCCTGTGGCCAGATGGGCTGAATGTCGATCACATTGCGGTCGGGCGTACCCGTTATGAACCAAAATTCGATGTCGAGTTCTTCCTGGTTTTCACCGCCGTATTCCAGCGACAAGCGGCGCGAACCTTTCAGAATGGGTGCAAAATCGGTCACATCAAACGTAAATGTTTTGCCGTTTTGTCCCAAATCAAGTCCGTTGCCGTAAGGCGTCACCAGCGACAAAAGTTCGTACTTCGCCTGTCTTTTGGTGTAATGCACGATGGTTTGAATCTCGATAACGCCGTCTACATCGGCAAAAACCGAATCCACCACGGCGCCCGACTCGTCGTACACGGGGCGCTGACCGCCCTGGAAAACCAACTGCGTATCAAGGGCTACAAGCGTCGTACCGTTAAGGCCATAGGACACCACCTGGTGTTGTGTGGCAACCACCGAATCCAACACTGGCAAAGCCGTATCGGTGATGGCGTAATCGCCTTGCAGGAAGGTTACCAATGGCAGCAGGTTGGATATGGAAAAATCGTGAAACAGGTCGCTGCCGCGCACTTGTTGCCATTTGGGCTGAACGATGGAACCGTCGATGTTGAGGTTCGACGCATTATCGGCCACAAATCCGTTGCCTTCGTTGAGCTGATAATAACCTACCAGGTTGTTGTAATTCGGGTGGGTGTTGTCCAGTTTTTTAAACATCCAGCTCTGGATGGTAGCCGCGTCGAGGGCCTTGTCCCACACCTGGAATTCATCGATGGCGCCGTAGTACGGGTTATCATTGGTCAGCGATTTGCCCACGCGGAAACTTTGGATGTCGATTGGTTTGGTTTTGCCGGTGGCGGTATGCCAGAGTTGTCCGTTCAGGAAAATGCTCATGTTGCCTGTTGCGGTGTTTTTGGTAAACGCCCAATGATTCCAGCGACCTTCAAATTCGGACGACATCGCAGGTTTGTTGATGCGGTCGTAGCCCGAGGCATCGCCGCCGCAGTCCCAGTAAATTTCGCTGTTGCTCCAGGGCAGGTGCAGGGTGGCCTGACGGCGTCCCGCGGCGTCTTTTCCTTCCAAAAAATGGGTGCTGGTCGGCAAGGCATCGGCGTTGCCAAAATTCCAAAAAGCGATGGTGACTTCATTCTGAATGGACGCAAACGTGGTACCCGGCAGATTCATGGCGCAGGCGCCGTCGAAAACCAAACTGTTTTCAACTGCGCCGGGCATGGAAACCAAAGCGGCATCGGTTGAAAGTGTTTCAAAAAAACGGAAAACCGGCGCGTCGGAAATCTGGGCAGTGGTGAACGAGATGTCGACCAGGAGGTTACCGCCCGTCCAGTTGAACGACTGGTAAAACGGGAAAAGCATGTCGCCGATGGTCGACAAGTCGGTGTTTTTATGGTACACTTCCACCAATCCATTGTTGTCGGGTTGTTCGCCGGACACGGACTGCGTGGTGTTTTTGAGGCGGATTTTGAAAAAACCCACCGTCGAACCGGCCTGTTCAAGCGTCAGTTTCAGCCCGTAGAGCGCACCTGCCTGAAGTCCTCCGGCACTCAGATCGGCTGCTTGCAAAATGCCCTGGTAGCGGAAGGTGGTAGCGGCGGGCGCAAGTTGTGTGGGTTGCCCCTGGTTGCCGATTTGGCTTTCCGAAATGGGGCCGTTGGCTTGCAAACTGCTCTCGTGCTGTATGTACCGTGTGTAAACGTACGTAGGCGAAAGGCTGTAGGGGAAAGCCGTACCCGAAAAATTGGAAATGATGTGGCTGGGCGCCTGGGCGCGGGTGGAGTCCACACGGGTCGGGTCGGTAATGAAGGTATTGCAGCTGTAATCCCACTCGTAACACCCTACGTTGCCGTTGCCCACGGCTGCGTTGTGGCAGCGCATGTTGTAAATCATGAGGATTTTGCGGAAAGAAAGGGAAGGATCATCCGGAAAATTAAAAGTATCTGCACGTTGGTTGTCAGCCCAGGTAAATGTTTGGACTTTGATGGTATCCTGTGCAAATGAAGAAAGGGCGCCGATGGCGCAAAACAGAAGGAGTAGCGTTTTTTTCAATGCGGTAAAGTTGTGTGTAAACCTGATTTTATTTTGGCAAATGTACACAGACAACTCGATTTGATCGCAAATTCAAATCTTAGCAAATAACAGCATACAATGCCTTCGCTACTTCCCGGCGTTTTCCGGAAAATAATGGTATCCCAAATACGCGATTTTCCACTTGCCGTCGTGTTTTTCCAAAATGCGGGTTTCCAGGGAACGGCCCACCTGTTTGCGGGTTCCTTTTTCAAACGATAATTGTTCAAACGTGTACCAGGCCATGTCCCTGGTAATCCTAAAATTTTCGTTGATCCGTTCCTCCGTAGAGCCGGCCCAAATGGTTTCGTTGGCTTCGAATTGTTTTTTCTTTTCGGCTTTTAAGGTTTCAAAACCGATGTTGTACGTCACTTTTTCATCAAACCCTTCCCAATACCCGAATTTGCGAAAAGCCGGATCGTCGAGGTAGGTACTTTTCCAGGTTTCAAAATCCTGTTTGTAATACGCTTCGGTTTCCAGGGCGATGACGGCTTTGATGGCCGCTTTTTCTTTTTCAAACTCGGTGACGCTGAGTTTGTGGGTGCAACTGATGGCCAGGACGCACAGGAAAAGAATGGGTAGGAGGTTTTTCATGTTTTCAAATGGGTAGGTGGAGGGTTGTTTTAGGATGATAAAGATAATAATTTTCAAGAAAATACGCATTTACACAACCATCATGCTGAACATATGGGTGTTTAGGTTCGGTTGAAGCGAACCAGATGTATTGGGGGATATGGCACTGGATATCTGCATCAGGTGTCTCACTAACGCTCCTAATGAACCGGGGGAAATGAGGTGAAATGTCACTGGAAGACACCTATTGACGCCTTACATGATGCCCTTTATGGGTTCATTAGGAGCGTCAAGAGACACCTTAGCGTTTTCTGAAGACACCAATTCAATACAGCTAGAGAATGCCAAAACGCAATGTGAGGGCACCCGCAAGGGGCGCCCCTACAACATATGGCGCAGACTTTGCTCCCGGTGAGTCACCGTGATCGAAGTGGGAGCTCAGCCAAGCCTTCCAACACGTTTGAGAAACCTTCGGGGTTTCTTAAACGCTGCCAGGCGATACCACATTTCCTTTACCCCAAACCACACACAAACGTTTAAGAAACCTTGTAGGTTTCTCAAACGTAGCCTGGCGTTGGCATCGTGTAGAACTGAATCGCCCGCCACTTTTTTCACAACCAATCACCTACCCCTCCAAAACCGCCATCGGCTGGAACGCTTCCGCCTTCCAACTGGCCATGTTTTCGTAGTTCTGCCAACGCAAATCCACAATTTCCTGGGCCAGACGCATGAGGTAATCGGCTTCTTCCGGGTTTGATCGTTTCAGGTCGGTGTAACGCAATTCGTTGTACGCATACTCCTTCAGAGACATGGTTGGTCGTGGCGAATCCAAAACAAACGGATTTTTGCCGGCCTGACGCAACATCGGATTGTAGCGCAGCAACGGCCAGTACCCTGAAGCCACAGCCAGGTCCTGCTGGTTGAGTCCTTTCTCCATGTCGATGCCGTGCGCGATGCAATGGCTGTAGGCAAGGATGAGCGACGGTCCTGGGTACGCCTCCGCTTCGCGCATGGCAAGCAGGGTTTGTTGCGGATTGGCGCCCATGGCGATTTGTGCCACGTACACGTTTCCGTAAGAAATGGCTTGCATGGCGAGGTCTTTTTTACCCACCCGTTTGCCTGCGGCAGCAAATTTGGCCGTCGCAGCAGTCGGCGTAGCTTTCGACATTTGTCCACCCGTATTGGAATACACTTCGGTGTCCAAAACCAAAACGTTCACGTCTTTACCGCTGGCCAGGGCATGGTCGAGACCCGACGAGCCGATGTCATAAGCCCAACCATCACCACCCACCAACCAGATGCTGCGACGCACGAAGTACTCAATTACGGAGCGCAAATGCCCGGCATCCGGGTGTTTCGAAAGCGACAGTTGAGTTTTCAATTTTTCCACACGTGCACGCTGGACAGCGATGTCCGATTCGTTTTTCTGCGGGGCATTCAGGATGTCTTCCACAAGTTGGTTGTCCACCTCGCCCTGCAAACGTACCAGCAGTTCACGTGCCATGTCGATTTGTTTGTTTACGGAAATCCGCATGCCCAAACCGAATTCGGCGTTGTCCTCAAACAGGGAGTTCGACCAGGCCGGACCGCGGCCTTCGGCGTTTTTCGTCCAGGGTGTGGTAGGCAGGTTGCCGCCGTAGATGGACGAACAACCCGTCGCGTTGGCCACGATGAGTCGGTCGCCGAACAACTTGGACAAAATGCCCAGGTAAGGCGTTTCGCCGCAACCTGCACAGGCGCCGGAAAACTCGAACAGTGGTTCGAGGAATTGTGCGCCGCGCACCAGGGAAAAATCGATCTCCGTACGGTCATTCACCGGCAGGGTTTCAAAAAACCGGATGTCACTTTTACCCTGTTCCAACACGGGGGCTTTGGGCGCCAGGTTGATGGCTTTGCGGGATTTGTCGGCCGGATCGAGGGCAGGACAAGCCTCCACACACAGGTTGCAACCCGTGCAGTCTTCGAGGTACACCTGCAAACTGTACCGTGTTTCCGGAAAACCACGTGCATTGATGGGCGCCGACGGGAAACCCTCGTGCGCTTTTTCCAAATGGTTTTCGTGGTAAAATTTGGTGCGTATGACGCTGTGCGGACACACAAAACTGCAGTTGCCGCATTGGATGCAAATGTCGGGCTCCCACACGGGGATCAGGTCGGCAATGTTGCGTTTTTCCCATTTGGTGGTACCTACGGGGTAGGTGCCGTCGATGGGCATGGCGCTTACGGGCAGTTGGTCGCCGCGACCGTCCATCATCATGGCTGTCACATCCTGCACAAATGCCGGCGCTTCTTCGGGCACAACGGCCGGAAAATCGCCGTGGTTGTTCGCCGTTTGATCGCCGGTCACTTCGTAAAGGTGTGCAAGCGCGCCATCCACGGCTTTATAGTTTTGTTTAACAACTTCTTCGCCTTTTTTACTGTAGGTCTTTTTGATGGACTTTTTGATCTCATCAATGGCTTCGTCTTTTGGCAAAACACCCGAAAGTGCAAAAAAGCAAACCTGCATGATGGTGTTGATGCGGCTGCCCATGCCCACTTCTTCGGCGACTTTGGAAGCATCGATGACGTAAAACTTCAGGTTTTTGTCGCGTATGGCTTTTTGAACGGGTACGGGCAGTTCTGCCCACACCTCGTTTTTATCGTACGGACTGTTGAGCAAAAACGTGCCGCCAGGTTTGATGAATTGCAACATGTCTACCTTCTGCACGAAGTTGAATTTGTGGCAGGCCACAAAATTGGCTTCGCGGATGAGGTAAGGCGCCCGAATCGGATTTTTCCCAAAACGCAGGTGGGAAACGGTTTGTGAACCCGATTTTTTCGAGTCGTACACAAAATAACCTTGTGCGTGCAAATCGGTGTTTTCACCGATGATTTTGATGCTGTTTTTATTGGCACCCACCGTGCCGTCGGCGCCCAGGGCAAAAAACAACGCCTGGGTCAACGTGGGATCTTCGAGATCAAATTCCTCGTAGGGCAAACTGGTGAACGACACGTCGTCGTTGATGCCTATGGTGAAATGGTTTTTGGGTTTATCCTTTTTCAGTTCGTCAAACACCGCACGCACCATGCCCGGCGTAAATTCTTTGCTTGAAAGTCCGTAGCGGCCGCCCACCACCAACGGCATGGACGGAATAAGTCCAGCGCCCAAACCTTCCACCAGCGACGTGATGATGTCCTGGTAAAGGGGTTCGCCTGCCGCACCGGGTTCTTTGCAGCGGTCGAGCACGGCTATTTTTTTCAACGTTTTGGGCAAAGCGGCGGCGAGGTGTTCCATGGAAAATGGCCGGAACAACCTGATTTGCAAAACGCCGATTTTTTCACCTTTTTCACACAAATATTTGCAGGTTTCCACAGCAGTTTCACCGCCTGAACCCATGATAACGATCACCCTTTCGGCATCCGGAGCGCCAGTATAATCGAACAAACGGTATGTCCTGCCGGTGAGTTTGGCAAAATGATCCATTGCTTCCTGCACCGTTTCGGGTGTTTGGGCATAAAACGGGTTCGCCGTTTCCCGACCCTGAAAATACACATCCGGGTTTTGGGCTGTGCCACGTACCACCGGACGGTCGGGACTCAAACCGCGGTGCCTGTGGGCAAAAACATCCTGTTCATCAATCATGCCCCGGATGGTCTCGTCGGGGATAAGGTTGATCTTGTTCACTTCGTGGGAGGTCCGGAAACCGTCGAAAAAGTGGATAAAAGGCAACCGTGCTTTCAACGTAGCCCTTTGTGCGATGAGCGCCATGTCGTGCGCTTCCTGCACGGAATCCGAACAAAGCATGGCGAAACCTGTGGTACGCGCAGCCATCACGTCGGCGTGGTCGCCAAAGATGGACAACGCCTGAGCGGCCAGCGAACGGGCAGCCACGTGGAACACGGCGCTGGTGAGTTCACCGGCTATTTTGTACATGTTGGGAAGCATGAGCATGAGCCCCTGCGATGCCGTAAACGTGGTGGTCAGGGCGCCTGTTTGCAAGGCTCCGTGCACCGCGCCGGCCGCCCCACCCTCGCTTTGCATTTCGATCACTTCGGGCACGTGTCCCCAAATGTTCGGCGTTTTTTTGGATGCCCATTCATCGGCCAGTTCGGCCATGGTGGAGGAAGGCGTGATGGGGTAAATGGCACAAACTTCGTTGACGCGGTAAGCAATGTAAGCGGTGGCTTCGTTGCCGTCTATCGTCACTTTAACATTCGACTTTGACATGGTCGTTTTATCTTACTTGGGCGCTTAGCCCTGGTTTACAAATGAGGGGTCCGGTTCCATTTCGATGGCGTGGCACGGACATTGTTCGTAACACACGGCACAACCGGTGCATTTTGTGAGGTCGTACTGGTAGCGGTTGCCTTTGCCAAGTTTGATGACGGCGTCTTCCGGACAAGCGCCGTAGCAGCCGTCGCATTCGAAACAGTTGCCGCACGAGAGGCAACGCTGGGCTTCGTAACGGGCTTCTTTTTCCGTTAAGCCACCAAGAACTTCCCGGAAATCCTGCACCCTTTCCATCTCCGCAGCCTGCGATTGTTCCTGCTTTGGAGCAACCGTTTGGTACCAGATGTGCAGGCGTTCAAAACCGACGACGGGGTGTTTTTCCCCTTTGATGTACGGGTTTCCGGTTAAAAAACCGTTGATGAAACGGGCCGCTTTTTTGCCGTGACCTACGGCTACAGTAACGGTGCGTTCGCTGGGCACCATATCGCCGCCGGCGAAAATGCCGCGCGCGCCGGTCATCATGTCGGGGCCCACGGTCACCTGGCCGTCGTTGTCGAATTCGATGCCGGCTACATTTTTGAGAAAACCTGTGTCGGTTTCCTGTCCGAGCGCCAGGATAAGCGCATCGGCTTCCAGGGTTTCGAATTGTCCGGTACCCACAGGTTTGCCGTGTTCGTTCACTTCCATGACTTCCACCGTGATGGACGTTTCGTCCATTTCCTTGATGGTGCGCAGCCAGTTGATTTTTACACCTTCGGCAAGTGCCTCATCGGCTTCAAAACTGTGCGCGGGCATGTGTTCACGGTCGCGGCGGTAAATGATGAGTGGTTCGTAACCCAGGCGTTTGGCCACGCGGGCCGCATCCATGGCCGTGTTGCCACCGCCGTAAATGGCCACTTTGCGGCCGAGTTTGGGCGCCTGTCCGGCCTCCGTATCTTTTAAAAATGTGATGGCGTCGAGGATTTTTCCCGCTTCACGCGCCGGAATGTCTATTTTTTTGGAAAGATGCGCTCCGATGGCGATAAAAACGGCGTCGAAACCGCCGGCTTCTTTTTCCGCCAAAACATCCGATACTTTGTGGTTGAGCGTAACGGTGATGCCCATGTCTACAATGCGTTGAATTTCCGCATCAAGCACATTGCGGGGCAGGCGGTACGGCGGAATACCGAAGTGCATCATGCCGCCCAAAATTGGTCCCGCTTCGCGGATTTCCACATCGTGGCCCGCGCGGCGCAGGTGGTAAGCTGCGGATATGCCGCTTGGGCCGCCGCCAATGACGAGCACTTTTTTGCCCGTTTTATTGAGTTCAAACTGCACTTTCCATCCGTCGTCCAGGGCTTTGTCGCCCAGGAAACGTTCGATGGCGTGGATGCTCACGGTGGTATCGACGTGTGTGCGGTTGCAATGGTCCTCGCAGGGATGGTAACATACGCGGCCGTGTACGGCGGGCAGCGGATTTTCTTCGACGAGTTTTTGCCATGCGTCGTGGTAGCGGCCTTCCTGGGCCAACCCGAGCCACGCCTGTATGTTTTCACCGGCCGGACAAGCGTTGTTGCAGGGCGGTAAAAAATCGGTGTACACGGGGATTTGGGTTCTCAAAGCACCTGTTCCTTCCGCGTGTTCGTGGAGGTTGGCGGTGCGGGTAATGTCTTTGTGTAGCGTAGGCATGATGAACTTTTCAAAAAGTCGAAAAGAAAAATTCCAACCGGCGGTGCATGTACAGGTATGGAAAAGAAACCCGAAAGTCACTGTAATTGGGGGGGGCACAGATGACCGGGGTCAGCCGGGTGGCTGATTTTTTCCTAAGAGCATGTTGAGATTTCGGCTTTTGGGCTAAACTCAACATGCTCTGACGGGAACCAATGAGGTCTTCAATGCATTGAATAAGTTAACTTTACAACCTTTATTTAAACAACATGGCCAAAGACATCCACGATCCCGCCGCTGTTACGGCATACCTCCAAAACCTCGAACCGGCACAAGGCATTGTGGCTGAAACCGTTCGGCAGGTCTTTTTACAAGCCCACCCTACCATCGGCGAACAAATCAAATGGAATGCACCGAGTTTTTTTTACACCGGGGAAATGCCCGCATTCGACGCCAAAACGTACCAGCGCGACCTGGCGGTGATGCACCTGCGCAAAGGCCCTGTTATGCTTGTTTTCCCAAATGGCGCTTCACTTGAGGACCCGACGGGTATTTTGGAGGGCAAATACACGGACGGCAGGCGTATGCTGACGTTGAAAAGTGTGGAGGACGTGGAAAAATGTAAGGCGGCGTTGGAGGCGATGGTGCGGAAGTGGGCGGAGGGAATTGCGAGAATTTGAATTTGTTTTCACAAATAGTTTTACTATTTTTGTGAAGCATTTATAATTTAGTAAAACTATTTTCAAAAATGTTCCTTCCAAGATACATTATACCTGAATTGACGGCGCATCTTGCTCAAAAGCAGGTGACCGTCCTCACAGGCATGCGACGCACAGGAAAAACAACCCTGCTGAAGCGCCTTATGGAGTTGTCCGACATACGCCAGAAGATCTTTTTTGATCTGGAACGAATCGACAACCGCGAACTTTTTTCCGAAAAAAATTACGAAGCCATCGTGTATGCACTCACACAAAGAGGCATAAACATGTTGGAAAAAGTATTGATCGGCATCGACGAAATCCAACTCGTCCCTAATTTGCCAAGTGTTGTAAAATACCTTTACGATTTATACGACATCAAATTCATACTTACTGGTTCAAGTTCCTATTACCTGAAAAACAAGTTTGAAGAGTCGATGGCCGGCAGAAAAAAGATCTTTGAAGTTTATCCATTGAAATTTGGAGAACTTCTCACGTTCCGGAATGTTGAATACGTGCAACCTGGAACCGAATTTAAGGCTGCCCCATTTTCAAAATCAGAATATGAAAGGCTGAAGTACCATTATGAAAACTACATCCAATACGGTGGTTTTCCGGAGGTTGTACTTTCCGACGATGTTCAGCAGAAACGTGATCTGATTGCCGACATTTTCAGTTCTTATATGAACCACGACATCGCTGCACTTGCCGATTTTAAAAAAAGTGATGAAGCTTATAAACTGGTAAAATTGCTTGCCGGAAGAATTGGCGCCAAACTGGATGTATCAAAATTAAGCTCGTTATCAGGCATTTCGCGGTACGCCGTTGAAAATTACCTGACGTTGTTCGAGCAATCTTACCTGATCAAAACGTTGCCTGTTACATCCAAAAGTCCGGACAGAGAACTCGTCAAAGCGCGTAAACTTTATTTCCTCGACAACGGTATGGCCTCTTTTGCCGCCGACCTTGGCAGTGGCGCCAAATTCGAAAACGCTGTTTTTAACCAATTGCACCATTACGGTTCCTTATTCTATTATGCATTAAAAACAGGCAATGAAATAGACTTTGTTTTGGACAAAAAAACAGCCTTTGAAGTCAAGGAAACCGCAGCGGAAACGGATTTGAAAAACACCATGATGTTGGCACAAAACATTGATGTTGATGAATGTTTCGTCATCGGCAGGCATCCAAACAACGCCTTCGAAGGATTCCTCTGGGGAGGAAACATATTGTAAACCACTTGTAACTGTAACTTGCCACTTGCCACTTGTAACTTGTAACTTCTTCATAAACCGCTGCTTCGCCCTCGCCCGCCACGCCGCCGGACACGTGTCGCCCAACCCGCTCGTGGGCGCCGTTTTGGTACACGAAGGACGCATCATCGGCGAAGGCTGGCACCGAAAATACGGCGAGGCGCACGCCGAAATCAATGCCCTGGCATCGGTAAAACCGGAAGACCGGCATTTGCTTCCACAAGCAACCCTGTACTGCAACCTGGAACCCTGTTTTCACCACGGCCGTACACCCCCTTGCGTGGATGCGGTTTTGAGGGAAAAAATCAAAACGGTGGTGATCGCCAATACGGACCCCAATCCGCTGGTGGCAGGACAAAGCGTTGCCAAAATGCGCGACGCCGGCATCGAAGTCGTAACGGGTGTTTTGGAAAAAGAAGGTCTGTGGCTGAACCGTGTGTTTTTCCACTGGATGTTGAAAAAACGCCCTTATGTAGTGCTCAAATGGGCCCAAAGCCGCGACGGTTTCCTGGGCCGCGTGGGCGAAAGAACGCCCATCTCCAGTCCGGCAGCCCAACGCCTCGTACACCGCTGGCGCAGCGAACTTGACGCCATTTTGGTGGGCCACACCACGGCCATGGTCGACAACCCCAGGCTCGACATACGCCTCTGGCCAGGCGGCCGGGCGCCCTTGCGGCTGTTTTACGACCGTCGTGGACTGGTACCCTTAACCCATCATTTTTTCGACGACACCGTAGAAACCCGTGTTTTGGGAGCTTCCAGACCCGGAAACTGGTCTAAAACGAAGTTTTGGGATATTTCCAGTTTGGAAGACCTGCTGGAAAAACTTGCAGAAGAAAAACGAACCAGTCTGCTCGTGGAAGGCGGGGCCCACACCCTTCAGCAATGGATCGATGCGGGTTTGTGGGATGAGATCAGGATTGTGGAAAACGAGCAAAGGTTGGGTAACGGAGTGAAGGCGCCGGAATTGCCGTCCGATTGTATTGAAATCGATCGTTTCACGCTTGGAAATGACTGGATTACTACCTTTAAAAAATCCGTGTAAATCCGCGTTGCTTGCATCCGTGTCATCCGTGTGCCATCGCACAACGTAGAGTAATGGCACACAGATGACACAGATGCAAGCAACACAGATTTACACAAATTACATCATCGGCTTCCCTCCCACCTGCTTCACCTCACCCGAACCACTCACTTTGGTGCTGGCCCTCGCATCGCCGCTGTATTCGATTTCACCCGAACCACTGATGTTGGCGTCAAGCGTTTGTTCAACGTGTACACGCATGCCGCCCGAACCTGATACTTTAAGTTTGGCGGTTTGCGTCACCAAATCGCCGGCAAAAAGGTCGCCGCTGCCGCTGATGCCTGCGTCTAAACTTTGCATTTTACCGGCAAGTTTGATGCTTCCGCTGCCGCCAATGTTGCACTCCAGATTGCCGCCGTTGAGCTGCATGGCCTCGATGTCGCCCGAGCCGGAAATGCCCAGACTGAGTTGGTCACCCTCCCACTGTGAAACCAGTTTGATGGTGCCGGAGCTCATCAAATCAATTTCATCCAGCGAAGGTGTGGTGACCCGGATTTTCAGGTCTTTGGAATAGGAAACGTTTTCTGAAAAATGGATTTTTAAAACACCGTTTTCAATGTCTGTTTTCAGCAGAGGAAGCAGGTTTTCCTGGGCTTCCACAACCACTTCAGAAGTTTCGCCGCGTACGACTTCCACATCACCCGCCAGTTGCAACTCAATGCCGTGAAAAGGTTCTGTGTTTCGGGTTTCGCTGCGGAGCGGACCTTCACCGCGGGTGCCGCCAAACAGGTTTAAATGACAGGAATTTTGACGGCCGAGCACAAAAATGCCCACCGCAAACATGAATACAAGTAAGTAGCGCATGATCAACAAGAGGAAAAGGATGAAAAAAACAGGAAATTCACAAACGGATTGGAGACTTTTGCCCCGTCCGCGCGTAATCAGACAGCAGACTTTCCACAAAGGTTACCTTCCACGAAGTTATGGTTTTACTCTCGTTTATCCTTTCCCTGTTTTTTACCACTGAAACCACCTCCGTGGTGCGATGGAACACCGGCATCGAACACGATTTCGGAACCATGCCCCAGGGCCGTCCGCGAGCTTTCACGTTCCGTTACTCCAACACCGGTACCGAACCCATCACCATCGAAACAGTGCGCACCACCTGCGGCTGTACGGCCGCCCGCTGGACCGAAACACCCGTAGAACCCGGCGCTGAAGGTGAGGTGACGTTGGAATACGACGCGTACAAACAAGGGGCGTTTACCAAAAAAGTGAAGGTGTTTTTTTACCAGCAGAAAAAAGCGGAGGTACTGACGATTTTTGGGGAAGTGGAGTAGTCTTAACCCGGATTTTTGGGATTTTGGGGATGGAGATTTAGGTCCCACGCTTCGCTGGGATGACAAAAAAAGGATTTGGGATGGATTGGATGGGATTTTGGATTGAGATAAAAGGATTTACAGGATTTTGGCTTGAGAAAAAGAAAGCAATCAAACTTTCAACCGATCAAAATCCTGTAAATCCTTTTATCCCAATCCAAAATCCCATCCAATCCATCCCAAATCCTTTTTTTGTC
>JADLBE010000290.1 GCA_020847915.1 Saprospiraceae bacterium | reverse complement strand
CGCACGGCCTTGATGCCGGCAATGTCTTCCGCCTTGAGTTCGTCTAAACGCATGTTGTAGCCCCCGCTGGCGTGCAGGAAAAGTCCGAAGGGAAGCTCCCACTGCAACAGCAGCCTCAACGGAGCTACCACCGCTTTTTGGCCCAAAGCGCCTTCTGCGGCGGGTTCGTAATCGGAAAGTGGAAACGAAAGCCCTGTGCCAAAAAGCAAACCAATTTTGCCGGCCTTTTGCGTTTGGTGGTACACCGGACGGTACTTTACAAACACGCCGCCATCCTGAAAACCGCTGCGCACCGAGGTAAACACATAAGCACCCGTCGCCACCAGATCAATTTTTTCCGTCAATCCGTACTCGCTGAAAACCGAAAGTGTGTTGCCGTTAAACGGTATGTCGTACGTTTCTCCCGGCGCCCCGAAATACCTGTCGGCGCTGTTGAAAGAAAAACTGGGCACCAGATTAAACACACCTTTACCCTTCAGGAAACCGTCGAGCGGACCCTGTGCATTTGTGAGCGTGGAGAAGAGGAGGAAGATTGGGAGGAGGCGCATGGAAACAAAAGATTGACGAAATACGACATACGATTTTTGAAATTTGAATTTTATGCGCTCACTCCGCCATTTTGTCTGAATCAGGATTCTCAGGATGATAAGATTTTCAGGATTTTGGTTTGCAATTAAGTATAGTTTTCCGCTTTTTTCGGGTCAAAATCCTGTAAATCCTATTATCCTGAGAATCCTGATTCAGACAAAATGGCGGAGTGAGGGCCCTTAAATTCTAATTTCTAATTTCAAATTTCGTATCTCGTATTTCATTTTTAAAGATATCCTTTCGCCTGCAACTCAAAAAGTTCCTTGTATTTCCCGCCTTTGGCCAGCAATTCCTCGTGGCTGCCCATTTCCAGGACTTTTCCGTCTTCCAGGAAAACAATCCTGTCTGCCATACGCACGGTACTGAAACGGTGGCTGATGAGTACGGCCATTCGTCCAAGCATCAGTTCGGCGAAACGCAGGAACACCTCGTGTTCGGCGCGGGCGTCGAGGGCTGCTGTGGGCTCGTCGAGGATCACCAGTTGGGCATCGCGCATGTAGGCGCGTGCAAGGGCGATTTTTTGCCATTGGCCTCCGGACAGGTCTACGCCGCCACTGAAACGTTTGCCCAACATCTGGTCGTATCGGGCCGGCAGGGTTTCAACCACCTCGGAGGCCAGACTTTTTTCAGCCGAATCTTCAATCAACGGATCATTTAAACGCTCCTTGATGTTGCCTACGGAAATGTTGTCGGCCGCGGTAAAGGAATAACGCACGTAATCCTGGAAAATGATGCCGATTTCGCGGCGCAGGTCATCGGGATCGTACTCGCGCAGGTCCACGCCATCAAGTAAAATGCGGCCTTCGGATGGTTCATAAAGGTGGGCCAGCAGTTTAACGATGGTTGTTTTGCCGGCGCCGTTTTCGCCCACCAGAGCCAGCTTTTCACCGGCTTTTAAGGTAAAACTGAGGTTTCTTAAGGCCCACGTCTCTGTGTTGGGGTATTTAAAGCCCACATCATCAAAAACAAACCCCTCGCGTATGGGCTTGGGTACACGTTTGTTGCTCGTGTTTCGTTCCGACAATGGTTTGATGGCCAGGAAATCGAAATAATCCTGCAGGTACATGGCCGTATCTGTCATGCGGGTAAAACGACCCATGACGCCCTGCAGTAAACCCTGCATGCGCTGGAACGAACCCGCCAGAAACGTGAGCGTTCCCACCGTGATGGCGCCGGTGATGGACTGCAAAACAATAAAAACATACGCGCCGTAATACGACGCGGTGCTGATGATGGAAAACAAGGTGCCCCAGGCGGCGCGTTGAAGTGTGATTTTTTTGTTCGCCTGGAAATAACGTTCCGAGATGTCCTTGAACTTTTCGGTGATGAAATTTTCCAAACCGAATATTTTGGTCTCCTTGGCCGTCTGGTCGCTCGCACCAATATACCGCAGGTAGTCGAGCTCACGCCGCTCGGGCGTCCAGGAACGTGTCAGCGAATACGTGCGTTGGTTGAAATGGGTTTCGCCAAGGAACGACGGGATCACGGCCACAAACAGCAACAACAACAACCACGGGTTGAACGCCGCCAAACCACCGATGAGGAAAAGCATGGAAAGCAGGTCCTGCAACTGCGACAACACCAGGCTCATAAGCATGGTTCGACCGGCTGTTTGGGTGCGCGCACGTTCGAGTTTGTCGTAAAAATTGGGGTTTTCAAACTGAAACAAATCCAGCGTAGCCGCATGCCGCATGATGCGCACGCTGCTGTCGTTGGCGATCAGGTCGCCCAGCAAACTGTCGGTTACCGAAATGCCCCGGCCAAGCAGGCTCGACACGATCGCAAGACCGAATTCCAGTCCCACCCAGCGCCACAGGTCGCGCGCATCAGCCCAAACCGAAGACAAGTTTCCTGTCGCAATCAGCCGCAACACCTCGTCGATGATCTCCTTGCCCACGTACAACATGGCCACGGGAATGGCTGCCTGCACGAGCCTAAGCAGTGCGTTGCTCAGTGCCAGGCGTGGCGATACCGCCCAAATCATGCGGAAAAATCGCGGGATGTTGTTGAGGGAGGAAAACTGCTTGCGGAAGTCGGATAGTAACAGGGCCATGATAGGGTATATAACTTGTTCTTAATAGAAAAGTTTAGAGGGGTTAACCACATGAGGCACATAAGGCTACTTAGGCACATTAGAAATTTCGCTCTAATGTGCCTAAGTAGCCTTATGTGCCTCATGTGGTTAAAATTCACTTTGCCATTTGCAAAATCGCCAGCGCCATCAGCGCATTGTCTTCTTCTGGATTCACATCCCGCAGCAGCGTAAGCACCCGTGGGTTCGGACTGCGTTCGGCGGCGTGTTCGGGGTTGTTGATGGAAGCGGCGGTTTGGTTGCCGAAGGTCACGGGGAATTGCGCTTCGCCGGTACCGGTGTCCACTTGTGCAATAAGGCGGCTGCCTTTTCCTGCGGCCATCAGGTTGCCGTTCACCAGCACGGCAAAGGGTTGGCCGTTGACCCAAATTTCAGTTTCGTTGCTTTTTTGCCTAAAAATAAACTCACGATCGCTCGTACGGGCCACCATCACGCCGTTGCCACCGCTTTTCATTTGTACAAACGCGAGGATGGGTTCCTGAAAAATACTCAGGTACACGCCTTCGTACACGTTGTCGAACCAGCCCGGCTTTTTCAGTTCGCGGTTGAGCGACAAAAGGCTGAGCATTTCCTTGTCCCACGGAATAAGGTTGGGATAACGCCTGGTCAGGCGTTCGCGCAGGCGTTCGATCGTTTTTTTCCAGGCCTTACTTTCCGGATTGGAAAGCATTTGTACAAAGGTTTTGGAAATAACGAACACCACGCCGGAGATGAATACGCCGGCAGTGAGCACCATAAACAACAAACTGAAGAGGAATCGCATGGTTTTGGATTTATCGTATCAGCGAAACCTCACCCTTTTGGGTTTTTTCCGTTTCGCCGGCAAGTTTGTATTTCAAGACGTAAATGTACACATCCGTCACTGCCGGTATGCCATTTATGGTGCCGTCCCACAACTGGTTGGCCTTGTAGCCGAAGTGCACTTGTTCGCCCCAACGCGCGTACACGGTGAGTTCGTACGTTTCAACTTCACAGCCGGGAAAAACGGGACCGAACTGGTCGTTTTTCCCGTCGCCATCGGGGGTGAAAGCGTTGGGGAAATAAGCTTTGCAACAATCTTCGTCGGGTGTGGTGTAGGTGGCGGTTGTCTGGCCGCAGGCGGTGGTCACTGTTACGCTGTACGTGCCTGGTTCCCTGATGACCAGGGAGTCGGCTGTGGTGCCGTCCGACCACAGGTAACCCGTTACAGTAGTGATGCCGGCATCGACGCGCAGAGCAAAAGGAAGGGCAGCACACAACGTGTCGAAGGCAGGAATGTCAATAATTATGGAGTCTGCTTTGATGTCGAAAAAACTCACCACAGTAGTGCAGGCATTAGACAAGGAAACACTGTAAAGTCCGGGACTAAAGATGTCGATTTGTGCAGTCGTATCGCCTGTTGACCACAAATATGCATCGGCCTGGCCCGGCGCCAGTACGGTGATTCCGGCTTCGCAAAAGGGTAGGTTAAAAGTGTCGGCAGGAACCGTTTGGGGGGCAAAAATGTAATCGGCAAAATTGGGAAGTGAGGTAAAAATACCGCCGGCATTGTCGAAATCGCCGTTGAAACGGAACAAAGAGCGGTTAAAATTTGGGGCGGCGCTTTCAGGGCATTCAATTTGCGAAACGCTTACTTTGAGCTCTTCGCTGTCCTCAATGGTGATTTCCGCAAGGTAAATGTTGCCGTCCGGACCGATCTGCATGAGTCCGCCAAAGGTGAAATCGATGTTTTCAACCACCTCAAGGGAAGTCGGAATGTCCGAAGCGGCCAGGTCGTAACGGACGAGCGGACTGAAGCCGCTGTCGTCCGTAAAGCTGTACAAATAGCGGCTGGAAGGTGAGAACGAAAGGCTGTAATTGCTCACCCCCAACGTTGTGGTAAACGTGAACGTACCGTCGGCCGCATTGAATGCATACAGTTGGCTGTTGCAACACACCCATTTGCCGTCGGGAGATGCTTTGATTACGATCACATCGTCGTTGGCACCTCGGTCGCGAAGCACAGGTGAACCCACGCCCGAGGCATCGAGACTTACCACTACAAAATCGCGTGTGGTTTCGTCGATGGTGATGACCCAGAATCCGCTTTGGTCAGCTTTTTGCACGGCGGTCAGGCATTCCACGGCGGGAGTATGTACACGTACGTCGGTTGTGGTAACGCCGCCCAGACCGCCGTTGAGGGTCATGTCAACGATGAAATAGGAAAGTCCGCGGTTGTCGCCGGCTGTGAGGCTGGCGCGGTCGTCCATGGTAAACAAGTAGTATTCCGTGAGACTTCCCGGTTTGGGCAGGATGATGCTGCTTTGGGCTGCGCTGTAACCACCTCCCGTGTCTTCGCCCATGTCGTACATCACCTGGCCGTTTCGGTTCCAGATGATGCCGTTGCGCGCACCGTTGACGTTGTTGAATTCCGAACCGCCGCCGTTGGTGTAAAACAGCAATGCTCCGGTGGTATCGCAATAAACGGCGCAGCCTTCGTACGAGTCCATCACGGCGCCTGGAACTAGGACAGGTGTACCTGAAGTAAAGTCTAGTCCTGCATCGTTGCCAAAACGCCAGATGTTGCCGCGGTTGGAATTGGTGGTTTGGGCATGGATTGAAAAAGCGGTGAACAGGACAAATAAAGGAAGGCTGAGTCGGATGATGGTGTTCATGGTAGTTTTTGTGTTTGCAAACAAAGGTAACATTT